>PDZU01000012.1 GCA_002753095.1 Magnetococcales bacterium
ACTGCTGCAACGCAATCGCCAACGGCCAACGCGATTGCCAACCCAGACGCATGCGCGCCTTGCTGCTGTCCAAACGCAACAAATGGGCCTCATGCGGATGCACCACCCCACCATCACCCCGCCAAGTCGCCCCCTCACCCCACGCCCGACACATCCGCTCCACAACCCACTGCACCGGGCGCACGTCCCCATCCTGCGGACCAAAATTCCACCCCCCGGCAAACCGCTCCCCCTCGGCAAACAGACGCTGCGCCAACAACAAATAACCCGATAACGGCTCCAACACATGTTGCCAGGGACGCAACGCCTGCGGATGACGGATCACCACCGCCTCCCCCCGCGCAAAAGCCCGCAAAATATCCGGTACCAGACGATCCTGAGCCCAGTCCCCACCACCAATCACATTACCCGCCCGCACCGAAGCCAAGGCAACGCCACTGGCCTGAAAAAAAGAACGACGGTAGGCACTGCTCACCAACTCCGCACACCCCTTGCTGCTGCTGTACGGATCATGGCCCCCCATGGCCTCCTCTTCCCGGTAACCCCAGTACCACTCGCGATTTTCATAACATTTATCGCTGGTTACATTGATCACCACCCGCACCGACGCCGTATGCCGTACCGCCTCCAATACATGCACCGTACCCAACACATTACTGGTATAGGTGCCCACCGGGTCGCTGTAAGAAGCCCGCACCAACGCCTGCGCCGCCATGTGGATCACAATCTCCGGTTGCCACGCCTGCAGCACCGACTGCAGCCCCGCCAAATCACGAATGTCCACCAGATGGCTCGGCATCGCCGCACCAATACCAGCCTCCTCAAACAGATTGGGACAACTGGGCGGTGCCAGAGCCACACCACACACCTTGGCCCCCATCCGCAACAACCAAAGAGCCAACCACCCCCCCTTGAAACCACTATGACCAGTCAACAAAACCCGCCTGCCCTGCCAAAAGGCATGCTCCACCCGCCCTGTGACACTCCCCATTTCGTTCATGGCTGCGCCCACTTGCGCCAAGGCGCCTGCCCCGAAGCCCACAACTCCTCCAAATACTGCTTGTCACGCAAAGTGTCCATGGGATACCAAAAACCGCTATGCTCATAAGCCATCAACTGGCCCTCGCTCACCAACTGTTGCAACGGTCCCTGCTCCCAAATGGTGCCATCATCCCGCAAATACCGCAAAACCTGGGGCGATAGCACATAAAATCCCCCATTGACCACCGAACCATCATAACGGGGCTTTTCCTGAAATGAGAGCACCCGCCCCGCCTGCAACTCCAACAGACCAAAACGGCTGGAGGGACGCACCGCCGTCAGGGTGGCCCACTTGCCATGCTGACGATGAAAGGCAAGCGACGCCGCAATATCCAGATCACTGACCCCATCGCCATAGGTGAAACAAAAAGCCTCTTCCCCCTGCAGATAAGGGGCCACCCGCAACAAACGTCCGCCGGTCATCGACTGTTCCCCGGTATCCACCAGGGTGACCCGCCAGGGTTCGGCACGCTGCTGCTTGACCTCCATGCGATTGTCGCGCATGTCAAAGGTCACATCCGACATATGCAGGAAATAATTGGAAAAATACTCCTTGATATAATACCCCTTGTAGCCGCAACAGAGGATGAAATCATTGACACCATAATGGGCGTACATCTTCAGGATATGCCACAAAATAGGCCGTCCACCAATCTCCACCATCGGCTTGGGCCGCACGGCGGTCTCTTCGCTCAGACGTGTTCCCAACCCACCCGCCAATATCACTGCCTTCATGCGCATACCCTCCCTACTCACACCACCGGAAACCACGCCTGATCACGATAGAGCAGGGTCAGGATAATTCCCGCCTGCTCCCGGCACCACTGCTGCGCCTCGACCGCAAAAAGATCCAAGGCCAGCGGATTTTCCTTGAACAAGCCGCGCAAATCGGGTGCTGCCGCATGAACCACCGCCAACAACTGCCTGATCCGCCCCACATCCCCCTCTGTGGCCGCCTTTTGCAACGGCCAACTCAAAGCTGGCACCAATTGGCGCAGATAAAAACGACGTCTGTTGCTCCCCTCCATCGCCTCCACCAGGCTTGGCAACTCGGCCACTGCCTCGGCCCACACCGTGGCATGGTTCCAGACCGCCCCGCCCAACGCCAGGGCCAACAGCACAGACGGATGGCGATGCCCCCGTTTTTTCAGCAACAAAGCCAAGACAAAGGCCGCCCGATCACGCCCATGTGCCAACAATTGCCCCAAAGCAGCCACCATCTCTTGGGCATTGAAAGGGGCACTCTGAATGAATCGTCCCAACTCGCTTAAATTGCCCGCCGCCTCCAGACGAAACACCGCCTCCAGAAAACTGTCGCTTTTGCCGGTGGCACTCTTCATCTCGGCCAACAGCGCCGTAAACTGCTGCGCATCCCGCACCCCTTCCCCCTGCGGCGGAGCACAAAATTGCCCATAAATACGCGCCAACTCTGCCAAAATCCGCTCCTTGTACGGATGCAGCTTCGGATAATGGCTGATGGCCGCCGCACAAAAATAGAGCCACCCCTTGCGCGTCAAACCCGGATGCAAACCATAATCCAGATAAACCGGCGCATTGACCTCGCTGATCAAGCGAAAAGTCTCGGCGCACAACTGCCAATACAAATGGCAAAACAGATTGACATCAAAAGGTTGCCCCAACAGATGCACCGCCTCCAGCAGCGCATCTCGCAGGGAGATGACCAGATCCAAACGACTGCCCAACGAATAGGCCGAATGGTAACGTGCCGATTGCCCGGCAGTGCTGCCACTCTGCTGCGGCTCACCAACCGTGGCCACCACCTGCGCACTGACCCAAATATCACACAGGCTGCCAGTCAACAACTCCAGATAAAGGTGCGGATAAAGGCGATGGGCGGCGATATTTTCGCGCAGGCGCTGCAAGATCCCCTTCTGTTCGAGCAAGGCACGATGATAAAAAGTGCCCGTGATATAGGTGTTGGCGATACCATATTGGGTCAACGCCTCGCTCCCGGCCCGATAATAGCTCTCCGGGCGGGTGTGATAGGGCAAAGCCCCCCGCACAACCCCCAAATTGCTGCGCGCCTGCATCTCCGGCAACAAACCCCGGATAACCTCGGTCTGCGGGCAATCCTCGTCACTGGAGATCATCAGCCAATCACCACGCGCCAACTCCAGACAGGCGAGAAAATTGCCATGAAACTCCCGATTGCTGGCATGACGCACATAGCGCAGACAAGGGTTGTCTGCCGCCAGTTCGGCGATACGATCATAATGCTCCCGCTCTTCGTGAGAACCGTTATCCAACAGCAACAACTCCCACCCCGCCGCCAAGGTGGGCAAAAGCTCCTCCACACGCTGCAAAGCCTTGCGGCCTCGGTTGTAGCTCGGAATGCACAGCGAAAAGAGCCTCGGCTCCTCCATCAGGCTGTTGGACATGGTTTGCTCTCGGTTGCAAAAAATAAGGGGTTGCACGACACGACAGTGGAATGATGCAAGATTCGGACTCACCCGACCAATACCCCGACAGACTCAGGCAGCCCGATCAAAGGTGATCCGGGGATCCACCAGCATATAGGTCAGATCGGTCAACAATTTTGTCAACAATCCCAACAAGGTAAAAAAGTAGAGCGTGGCCATCACCACCGGATAATCCCGATTGATCACCGATTCGTACCCCAACAGACCCAACCCATCCAGACTGAAAATGGTCTCCAGCAACAGCGAACCGCTAAAAAAAGCCGCCACAAAGGAGCCCGGAAAACCGGTAATCAGGGGAATCATGGCATTGCGAAAGACATGGCGGTACAAAACTGCCCGTTCCGACAACCCTTTGGCCCGGGCAGTCAGCACATATTGCCGGGAGATCTCCTCCAGAAAACTGTTTTTGGTCAGCATGGTCATGACCGCAAAGGAACCAACCATGGAAGCAATGATCGGCAAGGTCATGTGCCACAGATAATCCACGATACGCAGCGGCCAGGAGAGAGAGTCCCAGTTGTCGGAGACCAAGCCCCGCAAGGGAAACAGATCCCAAAAGCTCCCGCCACCAAACAAAACGATCAACAACACGCCCAGCACAAAACCCGGAATGGAGTATCCCACCAGAATGATGGTCGAAGTCAGGGCATCAAAACGGCTGCCATGCCGTACCGCCTTGCGAATGCCCAGGGGAATGCTGATCAGGTAGGTCAACAGGAAGGTCCACAGACCCAGAGAGATGGAGACCGGCAGTTTGTCGATGACCAGATCCACCACCCGCTTGTGATGGTAGTAGGATTCGCCAAAGTCAAAGCGCAGATAGTTCCAGACCATCTGCACGAAGCGCTCCCAGGCGGGTTGATCGAAGCCATACAGTTGCCGCAACGCCTCCACCTGTTCGCTGGCCACCCCACGGTTGCCGCGATAGAGACCACCGCTGCTGCCGCCTGCAGAAATTTCCAACCCTCCGCCACCGGCAGTACCACCACCGGAACGGTGTTCCAGCAGGGCGATCATCCGCTCCACCGGACCGCCCGGCACAAACTGAATCACCGCAAAGGTCACCCCCAGAATACCCAGCAGGGTGGGGATCATCAGCAGCAACCGCCGCACGATATAGGCGCTCACGGTTTCTCCTTGGACAACGACGGTTGCGGCGCCAGGGCCGGATCGCGAATCCACCACGAAAAGAGCCACCCCTCTGCCGAATAGTACAAAGGCAACTGTTCCGGGCGCTGCAGATGGTGCCAATAGGCCACCCGATAATAGTTCAGGTACCAGTTGGGCACCAGATAGTGACCGGCCAGCAAAACCCGATCCAAGGCACGACAGGCGGTGCGCAACGCCTCCCGACTCTCGGCATAGATGATCTTTTCCACCAGGGCATCGACCGCCGGATCCTTCAGGCCAATCAGGTTGCGGCTGCCCTGAATATCGGCACTGGCCGACTGCCACATGTCCCGCTGTTCATTGCCCGGCGATTGCGACTGGGCAAAGGTATGTACCACCATGTCAAAATCAAAACTGTCCAGGCGACGTTGGTACAGGGAGAGATCCACCGTGCGATAGTTCAACTCCACCCCCAATTTTTTCAAATTGGCGGCATAGGGGGCCATCACCCGTTCAAAAGCCGGAGAGGAGAGCAACATCTCCACCTTGAAGGGCTGTCCCCCCTTGCTCAGCAGACCGTCACCACCCAACTGCCAGCCGGCCTCTTTCAGCAACTCCGCCGCCCGGCGCAGATTGGCCCGCAGGGAACCAGGCGCCGCCGTGCTGGGGGGCGGTTGTACTGCGGCAAACACCGCCGGATCCAGTTGCCCGCGCAACGGTTCCAACAGCGCCAACTCCTCCGCTGCAGGCTTGCCCTGCGCCGCCAGATCCGAATTGGAAAAATAGCTGTCGGAACGGCGGTATTGATTGTGGAACAGATTTTCGTTGCTCCACTCAAAATCCAGCGCCAAAGTCAGCGCCTGACGCACCCGTTTGTCCTGGAACAGCGGTCGGCGCAGGTTGAAGATCCAACCCTGCATGCCCGCCCCCTGCTTGTGCGGCAGGCTCTCCTTGCGGATTCTGCCTTGGTCAAACTTTTCCCCCACATAATCCCGCGCCCACTGCTTGGAGTTGTTCTCAAAGATAAAATCAAACTCTCCCGCCTTGAACCCCTCCAGCGCCACCACCGGATCCTTGAAATATTTCACCACAATGCGCGCATAGTTATACTGGCCGCGCCGTACCGGCAACGCCTTGCCCCAATACTGGGCATTGCGCCGATAGGTGATGCTCTTGCCCGGATCAAAGGCCTCCACCACATAAGGCCCCGAACCCACCGGCACCGTCAAATCCCCCTTCTCGAAGGGATATTTGGCGTAAAAAGCCCGGTTCAACACCGGCATCTCGCCGGTGATCATCGGCAGTTCACGGTTTTTTTGACTGAATTCAAAGCGAACCCGCATCTTATCCAGGGCCTGTACCGCTTTGATATCCTGCCAATAGCTTTGATAAAGCGGATGGGCCTTGTCGGAACGCAACACGTTGAAGGAGTAGACCACATCTTCCGCCGTCACCGGCGTGCCATCGGAAAAACGTGCCTGCTCGTGCAGTTGATAGGTTACCGACAAACCATCCGCCGCTACCTGAATATCCTTGGCCAGCAGACCATATTGGGCAAACGGCTCATCCATCGATTGGATGGTGAGCGTCTCAAACAGCAGCCCCGCGAGCAGATCAGGCGGCGTTCCTTTCAAGGTGTAGGGATTCATCTTGTCGAAGGTGCCCAGGGAGTGCAGGGTCAAGGTACCCCCGACCACCGCCTTCTCCGAGGTGTAGGCAAAACGCTGAAAATCGGCACCATACTTCAGGTGTCCATCCAGACTGATGCCATGCGCCGCCTGGGCGGGCAGACTCCCGCTCAGCCCCCCCAACAGCAACAGCAGCAGAGAGAAACGCACAGCCCAACCCCGTGTAGCCGCAAAAGAGAGTTTCATCCTGTTTTACCCGCTCCTCTCGAAAGGTTGTTCGACCATCAGGCCGGACCCGCTTGTCATCCCGTTGCGATAGCCCGCACCCCTGCAGCATAGGTCAGACAGGGGGAAATTGCCACGTTCAACGGCACCAACAGTATCACACACCAATGCGAATGGGCGCCCGCCGGTTGCCCCAGGTGCCCGGTCTGGACTCAAATCGCCCGGCACAGGGGCTCTTGCAGGCATGGCAACACCCCTCTGCATCGAGTCGCCACGCCTTGATCTCGTAACCGATGCGCTCAATCAAACGCGCGCCACAGTGATGGCAGTGGGTGATGCTCCCCTCCGGATCCACCACGTTGCCGGTATAGGCATAACGCACCCCATTGGCCAGGGCAATCTGCCGCGCCCGCTGCACCGTCTCCAACGGCGTGCGCGGCTTGTCGGTCATCTTCCAGTCGGGATGAAAGGCGGAAAAATGCAGCGGAACCTCTGGCCCCAGACGCTCCACCACCCACTGCGTCAAACGTTCCAACTCGGCAGTGGAATCATTTTCGCCTGGAATCAACAGTGTCGTCAACTCAATCCACACCGAGGTTTCACGCTTGAGATACTCCAGCACCTCCAAAACCGGCTGCAGATGGCCGCCGGTCAAACGGTAGTAGAAGGATTCGCTGAACGCCTTCAAATCCACATTGGCCGCATCCATCGCCCCAAAAAAAAGCGCCGCCGGTTCTGGATCGATATAACCCGCCGTCACCGCCACCGACTGCACCCCACGCGCCCGGCAGGCTTTGGCCACATCCACCGCATATTCCAAAAAAATAATCGGCTCGTTGTAAGTGTAGGCCACGCTGCGACACCCGCTGTGCGCTGCCGCCTGTGCTACCGCCTCTGGCGCGGCAAAGGCGGCCAAGCGATCCATCTGCCGCGCCTTGCTGATATCCCAATTCTGGCAAAAACTGCAGGCCAAATTACACCCCGCTGTACCAAACGATAAAATTGGCGTTCCCGGCAAATAGTGGTGCAGCGGTTTTTTTTCCACCGGATCGATACAAAAGCCGCTGGATCGACCATAGGTCGTCAATACCATTTGATTTTGTTCATTGGCCCGCACAAAACAAAAGCCGCGCTGCCCCTCCGCCAATTGGCAATGTCGCGGACATAAATCGCACTGTATCCGCCCGCCCTCCAACGGATGCCAAAAGCCCGCTCTTACCATAGTATCCTCCTGTTTTTATGGATGGAATCCTTCCAAACTTCATCAAAGTATCACCGAATGTTGAATTTATTGTCAATCTATGCCTTAATAAATTTCGGTCGGATTGTGGCCCGTTTGACCTTTCGGGCACGCAATTTCTTTGTCCATGACATCACCTTGGAGGGACTCATGCAAGCTGCTATTCAGTTTTTCAGGGATGCACTGCGCCACGAAATGAAAGCCTCTGCGTTCTACAGTAAAGCCGCAGAGATTACCCGGGATGACGAATCCCGTATGCTCTTTATCAAGCTTTCGGGGATGGAGGATGATCACGCCAACCAACTGGTTGCCAAAATCAAGAAGGCCCCCTGCGCCCAGGGTCTGGACGTGGACAGCTTCGTGCGCGCACTGGAGAGTGATGCCGAAGCGACCATCAGCGACGCCGACCTGCACACCATCACCAACGGTACCGTGCGCCAAGTTTTGGAGTTGGCCATCGGCTATGAAAAGCAGGCCGTGCAGAACTACGAAAACCTCGCCAATGAGAGCACCGACGCCGAGGTAAAAGCGCACTGTTTCGACGCTGTCCAGGAAGAGGGCAGCCACGTGCGCGAACTGACCAATCTGTTGAACTCCCTGGATATGTCCGAGGAGGACCGCCCCGGTCTGTAATCTGTGTCATACCCCCCCAGCCCTCTCTCACACGTGGGAGAGTGGCTGGGGGGGCAGCATTCCGACTTCAGGGGGCCAACAACAAGCCCTGTTGTTGCATTGCCAGATAGATCTCCCGACTCACCCAGGCATCTGTCGCCGCATAGGAAATCTGAAACGGGCGCAGTTCCCGGCTGTCCCAGTTGGAACACTGGGCCCGTTTGGAGATGCGAAAGCCCAAAAAGTGGGCCGAAAGGCTGCGCAGACCATAACTTTCGATGCCCACGCGGCGCGTCACCTCGCTCAAGTCCAACATTTTTTTGGGCTGAAAGGGGAAGACGGACTGCAGGTGTTGCGAATCATTGACCAGCCCGACACCCACTTTCAGGATTTCCTGATCACTGAGCAGGTCGCTCAGCGGATCGTAGGAGGTCAACCGGGGCAGTTGAAAAATGTTGACATAGTCGGTTCCGGCCATCTGGATCAGCGAGGGGCGATAGCTGATCCCTTTTTTGAAGGCCGGTCGGGTCTCCACATCGAATCCAATCACCTGTTCGTTGCGCAACTGCATCACCGCGTCCCGCAACTGGTCATCCGAGTCAATCAGATTGATCGGTCCCTCCCACTTGCGAATCGGCAACTCGTTGATTTCCGCTTTGCTGAGCTTTCCCGTTGTTTCTGGTATCTGTCTGGACGGCAATCCCATCGATAAAATTCTTTCTGGTCGTAGAGCAAGCCTGGAGGCGATTCATAGCACAATCCCGCCATTTCAGCAATCGGCCCCGATCATTTGCACCGAATTTTACTCTTTTGATACGATTGCCAGCGTGGGGTCAACTGCGTTATAAGCTTTAGTTGATACTTTCAACCTGTTTTGACCGTACCCTGGAAAACGCTATCGACCATGGAAGACAATTCGCCCGACCATGCCGCGCTGGAGCTCACCACCCTGACCCTGCAGGATCTGTTGCAGCGGTATCTGACGGAGATCGCCAGCACAAAATCGCCGGTGACCTATGCCCAGGAGAGCCGTATCGCGCAGCACCTGAGTACGCGCCTGGGGGCAATACCGCTCAGCGAGCTGACCCCCCTGTTGCTGACGCAGTTTCGCGCCACCCGCATGCAGGAGGCTTCGGCCAGCACGGTCAGCCGCGATTTGAACCTGCTCACCCAGGTCATCGAAACCGCCATCACCGTCTGGCAGGTACAACTGACCGGTAACCCGCTGCGTTCGGTAGCCGATCCGCTGGAGGTGCATGGGCGTGGTCGGCAACTGCGCCCCGGCGAGCGGTTGCGCCTGATCACCGCCTGCAACCGCCACAGCAACCCCATGCTGGGTTGGGTTGTGCGCATCATCCTGAGCACCGGCATGCGCAAAATGGAGGTACTCAACCTGCATCGCAGCCATATCGAACTGCCCAAACGGGTGGTGCATCTACCCAGAACCGGCTCTTTCCCCCCCCGTGATATTCCCTTGAGCCAGGAGGCGGTCATCCCGTTTCAGGAGGCGCTCAGTTTTGTCAAAGGGATCACCGACACGCCGCTGCTTTTTTTTGGCGAACCGGGCAAATTTGCCGTGCGCCGTCCCTATGCCATTGATCGGGTGTTGCGTCAGGCTCTGAACCGGGCCCGCTTGAAACCCTTCAGTTGCAACGAACTGCGCGATGATGCCATCCAGCGCATGCGGGAGGCGGGTTTGAGCGAAGAGGAGGTGGTGGCCATTACCGGCACCCGCACCTTGCGTATTGATCGCCGTGCGGCCCACCTGCAGCCTGAGGTATTGATTCAGCGTCTGGACCAGTTGGAGCCATGAGCAGCCCAGCGTCGCCTATACCGTTGTGGGTGCTGCTGGGCGCCACGGCCAGCGGCAAAACCCGGCTGGCGGTGGCCTTGGCACAGCACATGGCCGACAGCCACGCCATCCCGTGTGAAATTCTCTCTGCCGACTCGCGCCAAGTTTTTCGCGGCATGGATATTGGTACCGGCAAGGATCTGCAGGAGTATGGCAGCCTGCCCTGCCATTTGATCGACATTTGCCAACCGGGCCAGGAGTTCAGCGTTTACGACTTTCAGCACCATTTTGGCGTTGCGTTGCGCGCCATTCTGGATCGGGGCAGACAGCCCTTTCTGGTGGGCGGGACCGGTTTGTATATCGATGCCATTGTGCGGGGGTATCATCTGCAACCGGTTCCGGAAAACCCGGAGTTGCGCCAGCAGTTGGCCACCTGCACGATGGACGAACTGGCAGCCCGTCTGCGCCACTGGCGTCCGCACCTGCACAATCATACGGATCTGGACAGTCGGGAACGGGCTGTGCGGGCCATTGAAATTGCCGAACATAACGCCCACCATCCCCCTGTCACGCCGTTGCCTGCCCTGCGACCGTTGGTCATGGGACTACGCTGGCCGCGCCCCATTCTGCGCCAACGGATCACCGAACGGTTGCATAGCCGTCTGGATGCGGGCTTGTTGCCGGAGGTACAGGGACTGCTTGCCCAAGGGGTCAGCATGGCGCGTCTGGCGGCCTATGGTTTGGAATACCGTTTTGCCTGCCGCCATCTGCAGGGGGAGTTGGATTGGCCGAGCTTTGTGCAGGGGTTGAACCAGGCCATTCACCAGTTTGCCAAACGGCAGGAGACCTGGTTTCGCCACATGGAGCGTCTGGGGGTCACCATCCACTGGCTGGAGGCGGAGCAGGAACCGCTGCAGAGTGCGATTGCTTTTTTGGAGCGGCAGCTATGACACAGGCCAGGTCAACCAGGCGCGCACCATCACTACCATGCCGGAGAGCCCGGCGATGGTCAAAATCGCCCAACGCAACAGTTCCCGGCGTTGGTCCAACCAGGCACTGACCCGCTGTGCCAGCACGATTCCCACGCCGACCGGCGGCAACAGGGCAACACCCAGGGCAATTTCTGACCAGCCTACCCGTTCGATGGCCGCCAACGACAACAGCGTCAGCAGGCCGGTCAGGGTAAAGAACATGGCCAAGGTGTGGCGAAACAGCATGCTGGGCAAACTTTGCAGCACCAGTGCTACCGGCGGACCACCCATGGTGGTGGTGACCGACAACACCGCCGCACAGATACCTGCGGGCAAAAGCGCCTGTTTGCGCACAGGGGGATGCCAACCCGCCGCCGAAATGCCCACCGCACCCAAGACCAGCACACCAAACAAAAAAGCCATGGGATGTGGTGCCAGATGCTGCACCAACTGCGCCCCAAGCCATAACCCCGGCAGCACCCCCAACATCATCCAGAACAGCAGATCACCACGCACCCAACGCCAGCCCCGGATCGACATGGTCACGGTCAAGCTCAACGAGGCGACCATCAGGGAGCCAGGAATCAGCTCCGGTTGCCACAACATCAGCAAAGGAGCGGCCAACAGACCAAAACCAAAACCCACACTGGCTTGCAATACCGTGGCCGACACAATGATCCCATAGGTAACCAGCCAGTGCCACCAGCCCAGATCCACCGCCATCATCTCATTCACGCTGCCCAAACTCCCTGTTCCCGCTTTGCTGCCCGTCACCCTTTATGTCAGCCTCTCTTCTACAGACCACAGCCCCGGTCGAGCAAAGGGCTGGGTGGATAATATTTATCCGGTTTTTTGCTTTTCAAGCCCTTGTCGCATGCTGTATGCTAGCGGGGATCATTTGTTCCAGTTCAACGTGTGCCCGGCATGCGTTGTTTGCACCACTTCCGTTTATAGGGGATTTTGTCGATGTGTGATCATCTGTTAACCCGGCGCTCTCTGCTCACCGGTATGGCGATCGGTGTCGGGAGCTTGATCCTGCCCAAACTTCCCTGGGCCAGCGCTTCCGAGCAACCCAGCATGAGCCCAGAGGCCGCGCTGCAACTGCTCAAGGAGGGTCATGCCCGCTTTTTGGCCGGCAAACCGGAACGGCCCAATCTGACCCCGCAACGCATCGCGGAAACCTTCAGCAAAGGACAACATCCCTTTGCCAGCATCATCTCCTGCTCTGATTCCCGCGTTCCGGTAGAACATATCTTCGACCGAGGCATCGGCGATCTGTTTGTCATCCGCGTGGCCGGTAATGTAGCGGATACCGACGAGATTGGCACCACCGAATATGGCGCCGGCCATCTCATGACCCCGCTGGTGTTGGTGCTTGGCCATACCAAGTGCGGGGCGGTGACCGCCGTGGTCAAAGGGGATCAGGTTGGTGGCAGCATTCCGCCACTGGTTGATAACATCATCCCCGCCGCGCAACGTGCCAAGGCCAAAGGGTTGACCGGAGATGCCTTGATTCTGGACGCCATCCGGGAAAATGTCCAGCAATCCATGCAGGATCTGCTGGCACGCAGCCATGAGTTGCATCATCTGCAGGAGTCCGGCAAAATCAAGGTGGCGGGTGCCATTTATCATGTGGAAGATGGCGCCATCGAGTGGCTGTAAATCCCATCGTTGCATCAAGGAGCGCAGGAATGATCAGGGCGGAAAAAGAACAAATCGCCATCGGCAGCATGCTGCAAAACTATCGCATCGATGGCGTGCTGGGACAAGGTGGTTTTGGTATCACGTATCGTGGCGTTGATACCTCCGATAACCGCGCCGTCGCCATCAAAGAGTATTTTCCCCGCTCCATGGCCATTCGCGAACCCGATGGCATGGTTCGCCCGAAAAGTGATGGGGAAGAGGACAAGCGGATGTTCGCCTGGGGTCTGGAGCGGTTCCGCAAGGAGATCCTGACCCTGGCCAAATTCACCCACGATAATATTGTCCCCATTTTGTATTTTTTTGAGACTCTGGGTACCGTCTACATGGTCATGCCCTTTGTTGAGGGAGACAGCCTGAAGGCGCACGTCAAAAAATGTCGCGGCATGACCGAAGAGCGTTTGCTCAACATCGTGGTGCCTTTGCTGGGCGGCCTGGAGATCATGCACAAGGTGGGTTTTTTGCATCGGGACATCAAGCCGGACAATATTTTTATTCAGCACCATAACAGTCAACCGTTGCTGTTGGATTTTGGTGCCACGCGGCAGGCCATGGGGGTGGATAAAAATGCTGCCATGACGGTGGTGATGACCCCAGAGTATGCCCCGATGGAGCAGGGCCATGCCGATGCCAGCAAGCAGGGTCCGTGGACCGATATTTTTTCCATGGGTGCGGTGATGTTTTGGGCGGTCACGGAGATCAAGCCGATTTCGGCGACGGTGCGCGCCACGTCGGTGTTGAGCCAGGAGCCGGATCCGTTGCCGCCGGTGGCCCAGGTGGCCAAGGGACAATATTCGGAGCGGGTTTTGAAGGCCATTGATCATGCCATTCGCATCTCGGCCAACGACCGTCCGCAGACCATTGCCGAGTGGCGGGACGAGATGTTGGGTACGCCGCAAGGTTTGTCGCCTTCCATGCGCAATTTGAGTGGACGTGTGGCCCAGATGGCTGGGCGGCGCCCCATGCCGACCATTGACCGTTCTGCGTTGCGCAGTGGGCCAGCGCCCGTGCCGCCGCGCAGCAGTGAGCCCCCTTTGGCGCCGCCCCCGGAACCGCTTGCAGCGACCGCAGCACCACAGGAGGCGGACAGTGGTACAGCCTCTGACACCTCTGTCAGTATTGCGCTCCAGCCTGCCGCCCCTGCCGGGGCGGGTGCTCCCCCTTTGCGGGGCATGACCTTGCAACGTCCGGCCTTTGCCACCCGTGCCGGGGCAGCCGCGCAATCTGGTGGCAATACCATAGTAACAACCCCTCGGCCATCACTCATGGCCAATCGGCCTGCACCGCGCAGCGCGGATGCGGAAGAGACCGTAGCCCCCACACTACCCCCCGCCGTCAACCCCCAGTCGGATCGTTTCATCGATAACGGCGATGGCACCATCGTCGATCGCAAGTATCGGCTGATGGGCCTCAAGAATGTCAAATGCTTTGGCAGAAAACCGTGGTCGGAGGCATTGTCTGCGGTTCGAGATCTGTCCAGCGGCAATTGTGGGCTTGCGGACGGTTCACACAGTGGTGACTGGCGTCTGCCCACCAAGGATGAACTGCCGATTTTGGCGGAGTGGAAGGAGTGTGGTGTTTTCCCCGGTGTCCCGCCGTTTGATGATTTTTGGTCGCGTGATGTCAACCCGGACAATACAGCCAATGCTTGGTTTGTCGGCATTGACTCTGGCAAAATTGATCAAGGAGCCAAATGGATCGAAAACCGTTTCTGGCCCGTGCGCACCTTCCGTCGTTAAGACGGTTGTTGATTTTGTGTGATTTTTCCTGGCTGGTTTCAGCCAGGAAAATCTTTCTTTTTTTGGCTGGGCTGGGCGTACTCTTGTGCTTTGGCCAGGCGTGGGCCGGCGAAGAGAACGACCCTTATCCGGTCAAAATAACGGCTAACCTGCCTTTTGTCGATCTGCCGCAGTTGCACAATGGCAAGGATGTGCGCCTGCAGCGGGATCAAAATCCAGACAGCGTGCTTGATTTTGATTTTTCCTACATTGCCCGCAAATGTCCCCCCTTTTGTATCCAACCGATGACGCTCAGCCCAGGCGTTGAGACCATTGGTGAACTGGAAGTGATTGACACCATCAAGCGCATTGCACAAAAGGACAATTCTTTTCTCCTTATCGACTCCCGCACGGATGAATGGTTAAGAAAGGGGATGATTCCTGGGGCTGTTTCCATCCCCTGGACCAAGTTGCATCACAAACATACGGACAAGGAGACCTTGACCGATATTTTAGAGATGCAGTTTGGGGTTGTGAAGGAGGATGGGCTGCTCAGTTTTCAGTATGCCAAGACGCTGGTCTTTTACTGCAACGGCAACTGGTGCGGTCAGTCGCCCACCTCCATCCGTTCTTTGCTGCTGTTGGGGTATCCCCCCCATAAACTGAAGTGGTATCGGGACGGCATGCAGGGTTGGATGATGTTGGGGTTGACCACGGTCACCCCGGCGGAGGCGGCGGTCAAGGTTGGTGATCATAAAAAGAGCGACGCTTTGGACGCCAAGGCGGCGGAGGCAAAGGCGCTTGAGGGTAAAACAGCCCCTTCCTCCCCCTCTGAAAGCCGGCCATGAACAGGAGGCGAGTCTGCCATGTGGCGTAATTATCGATTGATTTATCCGGTCACTCTATTTTTGCTGCTGGCCATTTCTGCCACCCTGGGTGTGGGTTATGCCATCAACTTTGCCCTTCTGGAGGATGTTTTGCGGGAGCGCATGGTACGGCAGGCCGAGCAGGTTGGTCATGGCGTGCAGCAGGCGATGGAGCAAAAAATTCAGCGTTTGGAACGTTTTCGCAGTTCTTGGCTGGCCAATGTGCGTTGGAGTCAGGAGGCGCGCGCGGACAGTCGTTTGCTTGAGGATGCGCAGGAGGAGTCCCCGCAAAGCCGTTGGCAGCAGGTGGTAGATTTTTTCCCTTTTTGGGGGGTGGACTTTATTCTGTTGCTGGATGGTGGCGGGCAGGTTAGCCAACGTATTCCCGCTGACATGCCGGTTGAGCGTCCGGTCCAGGCGGAGATTTTAAACAGGGTGCATGCGCAGATTGCCCAAAATCCGGCTTCCTGGCATTTGGGACAGGTAGCGGGCGAGTGGCAGGTCATGTTCCTGGTACCTGTGGCGCCAGACAAGGCGGGGGAGGCGCATAACACGCTGCTGTTTGGCCTTGCCCTATCCAAGGTGGTCAACGCGCTGTTGCACGAGAATGCGCAGGCGCCTTTTTTGCTGGCGGATGGGCAGGGGGCGCTTTTGGGGGCACGTTCTGCGCTTCCGGTACAGGCTTCTTTGGCGGCGACGGTGATCCAGAGCAAGGCGCCTTATTTGGCTTTTGACAGCGATCTACCCATTAACTTTTATTATACCCCGATTCCATTGTTGGATCAGACGTTGGCTTTGGTGATTCCGGTAGCTTTGGACGAGGTGCGGCAGGCGCTCAGCAACAGTCGCGAGCGTTTGGTTGCCTCGTTTGGGTTGCTCATTGTGATTTTGCTGGGTTTGGGGCTGTTCATGGAACATCTGCTGTTGCGTCCGTTGCGGCGTTTGCGGCAGAAGGCGGCCATCATGGTCAGCGTCTGTTCCCGTGAAGAGCAGGCGTTGTATTTGAACCCTCAGGAGCAGGGTAACGAAATCGTCCTACTGGAACGGGCCATGGAGGAGGCTTCGATCAAGATCTACGCCCATGTGGCGCATTTGGTGGACAGCAAGTGTCTATTGGAGGGGTATGCGCTGAAGGATCCGGTTACGGCGTTGGGCAACCGCCGCATGTTGGATGAATTTTTAGGGATGACGCTTGGCACCTGTCGCCGCAAGCAACGGCGGGTTGCCGTGTTGTTGCTTGTCCCGGAGATGGCTGTACAGAAGAGTGATCAGGATAATCAGCTATTGCGCGAGTTGGCCAACCGTCTATGCCGTCAGATGCGGAGTGAGGATTTGGCTTTTCGCATTGAGCACAATGAATTTGTGAGTTTTGTGCCAGAGTGTGGGGATGAGGAGCAGGTATTGGCGTTGGTGTTCCGGTTGCATCGCACGTTGAGCAAGCCTTACGAGTTGGCGAATGGCGTGGTTCTGACGATCAAGATGCATATTGGTATTGCCATTTTTCCGGAGGCTGGGGATAGCGAGGAGGCGTTGCTTGGCAATGCGCGTGTTGCCCTGGACAGAGCGCGGCAGGGCAATGGGCCACCGTTTGCTCTGTTTAATCATCTGGAGGAGACGCAGGAGGATGGATCGGGATCGGCCCAATAAATTTAAATTTTTGCGGGGTCCAGGGGCGATCATCGCCCCTGGCGGGTGCAGGGCGGAGCCATGCTTGTAATGGCGCGCTTTCACCGGAGCAGATTTGCGCAGCAAATCTGCGTAGCGCGCCCAATCTGTGCCCCGCAGGGGCACGCTTTGGGAGGGCGGACGCCCGACTTTTAACATCGCGTGCCATAGAGATTTCTTTTCTATTGACTGGTGTTGCCATATCTATTGGATCCTGGCTCGGTGGAATGGCCAGACATCTGGGGAATGTATGATCAGGAGAATTCATTTTAATGCTAAAAAGCGTATACACCCGCTGTAAATAATTAGAGTCTCCTCAAAAAGCCCCTACCGCAATTGCTCTCCTGCCCAAAAATAGATACAACCCATCACTGGTTTTTGCCATGAAGCCTGTCCAATTTCTCACCAGAGTCAATACATGGACAAATGCAGTGTTTGAACGAGTCGGATTCAGGACAAAAAAGAACCTGAGCAACAGGTTCAGGTTCATTACCAGGAAAATGGCCCGAATCCAGGACTCGGAAGTCGCGGCCAGCTTGGCCTGGATCTTTGCCAGACCATGACGGTTCTTGCCCTGCCCAAACTTGCCTTCGATAGGAATCCGTTCCAGATGATCGCGGCGCCGCTGTCGCTTGGCCTCTCGGAGTTGCTCTCGATTGGCTTCGGTCTCTTTCTTCGGTCGGCCCAAAGGCTTTCCTCCAAAGCGGATTCCCTTATCCTTGCAATAGCGCCGATTGTCTCGTGTCCCGTAAATACCATCTGCCAGAACCACCGCCGGATAGTGACCATGCCGTTTCTTGAATGCTTCCACTTGGCCTGACAAATCGGCACTTTCGTTGAACGCTTCCCATCGCAGTTCATCCACACGGGAAAGGCCGTTGTCATCCAGGCTGGCGCTCAACTTGGCACCAAACTCCACCGATTTTCCCGCCTTGCCTCGGATGATAGGGCGAACATGAGGCTGACTGATACTGACAATTCGGTGCGGATGGCTGCGTAACCGATTATCATACATATGTTTCTGCTGGTCGTAGACCTCTCGAATTACCCAAAGCTGCCGAAGGTGGCGATGAGAGAAGCCAACGGGCCATTCCCAATTCAAATCAGACAGGCCATCCCTCGGAGTCGGTTCGGAAGGCCAAACCCGATCCAGCAGAGCATCAATATGGCCAAGATTACGGCGAAGATACTGCAATTGCTGACGAATCGCTCGTCTGAGCGTGTTTGGTCGAGGTTTGCGTTTCTTCACCAGAGCCAGAAATTCTTGGCGTGCTTTCAGTCGATATGTGCGTGGTTTCTTTTCCAAATCTGACAACGGAAACAACCGGTCAATCAGTCGTTCACTGACTTCACGGGCTTCGTTGAGCAGTCCAAGATCGGTCGGATAGCGAATGGCCTGCTCGGCTACGGTAGCATCAATGACCAGTTTGCCGGATGGCTTTCTCTCCGCCTCCGCCCCAACAGTTTCTCTCGACTTATCAAGTTGATCGGTGGTTTCCAAAGTTTCCGCCTCACCCGCCACTTCATTGGGCTTGCCAGTCTGCTCGGTGGTTTCGGTAGGCTCAATGCCAGATTTCCCCCCGGACGATCCATCTCCTGACTCTGAAGAATCTCTGTCTAAGTGGTTCGCTTGTTTCGCTCTTTTGTCCCTCTTTTCCAGGATTCCTGACAATTTCGTTGCAACAGACTGCTCAAATTGCTCATATACAGCCGCACCCATGCGCTTGCGAATCTCGACAAACAAAGAAGGCGCAAACGGTTGCTCCAAGGTAAATCCAGAAAAACCGCAGAAAAATTGAAGATACGGGTTCTCCTGGATCTGCAGAACTGTCTCCTCATCTGTCCATCGCTGACGGTGCTTGATGATCACTGCACCAACCATCAAACGGGCTGGTTTGGCCGGTGTACCCCGGTTGGTACTCATACCGCTGTAGTATGCCTTCGCAAACTCATCCCAGGGAATCACCGATGCCAATTTGATCCACCGGTTGTTTAGATCAAGACCGCGTTCAAACGGACTCTCAAAACCAGGCAAGGGTAGCTGCTTTTTGTCGCGTTCTCGAATCATCAGGTGCACGCCTTTTTGGCTGTTTTGGCCGAAATCCATGCACGTGATTCTACCATAATCGTACTTTAATGTATAGTTTCAATGTGTTACAATTTTTGAGGAGACTCTAATTATCTAATATGTTTTTTAATAGATAAGTTGCCCATTCTTGTCGCACCAACCTGAACCAAAGCACATACAGCCTCTTCCGCCCGATGCATAAGTTGACTCGACACCACGTCATCATGATAAACCTCGCCACACTGGTCGCAGACCATGGCTGGCACCGCACGGAACACCAGAGTGGCCCCTTCGCGTTCCAGGGTGACGCTGACCCTGCCCGGTCTGCTCTCTCCGTGCTTGCACACCGCGCAGTGCATGGTCTATTCCTCCGGGCTTTTCATTATGACAACTAAAATAATTTTGATTGCAAAAAAGTCACCATGGCACGCGCTGTTAATAGTCGGGCGTCCGCCCTCCCAAGGCGTGCCCCTGCGGGGCACAAATCTGTGCGGCGTGCGCAAATGCTACGCATTTGCTCACGTAAAACGCCGCACATTGCATGCAAGGGTTCCACCCTTGCAACCCGGCAGGGGCGATGATCGCCCCTGCACCCCGCAATACTTTTTTTTCTTTACGACTCCGGTGCCAATACCTCACGCTTCCCCGCCCCGTTCGGCGGCGAAATCAAACCCTCCGACTCCATCTGCTCCACCATGCGCGCCGCCCGGTTGTAACCAATCTTGAACACACGCTGAATCATGCTGGTACTCACCTTGCGCTCACGCAACACAATCCGTACCGCTTGATCATACAGTTCATCCTGTTCATCACCACCCGCACCACCCGCATACCCCTCGTCGCCATCATCACCATCACCACGCTGAATCAATACCGAATGGTCATAATCCGGCGCCCCAGTGGAGCGTAAATATTTGACCAGATCATGCACCTCCCGGTCCGAGACGAAAGGTGCATGAATACGCTGCAAATGCGAAGTACCCGGCGGCAAAAATAAACCATCCCCCATCCCCAGCAAACGATCCGCCCCCATGGCATCCAAAATGGTCCGAGAGTCAATCTTGGACGAAACCTGAAACGCCAAACGGGTCGGAAAGTTGGCCTTGATCAACCCAGTAATCACATCCACCGACGGCCTCTGCGTCGCCAAAACCAAATGCAAACCCGCCGCCCGCGCCATCTGCGCCAAACGGGCAATGGCCGGTTCCACCTCCTTGCCAACCTGAATCATCAAATCCGCCAACTCGTCAATCACAATGACAACCAACGGCTTGGTGTCCAACGGAATCGGCTCCTCCTGCTCCACAGGCCGCCCAGTCTCTGGATCAAAACCAATCTTGACCCGACGCATCGGCTGCTCATCCTGCTCAATACACTGCAAAATACGCTCGTTATAGCCCGCCAAATTGCGCACACCCAACTCGGACATCAGGCGATAACGGTTCTCCATCTCGCTCACCGCCCACTTCAACAGATTGGCCGCCTTGCCCACATCGGTCACCACCGGTGCCAATAAATGGGGAATCCCTTCATAAATCGATAACTCCAACATCTTGGGATCAACCATCAAAAAGCGCACCTGCTTCGGCGTGGCAGTAAACAAAATCGAGCAAATCATCGCATTCACCGCCACCGATTTACCCGATCCCGTCGTACCCGCAACCAACAAATGCGGCATCTTGGCCAGATTGCCCACCACCGGATTGCCAAAAATATCCGACCCCAACGCCACCGCCAAAGGACTATTCGTCTTGCGGAAATTCTCGGAAGTCAAAATCTCCTTCAAGTAAACCGTCTGCCGCACCTCGTTGGGAATCTCAATGCCGATCACCGTCTTGCCCGGCACATTGCCCACCACACGTACCGAAGAGACCGAAATCGAACGGGCCAAATCATCCGACAAACCAATCACCTTGGCCGCCCGTACCCCCGGTGCCAAATCCAACTCAAAAGTGGTCACCACCGGACCCGGCAACACGTCCACAATCTGGCCCTTGATCTTGAAATCAGCCAGCTTCTGTTCCAAAGTCCGCGCTATCTGCTGCAACGCCTCCCGCGCCGGTCCGGCATGACGCTGCGGCCCCGCATCCACCATAATCGAGAAGGGAGGCAACAACGACTCTTCCTCAACGACCGCCTCAACGACCGCCTCGTCCTGCCCCGCATCCATCTCCCGAATCAACGCCTGGCGGTCTACCGCAGGCGCAGCAAAGGCCGTAAAATCTGCTAAGTCCCCCACCTCCGGCATCCGAGGCTGCACACTCTCCTCCGCATGCAGAACAACCTCATCCGACTCAGCCTCCCAACTGCCGCCACCCAAAATCGCCTGCTCCCCCTCATCAGCCGGTGATCCTGTCAGAAGTTCCGCAGACGCATCAACCACACCCGCATCCTCTGCCAAAGGCGCGTGCATATCCATGCCCGTGACCGCAGCAAACGGTGCCTCGGTCGGCGGTTGCGTCGGCTCCTCGGTCGCTGCCTCGGTCGGCGGTTGCGTCGGTGCCTCGGTCGGCGGTTGCGTCGGTGCCAAAGTCGGCGCTGCCAAAGTCGGCGCGGGCATCGTCTTCTCTGGCCATAGCTCGACCGCAAGCGGTATGCGCACACTCGGCGTCACCCTCTCTTGCGTGGGCCGTTCGCTCGGCACACCGGCAGAATGCTGCACAACAACAACCTCCTCCGGCTCATCAAAACAGGGCTCATGCCGCTGCTCGGCATGCAAACCAACAACCGGTATAGCGCTCTCCTCCCCCTGAACCTGCACCGCTTCGGTCAGCGGCGGTTCCGTCACCACCTCGTCCACCCGCACACGCACGGTGGCCAACGGCTCCAAACGCTCCAACGGCGGCAAAGTCGGCTCCCCCACCCCGCCTCCCTCACGCGCCTGATCGTGCGCTGCCAATACCGCCTGACTCATCATCGACAATTTTGGTTTGGTACGCAGCGGAGCAACCGGCTGCAACTGCGCCTCCTCCCCCTCAAAACGGACTTCCCGACCGGCAGCCGCCACAAAAAAATTCGGCTCCGCCTCAGCCGCAACCCCCTTGTCCGCCCCCTCTGCCGCACTCTTGCCCCACTTGCCCGGCAACACCCCAAAACCACCCAAGCGCAGACGAAAGACCTCCCACGCCTGCCGCAAACGCTGCTCCGTCACCTCCAACCCTTGCCGCAACTGGGTCATGACCACAGGACGCATCCGCTTCCAGCGACTGTGCCGAACCGCCATCGGTCCAGAAACCACTTCGCGCGACTGGCCGGATAATTTTCTCTCTCGCCTCATCTCTTCCGTTTCCACTTCCGCCTGCTGCTCATGATGGTGTACCGCCATCTCCTCCTGCTCCGGCAGCTCTTGCTCCGCCTTCTCTTCCTTGCGCGTCCCCTTCTTGCGAACAGTCACAGGCTGCGGATCAAATTCCGGCTCCACCATCACAACGGGCGCCACCTCCCGTTCTACAGGGCTCTTCACCTGCCAACCCTGCCACATTCGCCACACCGCCGCACATTTCTCCCACAGGGAAAAACGGATCACAACCATCAAACTCAACAAAACCAGCGGCAACAACAACACCATCACCCCAACCGGCCCCAACCAACGCCGCAACAGCTCCGCCCCCATCATGCCGAAGATGCCACCCGGTCCGGCTGGCAAACCACCAGGAAGCCCCTTCTCCCACATCAACGCCAAAAAAATCGAGGAGGTCAGCAACAGCAGAATCATCGCCACAACCCGATCCCAATAGGAGGTGGTGATGTTGCGAAACAACAAAAAACCAATCATGCCAAACAGAATGACAACCCCCGCCGAGGCATAACCAAAAATCTGCAACAACGCCTCCGACAAATAGGCACCAGAAAGCCCCGCCGCATTGCGCACCACCTCCCCACCCGTCTGATTGAAAGAGGGATCATCCGGGTGAAACGAAATCAAGGTCAGCAGGACAAAAATGGCGACAGCAATCAGCGCAATACCCAGCGCCTCAAACAGAACCAACCGCGACCAGGAAATGGGCGCCGGTTTGCTTTCGCTCTGCTTGTTTCGGGCAGCCATCCCCCTACATCTCCATTACCAAAGGAATCACCGCCGGGCGCCGCCCCAGGCGACGTTTAAAAAAGCGCCGCAAAGCCCGCTGCGCCACTTCACGGTGGCCAGCCCCCTCCTCGTCGGCAAAGTCCAACGCTTTTGGCCCCAAAATCAACGCTTTCTCCACCGCATCCTTGGCCTCGGATAACAGCTCCTGGTTGTTGTCCTCGTGGATTACCCCCCGCGTCAACAACTCTGGACGCTGGATAATGCTGTTGCTCGCTTTGTCCACCACCAGCACCACCACCACCAAACCGTCTTCCGCCAGATGGAGGCGATCGCGCAGCACGATGTCTTCCACATCGCCCACCCCCTTGCCATCGACAAACACCCGACCATTGGGAACCTTGTCGACAATGCGCAGCGACTCCCGGTCCAACAGGGCCAAATCGCCGTTCTCCATCATGACGCTGCGCTCCGGGGCCACCCCCATCTTGATCGCCAGTTGACAATGGCTGCGCAGATGGCGAACCTCGCCATGAATCGGAATAAAAAAACGCGGTCGCGTCAACGCCAGCATCAATTTCAAATCTTCGCGGGGCGCATGACCGGAAACATGAATCTCTGGATGGTTCTTTTCATGCACCACCTGTACGCCGATACCGACAAAATGGTTGATCATGGTCCAGATGGTGCGCTCATTGCCCGGAATGAATTTGGAGGACAACACCACCATGTCCCCCTCGCGCAACACAATCTCCCGATGGTCCCCGGAGGCAATACGCACCAACGAAGAGTTGGGCTCCCCCTGACTGCCGGTGGAGATGACCAGCAACTCCTCGCGGGGGTAACGCCCCATCTCGCGCAGATCCAGCAACGACTCTGACGGAATGGTCAAATATCCCAACCCCCGCGCCACCGCCACATTGGCCACCATGGAACGGCCATTCAATACCACCTTGCGGCCAACCCGAATCGCCGCATCGATAATCTGTTGAATCCGCTCAATGTTGGAAGAAAATGTGGCCACCACCAACAACCCCTTGGCGGTGGGAAAAATCTTGTCAAAAACCGCACTCAAAGCCTGCTCGGAGATGGTCACCCCTGGCCGGTTGATGTTGGTGGAGTCAGAAAGTAGGGCCAACACCCCCTGCTCCCCCAAATTGGCCAACGAATGCAGATCGGTCACCCGCCCACCAACCGGCGTATGGTCGATCTTGAAATCACCCGTATGGAGAATGGTCCCCAACGGCGTGGTAATGGCCACCGCCGCACTGTCCACAATCGAATGGGTCACCTGGATGAAACGAATGGAAAATGGCCCCAACTGGAAAGCCTGCCGATAGTTGACCTGCACACACTGAACCCGATTGTGCAGATCATGCTCGCGGAATTTATTGCGCAACAACCCCAAGGTCATCGCCGTGCCATAGACCGGTCCCTCCAAATCGGGCCAGATGTAGGGCAAGGCACCGATATGGTCCTCATGGCCGTGCGTCATGACAAAACCAACAATATGGTCACGGTTCTCCGCCAGGAAACGGGTATCTGGAATAATCAGATCCACCCCCGGCGTGTCGGGATTGGGAAACGCCAGCCCACAATCCACCACCAGAAATTTGCCCGCGTAACCGTACACCATCAAGTTCATGCCGATCTCCCCCAACCCGCCCAGGGGGATGATCTGCAATGCCGTAGAATGAGATTCGTTCAATCGTCTACCTTAGCGCTCTCTTCGGACTGGGCCCGTTTCTCTTCGATCCGGCGTCCGAGCAGAATGGAGATTTCATACATCGCCAACATGGGCAAAGCCAAAAAAATCTGGCTGAAAGGATCCGGTGGAGTCAAAATGGCCGCCACGATAAAAACCACCACAATGCTATAGCGGCGTTTCTCCACCAACCATGCTGTCGATACCAAACCCGCCTTGATCAACAACAACAGACCAAGGGGCATCTCCGCCACCAGACCAAACGCAAAAATCAGCGTAATCACCAAGCTTAAATAAGCAGAGATGGACGGCAATGCCTCAATTGTCGGCGAGGCAAAGCCCAGAAAAAATTGAAACGCCAACGGAAAAACAAACTCATACGCCAAACCGCCACCCAGAAAAAACAGAAGCGGCGTCATCAGCAGAAACGGCAAAAAAGCCCGCCGCTCATCCTCATACAAACCGGGGGCCACAAAACGCCAAAACTGGGTCAAGATCACCGGCACCGCCAAAAACAGCCCCGCAAAAAAAGCCACCTTCATGTAGGTAAAAAAGGCTTCATGCAGCCCGGTGTAGATCATCCGCGCATCCGGTCCGAGGATTTTGCGCAATGGCCGCACCAAAAACTCAAAAATCGGCTCGGAAAAGATGTAACAAACAATAAACCCCACCAGCACAGCCGCAACCGAAACCACCAAGCGGTTGCGCAGCTCGATCAGATGATCCAGCAGGGGCATTTTGCCATCCGAATCTTCATACATGATCGACACCACCCCTATCCATTCTGCACCGGGGGCGCAGGCGTCACCTCCGGTACGGCAGGCCGATCAGCCTCCGTCGGTGCGGGCAACGGTTCCACCATCGCAGCGCCTGGCTCTGCCTCAATCGGCCCCAAATCAATCGCTTCGCTCTCCACCACCGGCTGGGCGGGTTGCGGTGCCTCGGTCCGGGCAACATCGGGCGGCGTATAGTTGCGCCCACTCTCCCGAATGCGCGCATCAAACTCCTCCAAATGGACGGCCTCCCGCACTTCACTCATCAGACGCTGCATCTGCCGCAGCAAACGGGCCAACCCCTGCGCCACCTCCGGCAGTTTTTCTGGACCTACCGCCAGCAAAGCAACCACCGCAATCACCAGCAGCTCCGCCCATCCCATATCCAACATGTCAGATCATCCCATCACGGTAGACAAGGGCAGCCAATCAGACGTTCTTTTTGACTTCGCCTTCGATTGTGGGACGGGGGGTCACCGATGGTTCGACGACTGCTTCCGGCTCCTTGTTGTCATTAAGCGCCTCCTTGAAGCTTTTGACGCCGCGTCCCAAATCGCGCATCACATTGGGCAACTTGCCCGCCCCAAACACCACCAAAACAATCAACAGGACGATGATCCAATGCCATCCCGAAAAAATTCCCATGATCCTTCGCTCCTTTTTCGTTAGATAAACCAGAACTTGGTTTACACCCTCTGGTTGCCTCATAGTACAGCATGGCCTGCCCCGGCGCCAGTCTCGCCATACACTCCATCACCACCCTATTGGGCTGGCAGGCGACCACGCGCCTCGCGCAGGGCCATCTCCACCGTGGTCCGGGATTCGGAACCCGTCGGCAACAAGGGCAACAGGCGCTGCCACAGCTCTACCGCCCGGCCATAATCACCAGCCCGGGCAGACAACGCCCCCACCAACCACAGCGCATCCACCTGATTGCCATCCTGGCGCAACACCCCCTCCAACAGGGCTGTTCCTTGTGCCATCTGCTCTGCCACGCCACTCTGCACCAACAGCTCCGCCAAACCCACCGCCGCCTCGACGTGTCCCGGTTGCCGCGCCAATATGTGCCGATACGCACGTTTCGACGCCTCTTCCTCTTCCAGCGTGGCTTGACTGCGTGCCAACTGCAACCAGCCCGCCAGATTGTCCGGCTCCTGTTCCAGGCGCTGTGCCAGACGGGCAACGGCACTGCGTATGGCCCCCTGGTCGGGCAGCGCCGACGCCGTATTGCCCTGCACCATGCCTCCCAGCATGGCGGCAGGGTAGCCCATCCCCAAATAGAGCACCACCGCTGTCACCGCCAACACGCCCGCCAACGCCACCGCCTTCCACCACTCCCCGGCAGCGTTTGCCCCCGCTGGCCGCGCGACTGCCGCCTCTGCTGGCAGCGCCAGATGGTCCAAACGCAGCATCACCTCCGCCAACTCCCGCTGCAAACCATCCTGCACCTCTTTGGCAGCCGCCTCCTGTTGCCCCTCCAGTTGCCACTCCTTGAGTTGCCGCAACAAATGCTCCTTCTGCCGCCGCAACTCAACGGCAGGATCTTCCTCCAACCCAGGCAACAACGGCCGGTTACCCTGCCGACTGAAAATCGGCTGGAATACCCATGCCAGCGCAACCAACAACACAGCCACAAACAATCCCACGCCGACCATACTTTCTCCCAATCCCGCCCTGTCGGGCCATCGCAAAGCCGCTTTTCGTCAAAATGGTTTCTGCCAACCTTGGGTGAGCAAAGGCAACCGTCCCTGCAGGGTAACAAATGATCCCTCCCCTGTCATGCAATAATCCCACACCCGGCAGGACAAACCCTTTGGCCGCAATCCGCTGCCAGAAGAGAATATTTCCAAATTCGACCACAATACCGGGTGTTGACAGAAATGCAATATCTGGATACAAGGAACAGCTTCGCTGTACGTTGTCACTTTTCCGCGTAAACCGCTTCAAACCCGAGGGGGCTTTCCATGCTCAATGGCAAATCGGTATTGATTACAGGGGGAACCGGATCGTTCGGAAAACAGTATGTCCGAACCATCCTCAACCGCTACACCCCTCGCCGGATCGTCATCTACTCCCGCGATGAAATGAAACAGTTTGAAATGTCGCAGGAGATCAACTCGCCTGTCCTGCGCTATTTCATCGGTGATGTGCGCGATCGGGATCGTCTCAACCGGGCCATGCGTGGCACTGAGTATGTCATCCATGCGGCGGCACTCAAACAGGTGCCTGCTGCCGAATACAACCCGACCGAATGCGTCAAGACCAACATCCACGGGGCGGAAAATGTCATCCATACCGCCATAGAGAACGGGGTGGAAAAGGTGATTGCGCTCTCCACCGACAAGGCGGCCTCGCCCATCAATCTTTATGGCGCCACCAAACTGGTTTCCGACAAACTGTTTGTCGCTGCCAACAATCTGGCCGGTGGTCATAAGACCATTTTCAGTGCCGTCCGCTACGGCAACGTGGTCGGTTCGCGGGGGTCTGTCATCCCCTTTTTCCGCAAGTTGATCCAGGATGGCGCAACCGCGTTGCCCATCACCGATCCACGCATGACCCGTTTCTGGATCACCTTGCAACAGGGCGTGGATTTTGTCTTGAAAAATTTTGCCCGGATGAAGGGGGGGGAGATTTTTGTCCCGAAAATTCCTTCGGTGCGCATTGTCGATCTGGGGCGCGCCATGGCCCCGAATCTGCCCCAACATGTCATCGGCATTCGACCCGGTGAAAAACTTCACGAAGTCATGTGCCCAGCCGATGATGCACATTTGACCTTGGAATTTGAGGACCATTTCGTGATTCGTCCCTCGATCGTCTTTTTCCACACCGACATGGATTACAACATCAATCAGCTGGGTGAACGAGGCGAGGCGGTGGCAGAGGATTTCTCCTTCAATTCCGGCACCAATTCCCACTTCCTGAATGTTGAAGAGATCCAGGAATACAATCGGATCTCCAACGTATGATTCCCTACGGCAGACAGTGGATCAGTCCAGAAGATATTCAAGCGGTCGTTGACGTTCTGCGTTCGGATTGGTTGACCCAAGGCCCCACGGTCCCCCGCTTCGAGGAGGAGGTGGCCAAGCACTGTGGAGCAGGTCATGCCGTCGCTGTCAACAGTGCCACCTCGGCTCTGCATGTGGCCGCTCTTGCCCTTGGTCTGGGACCGGGTGACATTCTCTGGACATCCCCGAATACCTTTGTTGCTTCAGCCAATTGTGCCTTGTATTGCGGTGCAGAGGTTGATTTTGTCGACATCGACCCGACGACCTATAACCTGAGCGTCAGCGCCTTGCAGCAGAAACTGGCGGAGGCAAAGCAGAACAACCGTTTGCCGAAAATCGTCGTGCCAGTTCACTTTGCCGGGCAATCCTGTGACATGCAGGCCATCCATGCTCTGGGACAGCACTATGGTTTCTCGATCATTGAAGACGCCTCGCATGCCATTGGTGGACACTACCAAAACGCTGCGATTGGCAGCGGACTCTATTCCGACCTGACCATATTCAGTTTTCACCCCGTCAAGATTATCACCTCCGCTGAAGGGGGAATGATTTTGACCAACAATGCGGAAACGGCTGACCTGTTGCGGCGTCTCCGTTCGCACGGCATCACCCGCGACGCCGCCCACATGAATGAAGAGAGTCATGGTCCATGGTATTATCAGCAGATTGAATTGGGATACAATTTTCGCATGACCGATCTGCAGGCGGCTTTGGGCGTCAGTCAACTGCAACATCTGTCGGAGTTTATCGAACAACGGCGGCAATTGGCGGCGCGTTATGATCGGGAATTGGCGGGTTTGCCCCTGACGACTCCCTGGCAAGCGCCCCATACGGCCTCGGCATGGCATCTCTATGTCGTCCGCCTGCATCTATCCGCCATTGCCAAAAGCAGGCAACAGGTTTTTGAAGCGTTGCGCAGCGCAGGAATCGGCGTACAGGTGCATTATATTCCCGTTCATCTGCAGCCCTATTACCAACGCCGAGGCTTTGCTGTCGGCGCTTTTCCAGAGGCTGAGCGCTACTATCAGGAAGCACTCTCTTTGCCCCTGTTTCCCGCCCTCACGGCAGACCAGCACTCTTATGTCATTCAGCAACTGCGACAGATTTTATCATGAGAGGCATGGTTTTGGCGTGCGCAGAAATTTATAAAGATTTAAAGGCTCTGGAGTACGTCCGATGAATCAAAATTGCAGCATCATGATCAATAACCGACCCATTGGCAATGCACATCCGCCTTATGTGATCGCCGAGCTTTCCGGCAACCATAACGGCAGCCTGCAGAGGGCTTTTGCCTTTCTGGAGCGCATGCAGAAAACGGGCGTTGATGCCGTCAAGTTGCAAACCTACACCGCAGATACCATCACCATTGACCACGATGGCCCCGAATTTCAACTCCATTCCGGCTTATGGGCTGGTCGCACCCTGTATGATCTTTATCAAGAGGCACACACCCCCTGGGAGTGGCATGAGCCTTTGTTCCGAAGAGCGCGTGAGTTGGGGTTGACCCTGTTCAGCACCCCTTTTGATTTTACGGCCATCGATTTGTTGCAATCCCTGGATGCCCCTGCCTACAAAATCGCATCCCTGGAGTTGATTGATCTGCCATTGATTGCCCGTGCCGCCCAAACGGGCAAACCGTTGATTCTGTCGACCGGGGCAGCCACGTTGTCCCAAATTGCCGAAGCAGTGATGACCGCCCGCAATCATGGTTGTCAGGAGATTGCCATTCTGAAATGTACCAGTGAATATCCTGCCCCCCCTGAAGAGATCAACCTGCGCACCATTCCTTTTTTCAAGGAACTGTTTGATACGGTGATTGGATTATCGGATCACTCTCTTGGCATCGCCGTTCCGGTGGCTGCCGTCAGTCTTGGAGCCAGCATGATTGAGAAGCATGTCACACTGGACCGCGCTGAAGGCGGGGTGGATAGCGCCTTCAGCCTGGATCCAGAGGAATTGGAGCAGATGATTGCCCAGTGCCGGACGGCGTGGCAGGCTTTGGGAACGGTCCACATTGGTCCGACCGCCGGCGAAACGAATGCGGTTGCCAACCGCCGTTCTCTCTATGTGGTACGGGATATGGTCGAAAACGAGCCATTTTCGGTGGAGAATGTGCGCTCCATCCGGCCAGGGCACGGCCTACCCCCCAAACACCTGCCGGAAATTATCGGACGCAGAGCCAGACGCACACTCCGCAAGGGAACCGCGCTCAAGTGGGAGGATATACAGTGAACCCGTACCGTTCGGGATGGCGGGCCAATCAACCGGCCTGCCACACCTGACGGATTTTTTGTGCCTGTTCGATGACCTGTTCTGCGTTACATTGCGTCACCTGCGGGGCCAAGCGCTGATCCACGACCAGGGCCAGGGAGACAAGTTGCTGCACAAGCGGTCTGTTGGGATGCCGGGTGGCAGAGTCCAACCAATGGGAGAGAAGCGGAATAGCAATGCGCGTGCGAAAGATGGCCACGCTCTCCTCAGCAAGTGCCGCAAGCAGTGTGGGTAATACATTCCGGCCATGACTGCTCTCTTCAGGATGATTGGTTAACAGCCCTCCCAGGGCCAACGCGAAAGCGACCGCCACATGCTGCACCTGATGATTTTTCAGAAGTACCGACACAATAAATGCTGATCGGAGGCGGTTTTTTGCCAACAGGTGGATGGTAGCACCCAACAGATCATCCGTCGTATGCCCTGGTTGTTGCAGGTATTGGAGCAACTTCGCCATATCATCCGCAGCCTCCAGGCGGAGGATCGTATCCAGCAACGACTCCTCTTGCAGCAGTTGTTCCACAGGCCAACCGAACAACTGTGCCAACGCGTTGCAGGAGACCCGATTATAGTATCCTGTCTCCTGACGTGACCATTCCACGCACTCTTTTGCCTCCCAGGGATGCACATACAGCCACGGAAAACGGGCGCGCAAAACATCGTGTTGCACTTGGGCGTTGGCAAACGCAATCCGTTCCCGACGCACAGGATCTTTCCATTCCGGTTCATGCTTGAACAGTTCTGGATAGACCCTGTCCAATGGTCCAGCCAAGGATACCTTCACCCCACACAACCCGGCATAAACGACATGCGAACCGATGCCATTGGAAGTCATGTATTCAAAGCTGTCAAAGATACGCCGCATGCGAATCAGGGCATTCAGATCCATCAAGCCTGCGCCCAACACGTATTCGAATCCATATTTTTCAATATTATCAATCCATAATTTGTTGACGACGCAAGAGAGGTTGACGCAAAAGACCACACGACTGAAACGTCCGGCAATGGATTTGATATATTCCAGATATTCAATTTCGTCGCTGCGCGCATCCATGCCGATGAGAACATGGGAAGGCATGACCAGTAACGACCGAGCCATTCGTTTGACTCCTGGGTCGGGATCCACATAGACAAAAGGCAAACCGACCGCTTTGGTGTCTGAGTAACCATGTTTTTGCAGTAACGCCTCATGCTCCTTGGTTGCGACCAGAAAAGGTGTTCGTTTGGCCGCCGGGATGGTGAATTGCAGCTCCTCCTTGCCACGAACACCGATATGATGATCACGCGCCAACTGGTCTGGATAGACAATTTTTTCGGGACGCCAACCATGAATCCAACTCAGATGCGACAGGGGAGGCAGTCTGGGCAAACCCAATTGTGTGGCAACCAGCTTTGCGGCGCCGTAATAATTCATCTCAAACGAGGGTTGCTCATTCTTCTGAAAATCCGGCAAACCCAACTGCTGGGAAATCTCCATATACCACTCCGGTGTTTATGAGACATGAGAGCAAGACACAATCGAACAGCATGCAGCCATACAAGATATTTCAATCATTTTTTCTTTGCATGCAATGTCCGAAACAGCGCCTCTGCCAAATACCAATCTTCATCGTCATCGATATCGATGCCTTTCCATTTCGGCAGAATATGGCCGACATAACCGGACTGATCGACCGGACCATCACGCAATACCCGTTCGGTGGGGAAAAAGACATAATTGCCGGTATGGTAATAGCGCGGCTCAAGATCCTGGGATCGGGTGGCAAACATCCCCGGTTGTACCGGAATGATGGCGCCACTGGCCTGCCGGGAAAAGGCCCATTCGATGGGCACGGCATAAGGCGCCATGCTCAATACGGGTGCTTGTCCGCCGACCTGGGCAAACAGTGCCGCAGCCTGTTGCAAATCTTCGGCGTCAATCAACGGCGAACAGGCCATCAGCAACACCACCTGATCGAACGCATACCCCATGGACTGGAAAGTGTGTACAACAGATTTCAGCACCGGCATCAGGCCGGTATGATCATCGGCCAGCGCCATCGGGCGCGGAAAATGCACCGGATAGCCCAAGTCTGCCGCGATTGCCATGATTTCCGGATCCTCGGTCGAGACATGGAGCACATCGAACAATCCCGATGCCGCTGCCGCTGCCAAAATATGGGCCATCATGGGTTTGCCGCAAAAGTCGCGTATATTTTTACGCGGAACCCGTTTACTGCCACCCCGTGCCGGGATGATCCCGATTCGGCGTGGAACCGCTTGACCATCATGCATACGCCACCCTCACCGCAGCCGTTGGTGAAATGATCAGAGAAAATGCTGTGCCCCTGCAACCACTCACAGATCGTTCCATTGCAGGAACTGCCGGGCATTTTCGAACAATAGTTTGCGTTGTGCCTCTGCCGGCACCGCATGGCGGTTCAATTCAACGATGCTCTCCTGCAGGCTTTCCGCCATGCTGCGATCGGGATAATCGGAACCATAAAAAACAGACTCGTATCGCAAACTTCGACAACAATAGGTCAGGTCTTTGACCACGCTCGCGCCGCGATAGTAGAGCAGCGAATAGGAAAAATCCAGCCAAACATTGGGCAAACGTTTGGCCAGCATCAAGAAATCCAGGCATTTGTGACCACCGAAATGGGCAAAGATCAGGCGGGTTTCCGGGCAGGCTTTGGCCAGACGCGCATAGGCCAATGGATCAAAACCGGCCATCAAGGCGTCACCATCTGGAAAGGCATCGATCAACACCGGCACAGCCAGGCGTCCGGCCTGCCGCACCAATGCCACGACCTGCGGTTCGTCCAGCGAAAAGTGTTGCACCCTGGGATGCAGTTTCAGGCCGATGAAGCCCCATTGTTCAATGGCCTGTTGCAATGTGCTGGCGGCATTTTCGTCACAGGGATGCACATTGACCAAACCGCGCAAACGGTCATGGGCCGCCAACGCCTCCGCCACTTCGGGGATGGACCAGGGCTGCTTGAGCAGGTGCAGGACCAAGCCCCGCACGACACCGGTTTCGACCATTTCCTGCTGCAATTGCGCTGCTGCCGCCATGGCCGAAGGAAAACGGCGTTCGTCCAAGTGAAGATGCATGTCGATAACCGGTGGAAGCGCTGCGCTGTTCATGACAACAAAGACTCCACTTCCGAGGCGATGCGCAACAGACCTTGACCATCGACCAGGCGAGCAGCATGACTGGCGATGGTATCGATACGGGGATGAGTCCCCAGGGCAACGAGGGTCTCTTGACCGACCCCCATCACGCCCCCCAGATTGAGCACATGCAAAGCAAAGCGGTATTCGGCTTCCGTTTGTGGCAATACATGGACCGGCTTACCCAAACACATCATCTCCATCATGGTTGTTCCGCCATTGGTCACCGCCCAACGGCAGGCAGCCATACGCGCTGGCAAATCTTCTGGCGTGCGCAACACAGTAAACGGCAGAGTGTCGGCGATGGCACGTTCTGGCACAAAAGGGCCTTCAATCAGGGTCACCTGCTCTCCCAGTGCTGCCAGACGATGGGCAATCGACATCCCGATACCATTCAGATCTCCGCCGCCGAGACACACAAGCACGCCTCTGCCTGTCGTTGCTGGTGCCAGAGCGCGCACCTCGTCACGGATGATGGCATACGACAAGCCAACCTTCTGCGGCACATGGATCGGCAGCACACCGTGATCAAAAATGGCCACATTTTGATCGGGAGCAAGTTGACCAGAATAATCGAGCGTCAAAACCGGTTGGCCGGCATAGCGCGCCTTGGCGACCCAGTGATCGCCCGGATAGGGAAGATCCAGCAACCACACATCGACCGCTCCCGCATCATGGGGCCAGTCACCTCTGTTGGGAAATTCATGCGGCGAGAGAAGCGTCAAGCGAACCCGATGACCACGCTGCTGCAGCGTTTTGGCCAGGGCCAAAGAGCGCCGAATATGACCAAAGCCACATTGACGATTGCCATCACAGATCATTTCGATCAATGCCTGCACCATATCTTTCGTCCAACATCAACAATCCGACGGACTCCCGATGCCTTGGGTAAAACGCTTACCTCAGACACGTGCAGGTTGGTCACAGGTCAAAATCCATGCAATTGCGGCACAATTCGACCTCATTCAAACGTCCTTCAGCATTCAAGGCAATCAGATTGCGCCGGAAATCGGAATTCCAAATGGCACGAATATCCATCTCCTTGACATTTCCCAAGGCCAATTTGCCATTGAAATCAGTGCCGCACAGGGTAGTCTCCCCATTGGAAAAAATAAACAGATCGCTGCGACCGATCCTTTTGCAACTCTTGCTCTCGGTCCGCTTTCTTTGTTGGGCGTACTCCTGATTCGACTCCACCTCCTGCGAAAAAGCCTCCAGGGTATTGACGGCCAGAATATCCGCATACCCTGCATAACGCCGCAAGAAGGCATCAATCTCATCGCGGGCACACTCCTGATCGATGATTTGTACCCGTGTAAACGGAGTGCGACGCCCCGATGCCCGCTTTAAATCGATAAAACGATGAAAATGGGCGATTTGCCGTTGCCAGTCCGTATTGGGTGAAATCTGGCTATACGTCTCTGGATTGTCGGCATTGACCGACATGTTCATATAGGTCACCTGCGACCGGATGATCTTCTCTGCCACACCCTCATGCAAATCTCTTCCGTTGGAAGAAAGCCAGATCATGCCCAAATTTTTCTTTTCTGAAACATAATCCAATAATTCGGGAAAATCTGGATGCAGGATAGACTCTCCCAGATTAAAAATCCAAATGCCCTCCAACCCGAACGCATCCAGTGCATCTATGCAGTTTTTGATCAACCCCTTCGGCATATCAATGCTTGGGCGCTCCAAACTTTGGCGCGGACACATGTTACATTTCAGATTGCAGCGACTGGTCATCTCCAACAACACCCGGGATGGGAGATCAGGCCGTCGTTGGAAATTCGGACTAGAACGAACAATCGGAACCAATCGCTCACCACGATGCAGATAATCATGAAACAACGCCACATTTTCCGGGTGCATTAACAGATTCAACGCCTGATCCACCGCGACCGCTGCCATCCCCTGCAACTCTTGATACGTCGCAAAGTGCAGCGGCACAAACACCCCCCTTTCACCGGGAAACTGAATCAGTTCTTGCTGCACGAGTTCCATTATCTGCCTCCATCCACGCTTGATTGAGTGTGCCCTGCACACAACCCGCCGCATCGAAAACCCTTTGCTACACCTTTTTAAACAACTCCGCCGCACCTGTCACCACGTCGGCATACTGATCAAACAAGGGACTGGCAACCGTCCGGTATTCCTTGTCACAGACAATCCGCTTGGTATCCCATTTCAAGGTATTCAGGCAGTAGTACCACAGATCCTCTTGTAATTCAATATGATGCAATGCCTGCAACATCTCCTCATTGAGCCGATCAGGGGGAATGACCACAACACCACCATCATCACAAACCGCCACTCCCCCCTGCAGGCGGTTGCGGATTGCGGCGGCCTGCTCTTCTGGATAACAGGGGGCCGGGCTGTTGACACAGCCCAATGGCGTTACTCCACGCGTCCAAATCGGATAACGTTCCCGACGCAAACGGGCCGCATCACGCACCAAACCATCCACCACAACCGCCGCAGCTTGCCGATACAACAGAAGATATTTTGCAACCAGATCACCAAAAATTGCCTTGTCATCACATTCATGCGTAAACACAAGGACGATTTCATCGGGTTCGACGAAACGGATGGCGTCATGCACATCGTGATTGGAGCCGTAGGCGGTAAAAATCGTATGCACCCGGCCCACCTTATGCAGTTCGCTGGTCAGGGGCGATATGCCAGACAATACACCGCTCTTGCCCAAGGCGTCAGCAACTTCGGTGGTAGACACCCGGTTTCGGGATATGTAACGAATGATCTCATCGGCAATAGACAACGGGCCACTCCTAGAAAGATCGTGAATGGGTATGCAATTGCAAGGTGAATTCCCACAACGGATAATCATGCCACAAGGCAACCCATGGGGTCAGTTTTTTCGCAAACGAGAAAATCTGTGACGGATCGTAGTGGAAATTTTTTTCCAATTGATAATCGACATGACTGGAAAGGAAGTTGACCGCCATGCTTTCGCGCGTTAAGGCATACATGCGGCGCAACATGCTCTGGGCGAGAGCCATATTGTCAGAAACACGAAAGGTCAAGGCACCGGACATCAGAACCAGATCAGCAGGTTCCACATCTGTCATCTGCAACAGATCACCGGTACGAAACGCCCGGTTGCCCCCCCCATGCAACGTAGCTGCCCTATCGATCAAACGTGGCGAAATATCGATCCCAAGGTAGCGATAATCACCCCCTGTCTGCTGATCAAGAAAAACCACCAGATCGCCCAGCCCGCACCCAATATCCAGGATGGTTCGACCCTGCAGTGCCAGACCACGGGTCAATACCTGGAATCGCAGCCACTGACTTTCACGGCTACTCCAACCCACCGTGCGCACATCATTGCCGAGTTCCTCCAGACGTTTCTCATACAAGTCAATGATCTGCTTTTTTTCTTCGACCGTTAAGATTTGTTCCATAATTTTCCACAGGACGGATCAGTTCAAGAAAATCACAAGGTCATGAAATTTCGATATGAATCATGGCTTCCGCAGTATCTGCCAGTGTTTGTGCCTGGGCCGGAGTTGCCGCCCGACTCAGGATGAACCCCAGACGATCACCATCGCAACTGGCAACCCCCACCACACTACCCACCGTCATGAATGAACCCGTCACAACCCCGGGCAGACGATTGGCCTCATCAAACCCATCCAAGCGACGCACGGTTCCCGGTACAGTCGGAAAAAAGCGCAAGACCACTGCTTGCCTGTCAACAACACAAGAGGGCGGTGGCAAACCAACCGCCTGCAGGGCACACGCAGTCGGCAAATCATAGCCACTGGCCATCTGCGCCATGGCGTCAAAAACCATGAAGCCCCCCCCGCGACCAGCCGTTTCGACCAGTCCAGGACGGTCACCAGATTGCAAAATAATCTCCGTATGGCCCGGCCCATCACGATAACCAAGAGCCGTCAACGCCTGCACTGCGGTCATGCCAATCTTTTCCACAACAGCAGCAGGCAAATCCGGTGTCGCCAACTCCATCGCTACCGTACCACGACTGCCAGGAACCTTCTTTTTCCCGGTAACAGCCAGCACATGCGCCACCCCCTGGTGGAAAAAGGTTTCTACTGCATACTCGACCCCCTCCATGAACGATTCCACCAGCAGTCGTCCACTCCGGGTCGCCGACAAGGCTTTCTGAACCGCATCGGCAATCTCCATTTTACTCTCTACGCGGGTCACACCACGACTGCCCGCACAATCAACCGGCTTGATGATCACCGGCAAACCCAACTCTGCAACCGCCGTCTGCACCTCCGCCAAACTGCCTGCTCTGCGCCATTGTGGACTGGGAACACCCGCCTGATCCCAAAGTTCACGCTGCAACTGCTTGTCCAGCAACCGGCGCACGACCCCTGAATCATGCCCTGGCAAACGCCACTGTTCCCGTACCGCACTGGCAGGCAACATGCCCACTTCCGAAACAAAGGCAATGGCTCCAGACGGTTCAATTCCTGACCCACGCACGGCCTCAACCACTGCCTGCGGGGAACGGGCATCAACCACCATTGCGTGATCGGCAATCGCCAAGCCAGGGGCATCGTCACTGCCATCGACGGCAAAAACACGCAACCCGGCCCTTTGCGCCATGCGAATGCCATGCATCTGCCACCGCCCGGCAGTGACAGCGACCAACCACCGCTCTTTCTTGTCCTGTTCGCTCATGCCGCGACCAAACCCGACAAACGTATCAACCCCCACGAAGCCACCTGCCAGACTCTAACTTTTGGCACTGCTGCGTTCCAACAAAAACCAGTTTTCATCCCCCTGTGGAAACAGAGGGTCGCGGTGATAGGCAAAACCGTAATCAACCAAACGAAACCCCGGGAACATATCCATGAACTCCCCGGCAAAATCACGTTTGAACAGCTTGCCGGCGTGGCCACGATAGACCACCTCAACCGGAGTGGGATTATAGTAGTCACTGATCAACACGAATCTCTTTGCGGCCTGCTCCATCTTCCGATAAACAATCGGCAATGCGTCCGGGTTGATATGAATCAATACGCCGGTAATCATGACCAAATCATACTGACGCGGCGGTTCAAAATCCAGAATTGAGCACTCATGAACCTCATCGGCCAATTTGCGCAAATGAGAAGCAGCCGTTTTATTGATCTCAACCGAGGTCATGTGTGTTCCGGGGAAAAGGCGCTTGATGGCAACGGCATTCAACCCCCGATTGGCACCAAGGTCCAATACCGTTGACCAACGCCCGGTTTGTAAAGCAACTTTGGCATAGATCATCACTCTGCCGTCGACCGATTTACCCTCGGCATCATTGTTCCGTTCGGTATACTCATCACCAAATGAACCGGCCCAAAAAGCTTCCTGCTCGGATTGAAAAGTGGACATGCAACAACTCTCCCCTTGTTTCTTGAAACTGACTTAGCTGCCCGATCTGTCGGAACTCAACATATAACAGTTAAAACTCTTTCTGGCAAGGACACCTGCTTGACGGTGCAGGGCAATCGCATTTGGATTTTTTCCTGTCGTTGCTCAGACATCACAGTGTATGTCGGGCTGCCGCCCTTCCAAGACATGCCCCTGCGAAAGCCCTTGCAATCCGCAAGGGGAGATCGTCTCCCCTTGACTCCATGTCACTTTCACATGCGATAGCCATGACAAAGAAAGAGAAAAAACTGTACAAGGAAGGGTGTTTGCAGATATAATGGGCGATTGTCCGAAGCCGGGGAATACACGTATTCTACCCGCAATCCGTTCGATTTGCCCTTTTTTCAAGAAGGATCGTCGTCATGTCAAAATCCGGTCGCGCCCGCCCCAACAATACCCGCCGTCAGGCGCCTGCTCGATCGGCACTCCCCCATGGCGCCAGCGGCGATACGGTGGCCAGTGCCATCCAAAAAGCCCTGCAACTGCATCAGACCGGGCAACTGCCCGCCGCAGAAGCCCTGTATCACCAAATCCTGCAGCAGATCCCCAATCAACCGGAAGCACTCCATCTGCTCGGTTTTCTGCACCATCAACGCGGACAAAACCAGCAGGCCGCCGAACTGATCGGCAAGGCCGTGGCCCTGCAACCGCAGAATGCCACCTTCCTGAACAACCTCGGTATCGTGCAGGCAGCCCTGGGCAATCGGGACAAGGCCATCGAAAGCTATCGCCGCGCCATCGCCGTCCAGGCCAACTCTTACATGGCCCTTGGCAACCTGGGCGGCATGCTTGCCGAACAAAACCAGTTCAACGAAGCCATCGACTGTTACCAAAAAGCGCTGGCTGCCAAACCAGACAGTTGCGAAATTTTGAACAGCCTGGGCAATGCCTATGTGCGCAGCAGCCAGTTTGCCGCCGCCATCGACTGTTACCAACGGGCACTCGCCCTGCAACCCAGCTTTGCCGACGCCTACAACGGTCTGGCAACCGTCATGCGGGAACAGGGCAACCTGGAACAGTCCATCGCCTACTACCAACAGGGGCTCAAACTGCAGCCCGATCACTACGGCCTCTACAACGGCCTGGGCTCCACCCTGCTGGTCCAAGGCAAACCCCTGGAGGCCATCGATGCCTACCAACAGGCCATCAACAAATATCCCGATCAGGCCAACGCCTACCACAATGTGGGCAATGTGCTGCGCGATCTGGGCCGCCTGAGCGAGGCCATCGAGTACCATCAAAAGGCCCTCTCCCTCAATCCCAACCTCTACCAGACCCTGAACAGCCTGGGTAATGTCTACCAAGAACAGGGCAAACTGGAAGAGGCCATCGCCTGCTACCAAAAGGCTTTGGCCATCTATCCCAATGATACCGATACCTTGAGCAATTTGGCCCTCATCCTCACCGACCTCAACCGCTGGGATGACTCCCTGGCCTGCTACCAAAAGGCCGCAACACTGGCCCCGGAAAAGGTCACCCTGCATTGCGATGTGCTCAACCAGTTGCTGCATCTGGCCGAATGGGCCGACATTCCCGCCCGCTACCAACAGATGATGCAGGTGTTCCATGGCGGTCGCGGTGAGGCAAGCCCCTTTGTCATGCTCGCCCTGCCCGCCTCGGCCCAAGAGCAGCGGGAAAATGCCGAACGCTACATGCGCAACAAATATCCGGCCCGCGCCAACCTCTCCGCCAACCAACCCCCGGCGGCCAACCAGCGGATCAAGGTCGGCTATTTCTCCTCGGATTTTCAGAACCATCCGGTGGCCTACCTCACCGCAGAGCTCTTTGAACTGCATGACCGCGACCATTTTGAGATTTACGCCTACTCCTTCGGCCCGGACGATGGCCGGGAGATGCGCCGCCGCATCATGGCCTCTGCCGACCATTTCGTCGATCTGCGCCCCCTCTCGCACCACGCCTCCGCACAACGGATCGTCGCCGATGGCATCCATATCCTGATCGATCTGAACGGTTTTACCAAACATGCCCGCCTGCAGGTGTTGGCCATGCATCCGGCCCCTCTGCAGATCACCTGGCTCGGCTATCTGGGCACCCTGGGCGCCCCCTTCATCGACTATCTGCTGACCGACCATTTTATCACCCCACCCGGTTGCGAGCAGGATTACACGGAAAAATTATTGCGTCTGCCGGAGTGCTTCCAGCCCAACGACCGGCAGCGCAACATCGCCGAACAGACCCCGACACGACAGCAACGCGGCCTGCCGGAGCAGGGATTCATCTTTGCCAGCTTCAACAAGGTCTACAAAATCAATCCCGATATTTTTACCGCCTGGATGAATATTTTGCGGCGCACCCCCGGCTCTCTGCTCTGGCTGGTGGCGGAAAATCAGCGGGTCGAAAGCAACCTGCGTCGTGAAGCGGCAGCGCGCGGCGTCGATCCGACCCGCCTCCACTTTGTGCAAAAAATGGCCCTGGCCGACTATCTGGCCAACTATCGGCTGGTGGATCTGGTCCTGGATACCCACCCCTACAACTCCGGCACCACCGCCAGCAACGCCCTCTGGGCAGGCTGTCCCATGCTGACCTGTGCCGGGCAAACCTTCGTCTCCCGCCAAGCCGGCAGTCTGCTGCGCAACGTGGGCTTGAGCGAACTGGTCTGCAACTCCATGGCCGAATATGAAGAGATGGCGGTGACGATGTACCTCAATCCCGCCCGTCTGCAGAGTCTGCGGCAACAGTTGCAAAACCATCTGCTCAGCTCGCCGCTCTTTGATTCGCCCCGCTTCACCCGCCATCTGGAGATGGCGTATCAACGGATCTGGCAACGCCATCAACAGGGACTCGCCCCGGAGCATGTTTCGGTCCCGGCCCTGCCACCGGCGGCGCACAGCTTCGTGCCGAGCCCGACGCTGCCACCCACGCAAAAGACAGCGCAAACCATGCCCGTTCCCCCTGCCGCCACAGCAGCCCCACAACCGGTCGCAGCACCCCCTTCGCCCGCCGATCTGCTCTTCCGGGAGACTCTGCTGCTGCAACGGCAAAACCGTCTGCCGGAGGCGCTGGCTGCCTGTCAAAAGCTGCTCGCGCTGAAACCCGATTTTGTCGAGGCGCTGCACCTGATGGGGCAGATGCATTTTCAAGCCGGGCAACCGCAGGATGCCGCCAACTGGATGCGCCGTGCCGCCCAAATCCGCCCGGATCAGCCGGTTTTCTGGCAAAACCTGGGCATCATACTCTCCGGACTGGGCCAACTGGACGAAGCGGTCGCCAGTTTCCGCCGCGTGCTGGCTCTGCAACCCAACCAGTCCGAAGCGCTGCACCATCTGGGCAATCTGTTGCGCATGCAGGGCAAACTGGGGGAAGCCATCGCGACCCTGCAACAGGCGCTGGCCGTACAACCAGACCAGTTTGAAATCCATAACAGTCTGGGCAACCTGATGCTCTCCGCCGGTCGTCCTCAGGAGGCCATCGCCTGTTATCAACGCGCAGTCACCCTGCAGCCCAACCACCAGAACGCTTTCACCAATCTGGGCAACGTCCTGGTCGATCAGGGTCGGCTGGAGGAGGCCATGCAGGCCTACCAAAGCGCCCTGGCCATCCAGCCGACCCTGTGCGAGGCCCACAACGGCATGGGCAACGCCTTGAAGGAGGCCAAAAAACTGGATGAAGCCATCGCCTGCTTCCAACGCGCCTTAAGCATCAACCCCAACCATGTCGCCTCTTATCACAACATGGGGGTAACCTTGCAGTTACGGGGTGATCTGGCCGAAGCCATCGACTGCTACCAGAAGGCCATCACCATCCAGCCCCAGTCCTACGAAACCCACAACAACCTGGGCTCGGCACTCGCTTCGCAGGCGCGCACCAATGAGGCAATTGCTTGTTATCAAAAGGCCATCGCACTCCATCCCAATTTTTGTTCCGCCTACGGCAACATCGGCATCGCCTTGCAGCGGGATGAACGACTGGAAGAGGCCATTGTCTACTACCGCAAGGCCCTGGAGATCAATCCGGTGGACAAGGCATCGCTCAGCAACCTGGGCTTTGCCTTGCAACTGACCGGTGACGTGGAACAGTCCATCGCCTGCTATCAACAGGTGCTCGACAACGCCCCGAACGATCCAGAAGCGCACGGTTCGGTTTTGCACCAGATGCTGCACATCTGCGACTGGAGCGATTTTCAGGGCCGTTTTGAGCGCATGATGGCCGTCTTCCATGACAGCGGCCACGCCATCAATCCGTTCATCATGCTGTCGCTGCCCACCACCCCGGAAGAGCAGTTGCAGTGTGCCATTCTCTCTTCGGACAGCAAGTATGGTATCCGGCGCAACATGTCGGCCAGTCGCGCCTATGACCTGACCCCGCCACGGTTGAAAGTCGGTTATTTTTCCTGCGACTACCAAGACCATGCCACCACCCACCTGATGGCGGAACTCTTTGAAATCCATGATCGGCAGCGCATGGAAACCATCGCCTACTCCTACGGGCAGGATGATGGCCAAACCATGCGCCGCCGCATCATCGCCGCCAGCGACAGCTTTGTTGATCTGCGCCTGCTCTCGCACCAGGATGCTGCACAACGCATTCTGGATGACGGGGTCCATATTCTGGTGGAGATGAAAGGCTATACCAAAGACTCCCGCCTGGAGGTGACCGCCCTGCGTCCGGCCCCCATCCAGGTCTCCTGGTTGGGCTATCCGGGGACGGTGGGGGCCGATTTTATCGATTATGTGCTCTCCGATCCGTTTGTCAGCCCACCGGAGTGCGCGACACACTTTACCGAAAAAATTGTCCGCCTGGACAGTTGCTATCAGCCCAATGACCGCAAACGGGCCATCGCCCCGCGTACCCCAACGCGGCAGGAGTGCGGTCTGCCGGAAGAGGGGTTCATCTTCGTCTGCTTCAACAAGAATTATAAGATCAATCCGCCCATTTTTGACATCTGGATGCGCCTGTTGCAAAAGACCCCCGGCAGCCTGCTGTGGCTCTTCGAGGCCAACCAGTGGGTGGTCAACAATATCCGTCGCGAGGCCCAGGCCCGGGGTGTCTCGCCTGATCGTATCTTTTTTGCGCCAAAGATGCCTGCCCCGCTCCATCTGGCCCGTTATCGACTGGCCGATCTGGTGCTCGACAGCTATCCCTACACCTCGCACACCACCGGCAGCGATGCCCTGTGGGCCGCCGCCCCTCTGATCACCTACGCCGGACAGAGCTTTGCCTCCCGCGTGGCGGGCAGTCTGCTCTCCTATGTGGGCTTGCCGGAGTTGGTTACCTTTACCCTGGCAGACTATGAAGCCCTGGCTCTGGAGTTGGCACACACGCCACAACGACTGGCAGCCATCAAGGAGAAGCTCAAGCAGCAACTGCCGACGGCTGCCCTCTTCGATACGCCCCGTTTTGCCCGCAGCCTGGAAACATCCTACGAAATCATGTGGGCGCGCCACCGTGCCGGTCTGGCCCCCGACCATATCGATGTGCGCCTGGAAGCGTTCCCCGCCGTGGTTTTTCCCAAACCGGCCCACGTTCTCTCCCCGGCGGGCAGACCCGTGACCTCTGGCGTGGCCAAGGCGCCCGCCACCACGACAGTCAAGGCGGCTGCGCCTGCAGCAGCAGCCCCGGCCAACAGCGCACCAGCCCCAGTGGCCACACCGCCAAGCGCTCTGCCGCCGCAAGCGGCCCTGCCGCTGACGGTGCCCCAGATGATGGAACAGTATAACGCCGCCCTGCAAGCCAACGATTGGTTGCAGGCCGCCCGCATGCTGGAACCGCTGGCGCAACAGAACCCGGACAACCCCCAGGTGCAGCAACAGGCCCTGATTCTCTTCAAACGGGTCAACCAGGTGCCGGCCATGCTGCAGGCCGCCAAACGGGTGTTGGCTCTGAATCCGGCCCATTTTATCGCCCATCAGGAGTTGATCAACGACTGCCAGTCACGCCTAGACCGGCAGGGTGAGCTGGCTTTGCGTCTGGCCTGGGCCCGACACCATGCCAAAGAGGTGCCCACCGCCTACCATCTGCAGGAGGTCTACATGGCCCTCTGCCTGCTGTTGCTGGCCCCCCTGAATGAGGGCACGGCAGGCCAGATTCTGGAGCTGCAACAACTGACCCGCACCATCCTCGACAGCAATCCGGTGCGGGAGGGGGAGGAGCTCTACCACAGTTGCCAGTTCTATCGCGCCTCCATCGAAGCGGTGCAGATTGGGGCGGTGTTGCAAGCGCTGCCGCCTTTGCCGCCCCAGGCAGCGCTGCCGTTTGTCTCGACCAACGGCCAAACCATGACGGTGCAAGAGGTGCGCGCTCTGGCGCAACGGCGCAACAGTCGCGTACTCTTCTATACCGCCGCCGATGCCCATTATCTCCAGCAGCATGGCCGCCGTTATGCGGCTTCCATCCTGCGCGCCTGTGATGTCTCCTGCCTGATCTTGATCCATGTCATCGGTGGCGCTGCCAATCTGGCCACCTGGGCAGCCAGCCTCGGCCTGAATGATGAACGCATTCTCTTGACCGGTGACCATTTTGATCCAGCCTCGGTGCAGGCCATCACCTGGAAAATCAACGAGCCACACCCCATTCGCACCCCGTTGGTCCATTTCCAGTCGACCCGCTTCCTCCATCTGGCCGCCCTGCTCGAACAGCTCAACCTACCGTTGTTGGCCACCGACATCGATCAACTGTTGCAACGGGGCATCGGCGACCTGATGCAGCGCTTTGCCGACCATGATGTGGTCTTCTATGAGGTGCTGCGCAACCATAAAATTGCCGACCGCTTTATTGCCGGCCTGCTGTTGATCTTCCCCACCGCTCCAGGGCGACTGTTTGCCTCTTTCTTCCGTTACTACATGGAGTGGGCCCTGCAGGATGCGGAACGCAAGGGCTATTGTGCCTATTTCATGGACCAGACCGCCCTGCTGTTGGCCCGGCACCACCTGCTGCGCATGAGTCAGCCCAAATTGGGCTACTTCGACTTTTTTGACATCAATGAGGATATGTACCCCCGTTACCTCAACACGCCCTTCCGCTTTTTTACCCTCTATTCCGGCTTTGACATGGCCTCGCTGCCAGCGGCGTTGCTGGACCCTGCGGCCAACGTGGGCAGCGGGCGGCTTCCCACCGTCGCCGAACAGTTTGCCCAGGCCAACGCCCTGCGCAATCAGGACAAACCGGAAGCGGCTCTCGCCCTGTACGACCATCTGTTGCGCGATAATCCCCAGCATGTTGACGCCCTGATTCACTCGGCGCACCTGCTGGAGCGTTTGGGCGCCACCGGCAGCGCCCTGCAACGGCTGCATGTGGCCAGACAGCTTGCCCCCAACCGTAACGATTGGCCAGCACTGCTGCAACCGATCATGCTGCGCGCCATCGAACAGTATAATACGGTCGTCAAAAACAACGACGTCGTCCAAGCTGCCGCCCTGATTGAACCATTGTCGGCCCTCAATCCGGGCAATCAGGCCATGCAGGAGCAGGCCTTCACCGTGCTGGAAAAAGAGGCAACGCCGGCGCAACTGTTGACGGTGGCCAAACGGGTTTTGGCCGTCAACCCAACCCATTTTGCCGCCCATCAGGTGGTGATCAACGACTGTATCGAACGGCAGGATCAGGCGGCAGAAAGAGCACAACGCATTGCCCTGGCACGGGTACACCCCTCGCCCATTCCGCCCGCCTTCCGCCTGCAGGAGATCTACATGGCCATCAGCTCCCTGCTGCTGACCCCCATGGATCCGGCGCAAACGGCCCTGATCGATGAATGGCGCGCCCTGGCACGCGAGATTTTGCGCAATAATCCGCTGCCAGAGAGTGACCCCCTCTATCGGGACACCATGCTCTATGCCGCCTCCCTGGAGGCCATCCACAGCCAGGCGCTGATCCAGCCACTGCCGGAGACCATGCCCTGGCCAGCCCTGCAGTTTGCCCAGGCCGATGGCACGCCGCTTGCGCTGACAACCATTCGCAACCGCATCAGCACGCGTCAAGTGGAGCTGTTGTTCTACTGTGCCGCCGATCCGGTCTACATCCAACGGCATGCCCGCCGCTACCTGCACGCCCTGTTTCAGGCCTGCGAGGTGCCGTTCCTGGTGATCATTCAGATCATCGGTGGCCGCCAATCGTTGCCCAAACTGGTGGCCGAGGTTGGCGTTCAGGATGATCGGCTGATCTATGCCACCGATCACTTTGATCCCGCCACGATCAAAGCCTTCACCTGGCGCAACAGCGAACCAAAGCCGATCCATTCGCCGCTGGTCTACTACCAATCGGCCCGTTTTCTCTCGCTGGGCAACCTGCTGGAACTGTTCCAGCGACCGGTCATCACCACCGACATTGATCAACTGTTGCAAAAGGGCATGCGCGAACTGCTCGACCGCTGCAACGGGCACGATGTGGTTTTTCACGAACGGCCACGGGGCGTCAAAATGGCGGACCGCCTGATTGCCAATCTGCTGTTGGTCTATCCCAGCGCGGTGGGGCAACTTTTCGCCCGGTTCATGCACTATTACCTGGACTGGGCCATTCAGGATTCCGAGCAGCGGGGCTCCTATCCCTATTTCCTGGATCAAAGCGCCTTGGTCATGGCCCGACAGCATCTGTGGCAGAGAAGCCAACCACGCCTGCTGGCCTTTGAACGAATGGACATCAATACCGGCATGTTTGGCTCTTATCAGCCGAATGATTTCCGCTTTTTTTCCTTCTATTCCGGCTTCGACATGGCCTCTTTGCCGGATAATGCGGGCAAAACCCATTCTTGACGGGGTAAGAACAGAGCATGGACATCGGTAGAGAGTTGAAACTGCCCGGATTTTTGAAGACGAACGTCGTTCCGGTGGAATTGAACTTTTATGGTGCTGCCAAAATGGTGGCTGACCGCTTGGGGATCGTTGATCCCCCCACCAGCTATGTCAGTTGGAGTCATGGCTGGCATCAGGATGTGGTGCGCGCCGACCAACTGGCCTGCGATGCCCATATCGGGCTACCCAGCCATCCTGACGGCAAGTTTATCATCAAGGCCGACCGCCGTCGTCCCTATCTGGTGGCCAACAAATCCTTCGAAAAGCTGCTGCGCGACGCCGGCTATGCAGATACCCTCGCCGTGGGACTCCCCTTCAGTTACGTGGATCGCAACCCCACGGTCGAACGGATACCAGGCTCTCTCCTGGTCATGCCAACCCATGTGCTGGTCAACATGAAGGGACGGGCCGATGAGGTTGAATATCTGGAGTATATTCGTTCCATCGCCCCTCAGTTCAAGCGGGTCATTTTTTGCATTAATCTGGCCTGTCTTGCCAACGGCATGTGGCTGGAAAATTTGAACAAATATGGTTTCGACTATGTCTTCGGTGCCGGTCTGATGGACCAGAATGCGCTGTTTCGCATGCGCCACCTTTTCGACAGCGTCGAATACATGACCTCCAATGGCATCGGTTCGCATTTTGTCTATGCTGGTCTGTGTGGGGTCAAGGTCTCTCTGGCGGGCCCGCTGGATGACTATCCCTGGAACCTGCACCAGAATGAACCGGCTTGGCAGGATCCGGTGGAACGAGAAAAATTGATCCTCTCGGCCAGCAGGTTCCGACACGATTTTGTCCGCAGCGTATATCCGTGGCTCTATGTGGAACCAGCCCAGGGGGTGGCCTGTTATGAGTGGGCGAAAGAGGAGATCGGCCTGGATTACAAGGTTCCCTTTGAAGAGTTGGCCATCCTGTTCGGTTGGCGACAACGCAGTGAACCACCCTCGGAACAGCAGTTGCTCGACACCTTTCTGCAACTGGATGACGCCAACGACATTCCGGCCATGGTACACCATTTCCAAACCATGCCCTACCAGCCGGGCAACATGGTCAGCGTCCTGTTGCGCCTTCTGACGCTGCAGCGCCTGCGCGCCGCCTATCTGTTGGCCATGCTGCTCCATAAACGGGAGTGCCATCATGCCGCCGTGGCCTTTACCCAGGCACTCGGTGGCATTTTGTTTCAAAATTCTGTCGAACAGCAGACGGGGATGGCTCTGCTGCCCGCGCTGCTGGCCCCCTGGAGCGAGGCGCAAAAAGAGCTCTTCCGCAAGCAGGTTGCCATCCCCATCCTGAGCAGAAGCATGGGCAGTGCCCTGCAGCAAGGCCAACTGCCCCTGTTGCAGCAGTTGGTGACCCTGGCCAACGCTGCCGCACCTGTACCCGACGGCAACGCCCTGTACGCCAACCATGCGGCCCTGCCTGCCCTGCAACAGGCACAACGGTTGTTGCTCTCTTGGCAGCACGCATGAACTCTCTTGTGTCGGCTCTGACTGACGGAATTTGCCACCATGCACAATAAAGCGATCATCCTGGGGGCTGGTCCCACGGGGCTGGTTTTGGCCTGGAAACTGCTCGAAAACGGCTGGAGCGTCGATCTGTACGAAAAAAATCAACGGGTCGGTGGCATGTGCCAAACTTGGCCCTGGGGTGAATTTTTGGTGGATGTGGGACCGCACATCTTTCACACCCCGGAGAGCACTCTGGCCGATTTTTGGGAAAAGGAGTTTGGCGATCTTTTCGTCAAGGGAGAGTTTCGTTGCAAGAATGTGCAGGGCGAACGGTTTGACCAGCTCTATGACTATCCCATCTCCTGGGAGGGCATCTCCCACTTTGCCCCTGAACTCAAGAAACGGATCATCCGCGAACTGGAACAGCGCAATCCAGAAGAAAAACAGCGGGCCACCACCTACCGGGAATACATGAATGCCGAGGTGGGGCCCACACTGCGGGAGATGTTTTTTGAACGCTATCCGCAGAAAATCTGGGGCATTCCGACCGACCGCATGAGCGCCATCTGGGCCCCAAAACGGATCGAATTTCGCCAGAAGATCACCCCCTTCTACCACAAGCAGTGGAATGCTGTCGGCAAATATGGCACGGGCTGTATCTTTGAACGGATTCGGGAGAAGATCGTGCAACTGGGTGGGCGCTGTCATCTGCAGCACGACGTGCAGGCCATCGGACACCAGGACAACCAACTGCAAACCATTCAGTTTGCCAATGGCCAGAGTCTTGCCATGGCTGCCGATGATGTGGTGGTCTCCACCCTGCCCATTACTCTCACCGCCCAACTGCTTGGTCAACCCAGCGCCCTGCGCTATCGGGGCATCTGTTCGCTCTTTTTCGCCTACAACACCCCTGCCATCCTGCCAGAAGGGTGCCATTGGCTCTACTACGACTCGCCAAAAGTGCTTTTCAACCGCATCACCGAGGCCAAGAAGATGGCCCCGGAGATCGGCCCAGCCGATAAAACCTATCTGACTGCCGAAATCTGCTATGGCGATGCAGATCCTCTGCTGGACACGCCTCCGCAGGCGTTACTGGCCCAGGTAGCCGAACAGATCGAAATGACCGGACTGGCCCCCCGTGCTCTGCTCTTTGATCAGGCCATCCATTGGGAACCGCATGTCTATCCCTTGCAGGAGGTGGGTTTTCAGGAGGAGTTGGCCCGAACCCGGGCCAGTATCAGCAAAATACGCGGGCTGTTTTCCACCGGGGCCGGAGGAGATTTTTATTACGCCGATGCCCAGGTGCTGTTTCACAAAGCCTTCGATCTGGCCGACACCCTGTGCCAAAAAGAGTCTACGCTGGCCCAGGTGCTGCGCAAACCGCCACGGGTCACCCTGAACAAAACCGTCACCCTGGCACACACCGCAGTGGGCGATGCGCAGCGCGCCTATATCATCGCCGAGGCCGGTCTCAACCATAATGGCAGTCTGGCCATGGCCAAACAGTTGGTCGAACAGGCCAAAGAGGCGGGCTGCGATGCAGTCAAGTTTCAAACCTATACGCCGCACAGTCGCATCTCCAGCAAGGTAAAAACCAGCCGTTATGCCGAGCAGATCATCGGCCTGGAAGAGAGCGCTTTTGAAATGTTCGCCCGACTTTCCATGCCGTTCAGCGCACAAAAAGAGCTGTTTGCCCACGCCAGAGCGTTGGGTATCGAAATATTTTCCACCCCTTTCGACTTTGCCAGTGTTGATTTTCTTGAATCGTTGGGGGTTGCTCTGTACAAAATTGCCTCCATGGATCTGGTCAACCTGCCGTTGATCGAGGCGGTGGCCCGTACCGGCAAGCCGATGATCCTCTCCACCGGCATGTCCACGCTGGGTCAGATCGAAGAGGCGGTGGAGACAGTGGCCAACGCGGGCAATGCCAATCTGATTCTGTTGCACTGCAACTCCGCCTACCCTTCCGCCCCTGGCGAGATGAATCTGCGGGTCATCCAGACCTTGAAGGAGAGTTTTCAAATACCGGTTGGCCTGTCGGATCACACCTTTGGCCTGTTCACTGCGCACACGGCCATCGTGCTGGGCGCCAATGTCATCGAGCGCCATTTCACTCTGGATCGCATGCTGGAGGGACCGGACCATATTCTCTCTTCCGAACCCTGGGAGATGAAAGAGTTGGTCAAAATCAGCCATATGGTCCCTGCCATTTTGGGCTCGCCGGTCAAACGGATTCAACCGACCGAATATGACACCATCAACGCGCAGCGCAAATGTCTGTATGCCGCCCGTGACCTGCAGGCCGGAGAGATCTTGACCCGTGACATGGTAACCATCAAAGGCCCCGGTGGCGGTCTGTTGCCGCGTTATCTGGAGGTCATTCTGGGTCGAACGGTACGGCAAAACATCGAAGCCGACTACCCCATCACCTGGAGCGATATTTAACACCTGCACACCGACCGGATCCGCACCATGAATATTTATACCGTCATTCCCGCACGGGGCGGCAGCAAGAGCATTCCGCTCAAGAACATCCGCCACCTGCACGGGCGCCCTTTGATTCACTATTCGATCCGTTATTCGTTGGCCTGCCCGTTGGTCAAGCAGACTGTGGTCTCCACCGATTCGGAACAGATTGCCGCCATCGCCCGGCAGGAGGGGGCACAGGTACCTTTTTTGCGTCCAGCCGAACTGGCCCAGGATTTGACCCCGGATTTTCCGGTTTTTCAGCACGCCCTGCTGACCCTGGAACAACTGCATCAGGAACGCATTGATCTGTTATTGCTGCTGCGCCCCACCTCCCCGCTGCGTCCCCCAGGTTTGATCGAGCGGGCGGTGGCCCTGTTGGAACAGCACCCGGAGGCCACCTCGGTACGCAGTGTGGCCCTGGCCAAGGAGCATCCCTATCGCCAATGGCAGGCAGATGGTCCCTATGTGCGTGGGGTGGAAGAGAGGGTACACGAGCCCTACAATCTGCCGCGCCAGTTGTTGCCGGCGCGTTATTTTCAGACCGGTGATCTGGAGGTGGTACGCCGACAGACCCTTTTGGACGGCTCCATCTCTGGAACCCGCGTGCTGCCCTTGCTCATTGATCATGAACAGATGGTGGACATTGATCACGAAAGCGACCTGCAAGATGCCGAGCGGCGCATCCATGGCGTCTGAAGCTGCCCCTCTGGGGCGTTTTTGTCTGGGCACCGTCAAGCTGGGGGTTCCCGATTATGGTTTTTCCTCGCCTTCTTCGTCTGCCCCACAGCCACCGATTCCATTTTTGGCCCAGGTGGAACGTATGGGTATCCAGCGCCTGGACACCTCGCCCCGTTACGGCAACAGCGAGCAGCACATTGGCACCTATCTGGCGCAGCGTTCTCCTCAGGCATGCCCGCTCTGGTTAAGCAGCAAAATCGACCAACTGACCCCCGAAAACCGCAACACCCCCGCCGCGATGGTGGCCAGCGTGCAGCGCTCTTTGCAGCGCTTGCAGGTGCCGCAGTTGGACGTATGCTATCTGCATCAGAATGAGATGGCGATTATCGCGGATGCGGCGGTGCATGCGGGGATTGCCCTGTTGAAGGAGCAGCGCCTGATTCGACAGATTGGCGTTTCTCTTTACAGCCATGAGGAGTGTCACTATGCCGTTGCCTGTGGTCTGTATGATGTGATTCAGGTACCGATCAGTCTGTTTGATCTGGGCTTTTACAACCGTTTTGTGCTCCCCAACGCGCACCATCCGGTCCATTTTGCGGCCCGGTCGTTATTGTTGCAGGGGATTTTGGCCAATCGTCAGGAGATTCGCCAGCGCATTCGACAGAGTGAAGAGGTGTTGCACTACCTGCAGCAGATAGATCAGTTGGCGGCCCAGTGGCAGATGAGCAGTACGGAGATGGCCATTCGTTTTGCCTTTTCGCTGCCCCATATCGACCATCTGCTGGTTGGCAGTCTCTCTCTGGCCAATATTGGCGCCATGCTGGAGTGGATAGAACAGCCACTGGCAGAGGAGCAGATGGCAGCCATCAGCCAGTTGGCGGCGGTGGCAAAGGGATGGAGCAATCCAAGGAATTGGTAGAGAAGTGCATGGGATACCCGTTCACCCCCATATTGGCCTGACCGTTCTGGCTATGAGACCATAGGGGGTTGCGCTGGAGTCTGAAATTTGATAGTAATGCCCTCTGTGAAACTCAGATTGTTTCTGGGTGTTGTGCGTACTCCAAGACAACATGTCTGGATTGTGCAAAGGCCAATGCTGGGTGAGCAGGTACAGTGAATAGGACAAAGCCCCACGGTCTTGCTTTTGCATTCGGTTTTTCTCCCCTGCAGGGGGCACCGCATCCAAATTCCGGCGAGGTTAACTCATGAATTCTGCTTCATCATCCCGCAGGCAACTGACCGGAACGGCTTGTTTTGACGTTCCCATTTTCATCAACAGTTATAATCGACTTGAATGTTTGCAAAAGTTAGTGGAGTGGTTGGAGAACGCAGGCTACCATCATATTTACATAGTGGACAATAATTCCAGTTATCCGCCCTTGCTGGACTATTTGCGAACAATTGAGAATCGTGTCCACGTCATCCGCTTGCACAAAAACTTTGGATATTTGGCACTGTGGCGCGCTGAAATATTGAAGTCGCTCGATATTCGGACGGAATACGTCTATACGGACCCGGATGTGGTCCCAGAACCGTACTGTCCCCCTGATTTTATCAGTCACTTTCAGCGTATTCTGGCAGAACATCCATATATTAGCAATGTTGGATTTTCCCTGTCGACTACAAACATTGACCTCAATAAGCGTGATCATGATGCTTTTTATGCGTTTGCATTGAATGCTTGGCGGCGTCCATTGGCACCAGGATTATGGTTGACCAAGATTGATACAACCTTTGCGTTGTATCGACCAGGGGCGATGCGGGATGGGTTCACGATGCGGCAGACCGTAACCACCTCATATCCATATATGGCGCAACATTTGGGATGGGATTATGATCCTGATTTTCCGACAGATGAAGATTTATATTATATCAACTCTGGGGCTGCACAAAACACTAGCAGTTACTCAACAAAGCCGATATTTGTTGACCCTAAATCACCGGAATTAACCGTATGTGGGCAATATGGCTACAGGGGAGATCGCATGGTTTTTCCGAAGCCGGAGCAACCAGCAATCATTCATTTGGGATGTGGCGAGGAGTATATCCACGGTTGGATCAACCTGGATGGCAGTGGCTCACGTTTGGATATCTGTTGTGATCTAGAATCGATCCGTCCGCACTCGTTGACATTGGCTGAAGGCAGCATTCATGGGATATACGGTTGTCAAAAGTGGGCAGAGGTTCCAGATCTAGGGGCATTGATGTTGGAACTGTATAGATTGGCTATGCCAGAGGCATTGTTTGTAGCACGGGTATCGCTTACCCCGGATCCGGTTAGGATACAACGGTTGATGATGGCCTTGTTCGCAAAGGATGGAGATCTCCATCATCAGCTGGACGCAAGCTTGACCGACTCATCTCGTGCGGATTGCCATGGGGGATGGACTGTTCGTGAGGTCAAGTTGGTCATGCGTCAGTCGGATGGTGAAAGATATCAACCGGAGCGTACTTTAGCAGGGGAAGAGTTTCAGGCATTGATTCGTGTTTTGCCGGAACAGGTTCAGGAGGTGATCATCTACTGGGTGGCGAAAAAGGGTGAACTTGATTCTGTGGTACGTACAAGCGATCCACTGCTGTGCAAAGCGGTCTATTCAGCACTACAGTATGACATTAGTTGGTGTGCATGGGAATTTGGTTCACCGGCAATCGATCGGGATGTGTATGAATTATTACGTCTGGAGTTTTCTGGTGAGTCATCCTTGGTAGTCGGTCAGTTGGTTCATGTGTTACCGCCAGCAATTCTTTATGCGTCGATGCAGATGTTCGGTCGGCAGCGTTTTTTTACGGCATATCAATTGGCCTACCGTTTGAGTCATTGCGGGGTAAAATCGGCCTTCTTGTCCATGATTCTCTGTATTTGTGAGGTTTTATACCAACGGTATGGTGCCGGGTCGTTTGGCCACTCTCAAGGATGAACTTCAGAAAACTGAGGAAAATTACCGAGAGTTTTTGCAGCATATTGGTCTGTTGGCTATGCTGTATATTCTTCCTGACGCAGTCATCGGTCAGAATGACGCCCAATTGATGAACTGTTTGAGGGTTCTGGATATTCTTAAGGCAGATCTGCAGATCAATCAAGCGTTGCTGCACTGTGCAGATGATATGATGGTTGGTGATCAATTGTTGGCAATGCGCGAGGAGTGCAGTCGGGTGAATGCCACGTTGCAACAACTGTATGGCTGGCAGATCGTTCGAAAAAGTGACGCGTAATCCCAATTTGGGTCTCCTCAAAAAGCCCCTACCGCAATTGATCTTCTACCCTGAGATGGGTACAACCCGTCGGCGGTTTTTGCCTTGGAGCCTGTCCAGTTGTCCACCAGGGTCAATACGTGGACAAATG
>PDZU01000079.1 GCA_002753095.1 Magnetococcales bacterium
TACAATCTGACCGCCGAACGTGTTTTGGTCAGCGACAGCAACGGCAAGGTGGCGACAGCCCCTGTCTCGCCCATATCTCTGAGCTATATTGCGAACGTTACATCGGATGTCCAGACCCAATTGAATGGCAAACAGGCGGTATTGACTGGCGCGGTAACAAGTATTTTAGCGTACAATCTGACTGCCGAACGTGTTTTGGTCAGTGACAGCAACGGCAAGGTGGCGACAGCCCCTGTCTCACCCATATCTCTGGGCTATATTACGAACGTCACATCGGATGTCCAGACCCAATTGAACGGCAAGGCAAGCAAAGAAGTACAACAAAATAGCCAGCCTGCAGACTATACGCTCGCCTTATCAGATGCCGGGAAACATATTCTGCACCCGTCTTCCGATAATGCTACCAGAACCTATACCATCCCAGCCAATAGCAGCGTGGCATACCCGATTGGGACAGTCATCTGGTTCGTCAACGAGCAGAATACGGTTACCATCTCAATCACCTCGGATACCCTGGCGCTTGCACCAGGGGGAACAACCGGCAGCCGCACCCTGGCGGCCAATGGGATGGCAATGGCGCTGAAAATCACCGCCACCAAATGGATGATCTCTGGCTGGGGGTTGACCTGATCGGGCTTTTAAACATCAATTCATAAGGATAAATAACGATGCCGCAGCCAAATGAAGCAATGATCGAAACTCACGCTTACCATGCCCGTAAACTGGAAATGGTGCATAAAATCAATCAGATTTTGGATGAAGAGGAGTTGGCGCAAGGGAGCTTCTGCGGGGAAGATATACTGCTCCTGGCGTTGGTCGCCAGGAGCAGTATATGTCGGGCGCGATCAGCGCTCGGTTGTCAGGGTTGAGTATTGCAGACAAGGGAAAGTGACATGAAACACAAACGCAAACAATCATACCGTATCACGCTGATGATTGGGGATACCTCTTTCAGTCTGTCTTCATCTCCCGAAATATTCGCTGAGATGAAGAGGCGTCAAGCCGAGAAAAACGCGACGATGCCAAGTCAAGAAAAGCCTTCATGCCCATGATGGCAATAAGACACGGATGGGTTGAGGTGACGGCTTTGACGTCATAATCGAGAGGTTCTGTCTCTCCTTCTGGAGACGATGCGGTGAGTTTCCCGGTTTCAAAGAGGTAGAATGCGCATTTGTCCTTGGCGCATGGTTGAAGGGAAATGAAAGGACATTGTTTTTCTTGTTCCATGGGATGGTTCTCCTTCCGGTAAAAGGTTGATGTCTGGCAACAGCAATCATAACCGGAAGGGTGAACCAGATCTAATAGGTTTTTATCTCTTGTTCACCGGTGAACAAACACCTCTTGACATCACCCAACCCCTTGCCGCATGATGGTTCCCGGAGCTTAAGAACTCCAAAAACCCAAGGCGGACTACCGCCCCCGACAGATTTGGCGCTTTTTTTATGCCCAAAATTTCTCATGCGTCATGCTCCGGGGGAGCTGCGTCCATGTCCAAGCCGCAAGGCCAAAGGCGTGGCTGCCCAACCTTGGGTGGGGTTCTTAACCCCCGGAGCTCGAACGCTTAAGAACCGTTCGTTCTCCGGCAATTTCAATTTGAAGCCCAAGGAGACACAGCATGACTTCTGAAGAAGCAACCGACAGATTGATTCCAGTACCGTTCCGAGATGATCAACTTTACTTGGTCGATCACAGCGGCGAGCCGTATGTGCCGATGCGGCCAGTCGTCGAAGGGATGGGGTTGGCATGGAAACCTCAGTATCTCAAAATCACCCAGACCACACGTTTCTGCGTTACCATGATGGTAACACCTTCCGAGGGTGGAGTGCAGCAAACCCTCTGTATCCCCCTGCGCAAGCTGGCCGGTTGGTTGATGACGATCAACCCCAAGAAGGTAGCCCCCGAGATCAAGGACAAGGTGATCGCCTATCAGAATGAGTGCGATGACGCCCTGTACGACTACTGGACCAAGGGCAAGGCGGTCAATCCGCGCTCGCGCACGGAGAAAGCATCGTTCCCGGAGCGTGATCCAGAGCAGTTGACGAGCATAGTGGACAATCTCTACTTTCGGCATGACATGAAGGATGTGCCTCGCTTTTTGGAGGGACCGAATGGCGAGCATATTTCGGTGGGGGAGAGTTTGGGCCTCAATGGTTTGCTGGAAATCGATGTACCGCACTTTGATTCGCGGCGTTTGGCTGAGGCATTCAATCGTCTGCACTATGTCGTGATGCGTCGTATTCGCAATCTGCCCATCCCGGCCACCCTGCATGCCAAGCTGTTCTCTTTCAGGATCGAAGAGTGTATGTGTGGGAGGGATCAACCGTATTTCGAGGTGAGCAGAGAGGGTTTTGCGATTCTGACAGCCACTTGGCGCCGCCCGGAGGATGCAGCGCTCAAGGAGTTGGTCTTGCAGGTCTTTGCCCAGGAAGAGGCTCGCGAGGTGCAGTTTCGCACCCGCCAGAAACTGCGCGATGCGTTGCGTAAAGTCCTGGTCGTGCAGCGTCCGGTGACCAACGGCAAACCAAACCTGCAGGTAGTGGATGGAGGTCTGGCATGAGCGACTCTGTTCTGGTACAGGTAGGGGATGCCCGGTTGATGTTAGCGCAGATTGCCGATGCGCATATTGCCATTGCCGGTCTGATCAAGTCCGGAGCGATGAAGAAAGCCAAACAGCGCACCGCCTGGGCCTCGCTGCTTACTCTGACGGTGCGTCTGGAGCAGAGCCTCCTCACCACCCTCACCACCCAAACCACCACCTACGCCCCGCGCCGCCCACGGCTTGTCCCGACAGAGGAGGTTGTTGCGAAGCTTAAGGAGGAGTTTAAAAAGATTTGAGCCCAAATCCTGCACCGGAGCAGGATTTGAAAGCCGACCACCACCCCAGCGGGAGGAGCGCCAACTCCTCCCGTTCCTTCCCCTCAAATCCCGCAACGTTGCGGGATTTGAGGATTGAGTACCTTTCAAATGCTTCAACGTTGAAGCATTTGCCAACGTCAAACCCTATCCACGGGAGGAGTTCCCGCTCCTCCCGCCTCCACCGATCTTGTCAGAATGGATGTTCAACGTTGAACATGATTGAGATATATGTTATTTATCAATTAGATGTTCAAATGTCTCAACGGTGTTACATTTGAATATGCGGCTTCAAATGTAACGCAAGCGTTACATTTGAAATTCTGAGATGGTTTCATGTCTGGGGCCAAATGTATCCCGCCGGATACATTTGGCTATCGTCACAAGGCAAGCTGACAAACTGAGAGACCCAAGGTATCTCCGTGTACTTATGTACACGGTGGAAAACGTTTGCGATCCTTAGACGGGTGATTTTCGGAAAAAATAATCAATACGAGTGTCACTTTTACGGGTGGCCGCAGGTGACTTTCTGAAAAAATAATCAATACAGATGTAACTTTTTGGGGGATTTTCCGAAAAAATAATCAATACAGGTGTAACTTTTTGGGGGATTTTCCGAAAAAATAATCAAGACAGGTGTAACTTTTGCGGGGTGGTGAGGCGGGATTTTCCAAAAAATATATCAATACAGGTGTGGATCGCTCTCAATACAGATGTCACTTTACAATACAGGTGTGGATCGCTCTCAATACAGATGTCACTTTACATTACATCACTTTACAACGGCACCTGCTGGCGGTATGACATCGTATTTTGTCACCCCGTTGTCACCCCGTAACAAAAAAGCCGCCCATTTGGCGGCTCTAAGTACTTGAAAAGATTGGCTCCCCGGCGTGGACTCGAACCACGGACCAGGTGATTAACAGTCACCTGCTCTGCCAACTGAGCTACCGAGGAGCATCGTGAAGCGGGGGACAATGTACTAAGCCGTCGCCTCGTCGTCAAGGTTTTTTTGTGCTCCCCGGCAACAAGCGCCTACACGAAAAAACACTCCACATAAAACGGTCCAAAAGCCGATCCAAAAAAATGGCGTACACTGTTCAAGGTGCGTTTGTAGCGAATGTGCTCGTTGGACTCCTGCACCACCAGAGGGGCCGTCATGCGGATGTCCGGAAACTCCGACGAAATGCGCGTCTGTAACGAACCCGCAACCTGGTTGGTGATCTCGCCAAAAGCATCCCATACCATCGCATCCTGCTCCTGGCGAAAATCCAAACCTGCCTCCCCCAATAACGCCCCCGCCGCGTTGATGGCAAAATGTAATGGCGCTGCCAGATGAACCCCACCCTCCAACGAACCGTTAAACAAGACCACCCCCGTCACATCCGTCTCCGGTGGTGCGTACTCGGCAAAATCCGGTCGCTCCACATACGGCCCCAGCGTGACATTCATCCCCAAAAAGGCAATGAAAATCTCCCGTACCGCCTCCGCCAGATGGTCCTGCAACTCCACCTTCAACAGGCGAACATGCGGTCCCTGGATCGTGATGCCCTCCTTGCCCTGCAACTCCAGCAGATCGCCCGCCTGCAACGTCCGCGAAACCAACTTCTGCAACAGTCCCTGCGTGTCCCGGTCAACCCCCTGAAATGCCAAACCAATCCCTAACGCGTCTCCGTTGACAATCCGGGCCTGAACCTTCAAAACCGTCTGCGTCGGCTCCTCTTCCTCCTCCCCCGGCACCATCAGCGGAAACTCAATCAAACAATTGGTGCCAATATAAGGGTACAGCACCTGCGGACTGCTGTTGGTCACCTTCAATCCGCCTAGACTGACATCCAGGCTCCGACACTCCATGCTGCGATGGTCGGTCAAGTGCAAAATACACTCCGTGTCGAACGTCACTCTTTCATAGCGGCGATTGATCACTTAAACTCTCTCCATGCTGGATTCATGCGCGCCATTTTTCCGATAGCCCGCGTGTCATGTCTGCTCTCATCCCGACTGCCCAGAAGCAAACCATCTCCCTCTGCCTGCCAACGCCCCAGTGATCCCTCGGCATCCCACTGTCCATCCTGCGCCAACCCGCTGCCTGCCGTTCGCCCAGACACCTGTCTCTCCCCCTGGGCCATCGCCCAAAGCACGCCAACCGCTACCTCGGTCCCCGTTTCCTCTGTTCCTCCGCAACAACAACTGCAATATCAGGTCTTGGGCAATGATATGCAAGTGCTGGAAATTCTCCCGCAACCCGGCCAATCAGGCATCGACGAAGCCGGGGCCATGAATTATATGAAGGCCAGTATCACCTTGGCAACCCGCTTCGGCGACCTGGGCCGCTTCATGAAAGAGTGATCTGCCGCTTGGTATCCGTTGAGTGCGTCGTCACCTGTGCTATAGTACAGGCTGGATAGCCTTTGATTTTTGTTAATGAAACCTGTCGGGAGTCTCATCACCATGGAGTCGCTTGCCATTGATCTGTCGCAACTTGCTACCCCGCAATACAAGGGGTCGGTGCAGAATCTCTACCATCGCGATGATCACACCATGATCTGCGAAACCACCGCATCTGGATCGGTCTTCGATGTGGGTTCCATCTTTCAGATTGCCGGCAGCGATTTGAGCCGGGCTGCTTTTCGCCATTATATCTTTACCACCCTGCACAATCCCCAGGCGTGGCAGAGCGTGGCCCAACAGTTGGAAGAGGATTTTTCCGAACGACAAAAATTTCTCTCTTTCATCAATCCGCCGCGTGCCGATGGTCTGAACCTGCTGCAGCGCTTTCAGCAGGAGGGGGCGCGTACCCATCATCTGGGCATGATCGACCGCCAAACCGGGCAGGTTTATCAAAATGGTTTTCCGCCGCAGATCTCTCCGTTTGTGTTGGTGGAAAAGTTTACCGTGCTGCGACCACAACCGGTCAACTATCGCTTCAGCCATTTTTGGGACTATTCGCCCTACAAGGATCAGGCCTCGCACGTGGTGCCGTTGGAGAATATCGTGCGCCTGGGGTTGACCTCTGGATCATCCATCTACCAAAAATTTCTGCACATGGATGAGGGCAAACGGCGCAAGGTGCTCAAGGAGATGGGGGTGGAGGAGCTGCCTTTATGGCGCTTCTTGCCGGTGCCCATTGCCGATTTTACCAGCAAATATGAGCCGGAAGATCGTGCCTTGAGCTATCAGGAGGCGCTGCTGATTTCCGGGCTGGATGGGGAACAGTTTTTGGACTTGATCCGCATGACGCTGCTCGGCACCTTGCTGGTGCGCGGTGTTTTCCGTGAGATGGGGCTCACCTTGTGGGACATTAAGTGGGAGTTGGCCAAAAAGAACAATCAATTGCTGTTCGTCGATACCATCGATACCGACTCTCTGCGCGTGACGTGTACCGTGCAGGATGAGGATCAAGAGATGTTTGTGCATTTCAACAAACAGGCGATTCGTGACTATTACAAGATCATGACCTCCGATTGGTTCGAGGCGGTCAAGGCGTCCAAGGCCGAAGCGGCGCAACATGGCGTCACCTTTCATGAAATTCTTGAACAGGGGCAGAAAAGCGGCAAATATCCCCATACCCCGGAGATTGACAGCCGTTTTCTCAAGATTCAGGAGCAGAAGTTTGCGGTTTTGTTGGCCTATGTGCAGGAGCGGGTGCAACCTGGCGATAGTGCTGCTGCCCGTTTGGAACGGGCCGAAGCGGTACGGTCCATCGCCCGTGAAGAGGTCCAGTATTACCAACAGGCCGGTGCCATCCACTCCTTTTTGGCCCTCAACAGTCTGCGGCGGTAGATCATGCCTGAGTTGAAAATGCTCCCCCCGGATGGGGATATTGCCACCTTTTTCCTGGTTTTGCCCGGCGTGGATGGTCCCAGCGTCTTTTATCAGGAGCAACTGCGCGCCTTGGGGCTGCCGCTGTTGGCGGTGCGCTATCGCTATCTGTTGTCTCTGCACCAGCCGTTGTCGGAGGGTGAACTGGCGCGCCTGCAGGCGTTGCTCAACCCCTCTGTGCCATCCCCGGAGGGGTTGTCGGCTGTGCAGTGTCTGGTGATTCCCCGTCTGGGTTCCCAGTCGCCCTGGTCCAGCAAGGCCACCGAAATCGCTTGGCGCTGTGGCTTGCAGGCGGTGCAACGTCTGGAACGGGGCATTCATTTTTCCTTCAGCCGTCCGCCTGTGGGGGATGAGTGGCAACAGTGGTTGCCGCGTCTGCATGATCGCATGACCCAGCAGGTGGTGGAGGATGATCAACAGGCGCGTGCGCTTTTTCGCACGGCCACCGCCCGTCCGTTGCGGCGTATTCCGCTGCAGGCAGAGGGGCGGGCTGCGCTCGCAGCCGCCAATCAACAGTGGGGGCTGGCCCTCTCCGAACCGGAACTGGACTATCTGGAGGCCCATTTTCGCCGCCTGGGACGGGATCCCAGCGACGCAGAGTTGATGATGTTTGCCCAGGCCAATTCGGAACATTGCCGCCACAAGATTTTCAACACCCATTGGCAGATCGATGGCGAGCCCCAGGCGGATTCGCTCTTTGCGATGATTCGCAACAGCGAACGTTGCGCACCGCAGGGGACCATTTTGGCCTATCGGGATAATGCCGCCATCATGGTGGGCGGCAACGGTTTGCGTTTTGCCCCGGATCCAGAGTCGAACCGTTATGGTTTTCGGGAGAGTACCACCCACTTGTTGATGAAGGTGGAGACGCACAACCATCCCACGGCCATTTCGCCTTTTCCGGGGGCGGCCACCGGTTCCGGTGGGGAGATTCGCGACGAAGGGGCCACCGGCCAGGGTTCTCAGCCGAAAGCGGGGTTGTGTGGTTTTTCGGTCTCCAATCTGCACCTGCCGGAGGCGGTGCAACCGTGGGAAGAGGTCTATGGCAAGCCGGACCATATTGTATCGGCCCTGGAGATCATGATCGAGGGGCCGCTGGGGGCAGCGGCTTTCAATAACGAGTTTGGTCGTCCCAATTTGTGTGGTTATTTTCGCACCTTTGAGCTGCCAGTGCAGGGGGTGGTGCGTGGTTATCACAAGCCGATCATGATTGCCGGGGGGGTGGGCAGCATTGATGGTCACCACATCGCCAAGCTGCCCTTGCAGGCGGGCATGTTGGTGTTGCAGTTGGGTGGTCCGGCCATGTTGATCGGTTTGGGTGGCGGGGCGGCTTCGTCGCAGAGCAGTGGCACCTCCAAGGCGGAGCTGGATTTTGCCAGTGTGCAGCGGGACAATGCCGAGATGCAGCGCCGTTGTCAGGAGGTGATCAACCGCTGTTGTCGGTTGGGTGCGGGCAATCCGATTCGTTCCATACATGATGTAGGCGCGGGAGGGTTATCGAACGCGGTACCGGAGTTGCTGCATGATGGTGGAGTAGGGGGGCGATTGCGCCTTGAGGCCATTCCCAATGCCGATCCGGGTATGTCGCCCATGGAAATTTGGTGCAACGAGGCGCAGGAGCGTTATGTGTTGGCCATTGAGCCGCAGGATGAAGCGCTCTTGGCGCAGATTTGCCAGCGTGAGCTGTCGCCGTGGGCGGTTTTGGGGGTTTGCACGACCGAGGAGCGCCTGCTGCTTACTCAGGAGGGGGTGGCCGAGCCGTTGATTGATCTGCCCATGGAGCTGTTGTTGGGCAAGCCGCCGCTGTTGCCCCGGGTGGTGCAGCGGCAGCGGGTGCAGCAGGTGCCGTTGCGTTGGCAGGATGAGACGTTGCTGGAGGCGGTGGAGCGGGTGTTGCACCTGCCCACGGTGGCCGACAAGAGTTTTCTGATCACCATTGGCGACCGTTCGGTGACTGGGTTGGTTTGTCGGGATCAGATGGTGGGGCCGTGGCAGGTGGCGGTGGCCGATGTGGCGGTGACCTGTCGTGATTATGGCGGCCATGTGGGTGAGGCGATGGCCATGGGTGAGCGCACTCCGGTGGCGTTGCTGGATGGTCCGGCTTCGGCCCGTTTGGCGATTGCCGAAGCGATTACCAATCTGGCGGCGGCTGCGGTGACCGAGCTCAAACAGGTCAAGCTGTCGGCCAACTGGATGGCGGCGGCTGGGTTTCCGGGGGAGGATGCCGCGCTTTATGATACGGTGCGGGCGGTGGGTATGGAGATTTGCCCGCAGTTGGGCATTGGCATCCCGGTGGGCAAGGATTCGCTCTCCATGAAGACGGTCTGGCAGGAGGGTGGCGAAAAGCGGCAGGTAGTGGCGCCATTGTCGTTGATCATCTCTGCCTTTGCGCCGGTTGAGGATGTGCGGCATACGTTGACGCCGGAACTGCGCTGGAATGCGTCGGGCAGTCTGTTGTTGTTGATTGATTTGGGCAATCGGCGCAACCGTTTGGGTGGTTCGGCGTTGGCGCAGGTGTATGGGCAGTTGGGGGATGATGCGGCGGATTTGGACCATCCAGAGCAGTTGCGGGCTTTTTTTGCCGCCATTCAGGCGTTGCGGCGGGCGGATCTGTTGTTGGCCTATCATGATCGCAGTGACGGCGGCCTGTTGGTGACCTTGTGTGAGATGGCTTTTGCCGGTCATCTGGGTTGGCAGATCGCTTTGGATGGTTTGGGGGAGGATCCCTTGGCCATTTTGTTCAGTGAAGAGCCTGGGGCGGTGCTGCAGATTCGCCAGGATGATTTGGCCGAGGTGTTGCGGTATCTGCAGGGGGTTGGCCATTGTCAGAGTTTGGGGGAGGTGACCCAGGCGCAGCAGTTTGTGGTGCACTGGCAGGGGTCGGAGGTGTTGCGGGGCAATCGGGTGGTGTGGCAGCGTTGGTGGTCGGAGAGCAGTTGGCGGATGCGTCGTCTGCGGGATGATCCGGCCTGTGCCGATCAGGAGTATGCTGGGCTGTTGGATGCGGCGGATCCGGGTTTGCAGGTAGTATTGCCGTCGGCTTTTGCGGCGCCTGGAATATTGCGTGGGGTTGGGCCGGAGGTGGCGATTCTGCGCGAGCAGGGCACCAACGGTCAGATGGAGATGGCGGCGGCCTTTCACCGGGCGGGTTTTACGGCGGTGGATCTGCCCATGAGTGATTTGTTGAGCGGTCGGGTACGTTTGGACCGTTTTCGGGGTTTGGCGGTATGTGGTGGTTTTTCCTATGGGGATGTGTTGGGGGCGGGTTCTGGGTGGGCGCGCTCGATTTTGTATCATGATGGCTTGCGGCAGCAGTTTTCTGCATTTTTTCACCGTTTGGACACCTTCAGCCTGGGGGTGTGCAATGGTTGTCAGATGATGAGCCAGTTGAGGGCGTTGATTCCTGGTGCCGAGGAGTGGCCCCGTTTTGTGGCCAACCGCAGTGGTCGTTTTGAGGCCCGTTTTTCCTTGGTGGAGATTCCAGAGAACCGTTCGGTATTGTTGGGACCGTTGGCTGGGGGCCGTTTGCCGGTGCCCTGTTCGCATGGTGAGGGGCGGGTATTGTTTGCCGGGGAGGGGCAGTTGGCGGCGTTGCAGGCGGCGGGGCAGGTTGCGTTGCAGTTTGTTGACCATTATGGGCATGTGACCGAAAATTATCCGGCCAATCCCAATGGTTCGCCGTTTGGGATCACCGGTTTGACCAGTCGGGATGGGCGGGCGACCATTTTGATGCCCCATCCAGAGCGGGTGTTTCGTGCCTGTTTGAACAGTTGGCAGCCGAAGGGTTGGGGAGAGGATGGACCGTGGCAGCAGTTGTTTCACAATGCCCGGCGTTGGGTGGAGCAAGGATCGTAATCTTGTCAATCCTTTAGACTAAAATGGGGTCCAGGGGAGATTATCTCCCCTGGCGGGTGCAGGGCAGCGCCCTGCTTGTAATGTGCGGCGTTTTTAAAAAGCAAATGCGTAGCATTTGCGCACGCCGCACAGATTTGTGCCCCGCAGGGGCACGCCTTGGGAGGGCGGAGCCCGACTTTTAACCTCGCGTGCCATAACGGCTTTTTTTGCTGTCGAATGGGTGTTCGTTGCTCGGTTAACGCGTATGGGGCAGGTTAACGCGTATGGGGCAGCGTCCTGCTTGCAATGGCGCGTATTTACCGAAGCAGATTTTCTCAGACCAATCTGACCGCCTTCTCTTTTAGCATCTCCATGAATTCAATTATCTCCGTATCGATGAGATGATGCTCGGAGATCTTGCTAGCCAGTTCCAAGCGCCGTCCATCTTTGAAACCAAACCATTTGCAAAACCGTATCAAAAACAGCTTTCCATCAATCAAATGGTTGAGTTGATTCCATTGGTTTTCTGGTGTCTCTGTTAGATCCTGCAGGAAGGAACGGATGGCTGCAGTTTTATTTTCAATTTTATCTTCAAGATCGGTGATTTCTTTGTTTTGTAACTGCGCAATGATTGCCTTTTTCAGCAAATCAGGATCGGATTGGGGTGCGTCAAAAAGCGGGGAAAGGGGGGGCTTCATATGTTCCAGTAAAACCAGATTGGCGGCTGACAACAGGATGGCGATTGGTGAAAAATCCAGCAGGCATTGGGCCGTTGTCTCTGCAGAACAGTTGACCTGGTTGGGTTTTTCCGCATCACGCAGCAGTTTGCCCAGGGCCTTGGGGTGGAGAAGATAATTTTCCATCTCCCAGCGTCGCAGCACTTTGACATGGGGGTGAAGATTGGCTGCCGCAGCAAAGGCGTTCTGGTCGGATTCCAGAAAGGCATCCCAATTGGCGCTATCCATGATGGTATGATTGAGAAGGGCGTCACGGTCAACGATGCCGAATGATGGTATCTTGACGGCATAATCCGCTGAGACGCGACGCAATACCTGCGCAGAACCGCCATCTCCGCCTTGCGAGGCATCAACAGATTGAAAATCAATCCACTCTCTCCATTGTGTGAACCAACGATCACGCATGACCTGTTTGTCCTCAAGAGATTCTAGATAGAGAATGATTCTGTTTGAATAGTGGTTTACAACAACTTCAGGTTCATCAATGGTTGAGAAGTTACCCATGAAGGTATCCTATGCGTAAAGATCAGATTTCGTCGAGTTCGATCAGATGACCACCAAAGCGCAAACCCGGTGCATCGACCTTCATGTCGGCGGTGAACACCTCGATCAACTCGCGCGCGTGGGTTGTCATGATCAGCGTAATATTGGGATTGCTGACCACAAGGCGTTTCAGTGCTTGATAGATACGGTGCTGCAGTTTGGGGTGCAGATGGGCATCCAATTCGTCAATCAGAATAAAACAGTGGGTAGTCATGTGCAGGTGAATACGCAACAAGAGTTGCAGCAGGCTTTTTTCGCTACTGGAGAGTTGGTCGAGTCGATGTTCTTCGCCACCCGTGGTAATGCGTGCTTTCATGTACTGGCGGTTGATGGTACCAAGCGCCTTATTGGTGTGGACAAACACCAATTCGTTGAGCAGGGTCTGACATTTTTCGTAGCGGCCATCGTTGAGCCATGTCAGCCAGATCAGAAGGTTATCCAGGCTGTGTTGCCATTGATCATTGCGCTGGCCAAAGCGGTGCGAAGGCCGATAAAACCATTCAGGTGGACGACAGAAAGATTGGGCTTCGTTTATCAGGGGGATGTCGCGATAGGCATCAAAGTAGAGCAATGAGGGAAGCGTGATTTGATCGGCTCCGAAAACTTCATAGACATTTTCCATCTCCAAAGAGACCAATCCGAGCAGTTCATCCAGCAGGGGATCCTGGGATTGAATCTTTTTCCAATGGCCTCCGGGGGAACGGCTCCAGGAGATGAACAGTTGTTCCTCAGTCTGAACTTGTTGCAAATCATGCACGCCCCAACTGCGGGTTTCGTGGGGGGCGCCATCCCCGGCGGCCAGGGTCAAAAGGATTTCCCGACGTTTACCTGTCATGATCACCGTCAGGCGCAGATCCAACTGGGCGCGGGCTTGGGGATTCGACCAGAGCCGTTCATGGGGTGGATGGGGTGGTTGTGAGCGGTCCAGGAGGTTCATCAAAACCGTCATTGCCTCCAGGAGTGTGGTCTTGCCGCGTCCATTGGGGGAGATGAGAAGGTACAGATTACAGCTTTCGTGCTGTTTGTTGGTAAAGTCCAGACGAAAGGGTTTGTCCTGAAACGGTCCCATGGCAAAGAGGGTCAAGGCAATTGGATGACAACTGCGCATGGCTAATTGTTGCTCCATCTTCAGGATCTCCCTTCATTACGGATGACTGCGGTGCTATCGTCTTCGGTCACCAGCACACCATGCAGGCGGACGATGGGTTCTCCGCTTAAGCGAAGCAGCATGTCACCGGCTCCGGTCAAGCGCTCGGCCCCGGTTTCGTCCAGGATGATTTTGGACTCTGTGGATTTTTGTACCATCAGGGCGATGCGCGACGGAATATTGGAACGGAGCAGGCCATTGAGAATGCGTGCATCGGGGCGTTGGGTAGCAATAATCAGATGGATGCCTGTGGCACGGGCCTTTTGTGCCAGACGAATCAGATGTTCCTCTGTCTCTGGTACCTGCATGATCAGATCAGCCAACTCTTCGATAAACACCACGATATAGGGAAGATTCAGAATGCCTTTGCGCCGCCCTTCGGCAAGATCGCGCACTCCGGCACTTTCCAAGGTGCTGGTTCTGTTCTCCATCTCTTCGGTCAAGGCGGCCAGACGCCTGTTGGCATCCACGACATCGGTAATCACCTCGATCCTCTGGGAATTGGCGCGGGCATAGGGGGCAAACTCCACCTTTTTGGGATCGATGAGGATCAGGTGCAGCCGTTCCTTGGGCACGCCGATCAACAGGGAAATCAGCAGGGTGTGCAGACAGATGCTTTTGCCGCTGCCGGTTGTGCCTCCCACCAGCAGGTGAGGTTGCCGGGTCAAATCGAACGACAAGGGTGACCCAGTGACCGTTACGCCGGGCCACAGGGGTAATCCTGATGGTTTTGCCGGGTTGGTTTCCGCCCATTTCATCAACTCTTGGCAGTGGACAGTGCGCCAAGTGCTGCGTGGACGGGGTACATCCAAGCCAACCACCTTGGGTTGACCGCTTTCGGTCAAAAAGACTCCGTGTTTTTGCAACCCCAGGGCAAAGGTGATTTTATCCAGGCCGCGTCGCGCACGATCCAGGTGGTTGGGATCTTCCAGATGGACCAGATAGCGTGTAATCCGTGGACCATCCTGAGTTGCGGTAATTTCACCCCGGACGCCGATTTCGCCCAAGGCAGCAATCAGCAGACTGGATAAGTCGGTGTCACGACTCTCCGACTCCCGTTCCACACCGGCACAGAGTTCCTGATACAGAAACTGGTAAAAATCATGGCTTTCCCGCCAACCCCGTCGAAATTCCCGCAACCCCCGCCGGATATGGCGCTGCAGGTGGCGGCGAAAGGAGGCGTCGTCAGCAAAGAGATCCTGATTGGCATGAACGCTGAGAAGACCACGAATGGCATCCGTATAATCCTGCTTTTGTCCCGTGGAACTGTGCCCCTGGTTGTGTCCGGTGAGTTGTTCCAGATCATAATCAAAACCTTTTTTATCGATGCGGTCCAACTCTTCATCGGGAGCGGAGTGCATTTTGAGCGAGTGGGCCAGGGCCAAACGCATCACTGTCCATTTGGGTGCCTTGACCTTGAGACCTTTGGATAGCACATCATCGATGGTTGATTCATCCTCTGCACTGGTATAAATATTCCCCATTTTTCCCTCCTAATCTGGATACATGGAGCGATGTTCCACACGGGTCTGGTCTCCTTGCGGATTGTCCAGCCTGAATTCCCGGTAGATGTAGGGTGCGAGCAGGCGATATTTTTCCTGATCCAATTCGGAATCGGTCGGCAGTATGATCACCTGCTCGGCTACATGGGGAAAATAGTCCCGCAGCAGATTTCCTTGGTTCTGGCGATCAATTCGGGCCAGGGGCGTGTCGATGATGACGGGCACGGATTTACCCGATACATCTTTCAATGCCCACAGCAGGGCAATGGCTGCCAGTTGCTTCATGCCTGCCGATAGATTGTGTTTCCCTAAATTGACATTGTGACTATCCCGGAAATGCCATCCAAAATATGTATCTATTTCAATGTGATGTACCAAGTTATGACCAGTAAGCAATACCTTGAAATGTCGGTTAATGGCCTCTTCCAGAGCTTTGCGTTGGCGAATTTTTAGCCCCTCCTTATATTCCTTGTATAATTGGATGAGCTCATCCGCCTTCTGACGTCTGGCACTGGACTGACGGACCTCTGACATTTTTATTTCCTGTCTGCGACTCTCCCCCTGCTTACGCTGCAGTTCACTCTGTTTTTTATCGGTTTCATGGTTCAAGTCGTATAATCGTTGTTTTTGCTCGTCCTGTTTTTTTTGCAGTTCGGCCAACTGTTCCTCTGTTTCCAGGTATTTTGCATGGTTTCCTGTCACGTTGGTGCTGATGTTATCAAGCTGGTGTCGCAGTTCAACCTCCTTACGTGCCCAGCGACTCACCGCATCCAGACGACGTGCATGTTCCGGTAG
>PDZU01000171.1 GCA_002753095.1 Magnetococcales bacterium
CGCGTGGTTGTATTTTTTTGTCTTACTGTACACCGGCTTCGGATCTGTTGTCGGGCTCCTGTCTGGAGTTGGACCAACCGGTTTTGCAACGGCAGATTCAATTTTTCCGCCAGCAACGGCAGGCCGGGGCCGAGGCGATGCAGCGCCTGTTGCAGGCCGGCGTGCGTTTTGAACGGCAGGAAAAGCTGGCCAGCCTCTACCAGACCCCGATTGTCTCTGGCGACAAGGTGTTGGGGATCTGGCTGTTGCAGGTGCCGCCCGAAGAGCCCTTCAGCGCGGCTGTTTCTGCCTTTCTGGTGGCAATTGCCGATACCCTGGCTGGGGTGATCGAGCGCAAGCGCATGGAGGAGGCTCTTTATGAGGCCAAGGAGCGGGCCGAAGCGGCCAGTCGGGCCAAGAGTGAGTTTTTGGCCAACATCAGCCATGAGTTGCGCACCCCCATGAATGCCATCATCGGCATGACCGATCTGGCGCGGCAGAGCGAGGATGCCAACGAGCGGCAGATGTTTCTGAACATTGTGCAGGAGTCTTCCCATACCTTGTTGAACCTGCTCAATGGCATCATCGACTTTGCTCGTATCGAGACCAATCGGCTGGCCCTGGCGCGAATTCCGTTTGATTTGCGTCAGTTGGTGATGGAGGTGGTGGACCGTCTGTTGCCCAAAGCGCGGGAAAAAGGTTTGCGCCTGTTGTGGCGTATCGAGCCGCGTTTGGTGACACAACTGCTGGGCGATCCGGTGCAGTTGCGGCAGATTGTGCAGCAGTTGGTCATGAACGCCATTAAATTTACCGAACGGGGCAGCGTGACCATCGAGATTGTGCCACATGGTGACAGCACAGAGGGGCCGGTGGCAGAGGGTGATGCAGAGGGGCGCTATGTGCTGTTGACCCTGTCCGTGCTGGATACCGGGATCGGCATCGCCCCGCAGTGGCAGGAGGCCATTTTTGAGGCGTTTACGCAGGTGGATGGCAGTTCAACCCGGCGCAGCGGGGGTACCGGTTTGGGCTTGGCCATCACCAAACGGTTGGTGGAACTGATGGGGGGGCAGATCACCCTGCAGAGCACGCCGGGCAAAGGGAGCCGTTTTGAGGTTCACCTGGCCTTGGAGCGCAATCTGCAGTCACGCGCCGAGGTTGTCCCGGCCATGCAGACGGCGGTTGCCGCCTGTGAACTCAATGATGGCGAGGCGATTGCTGAAGAAAATCCGGGGGAAACCGCCCTGTGGAACGGGTTGATGCAGGCGTTGGCCCAGGGTGATTTGGCGCAGGTTGCGCAACAGAGCGGTCGTCTGCGGGAGTTTTCTGCAGATGGTGAGATCCGCAGCAAGGCTTTTCATGTGGTACTGGCTGCGCGCCGGGGGGATGTGTCGGGGGTACAGAGTCGTGTCGAACAGTTGCGCAAGGTGTTACAAAAATGATCCAATCCGCCGATGAAGGTGCCATGGCAGGCGCGCGTCTCCTCTGGAGCAAACCGTGGGGTAACCGGTCATGAAAATGCTGGTAGCCGATGATGAACTCAACAACCGGGTTTTAATGGGCCGTTTGTTGGAGCCTTATGGAACGGTGGACCTGGTGATCGATGGTCGGGAAGCGGTCGACGCCTTTCTGTTGGCGCATGCCGAGAATGAACCGTATGATTTCATCTTCATGGATATCATGATGCCCAACATGGATGGCCATCAGGCGGTGCAGGCCATCCGTGGTCGGGAGGCGGAGTGGGGGATTCTCTCGCGGCAGGAGGCGAAGGTGATCATGGTGACAGCCTTGGACTCGCCCAGGGAGGCGATGCGTTCCTATTACCATGATGGCTGCACGGATTACATGACCAAGCCGATCACCAAACAGAAGATCGAACATATTTTGCAGCGGGTTGCAGGTCGAGCGGAGCAATCGGATGGCCTGGAGACGGGGGAATAAGGCGGCATGAGGGAGTACGAACCCAATCCCATACGGGTGTTGTTGGTGGATGCCTCGGCGTTGACGCTGGCTCTGCTCAAGCGCGCCTTGGCGCTGGTCACCTTGATTGAGGTGGTTGGCAGTGTGCGTGGCAGCCAGGAGGCGTTGGCGTTGGTGGCCAGCAGCGATCCGCATGTGGTCTGTGTGGGTTTGCACCTGCAGGATGTGGAGGGGGCACTGTTTGTGCGTTCGCTCATGGAGCGCTATCCACGTTCGGTGTTGGTGGTGGGAGCCTCTTCGTTGCGGGAGGGGGATGCGACCACCATTTTTCGCATGTTCGAGGCGGGGGCTTTGGACCTTTTTCTGGAACCGTTGGGCTGGCGCAGTGAGGATGTGGGCTCTTTTTCCCGGGAGTTGACCAGCAAGATACGGCTGTTGGCCCGTTTGGACTCTTTGCCGGATTTTGCCTGTGACAGCACGGTTGGCACCATTCCGCTGCAGGCGTTGCCAGCGGTCAACATGGTGGTGATGGGGGTAGGTCTGGGTGGCATCAGTGCTCTGCGGGAGATTCTGGCGGCCTTGCCGGTGGATTTTCCGGTGCCGATTTTGTGTGTGGTCCATGTACATCCGGTGTTGCAGGCCCAGTTGCCGCGTTGGTTGGGGGAGGTGACGCGGATGCCGGTGCAGATGGCTACCCATGGCGAGATGCCCATGCCGGGTTCCATCTATCTGGCGCCACTTGGTCACCATCTGCTGATTGATGCCCATGGTCGTTTGGCGACTGCGGCGGTTGCGGCGGGGATTTTGCCGGCCCATTATGGTCGGCATGGTGAATTGCCCTCCATTCTGGTGGCCATGGAGTCGGTGGCCAGCCATTTGGGGGCTTTGGCCATTGGGGTGTTGTTGAGTGGTACCGGGGAAGATGGGGCGCGTGGGCTGGAGGCGATTTATCAGGCGGGTGGTTATACGGTAGCGATGGATGAGGCGTCGGCCCTGGTATTTGATCTGCCGGCACGTCTGCTGGAGTTGGGGGCGGTACGCCATCTGTTGCCCTGCAGTGTGATTGCCCGTGCTTTGCAGACGCTGTTGGGGCGTGACGAGGGCGAGCATGTGTGTGGTCAGGTGGAGGCTGGCCCGTCGTCTGCGTCGTCGGAGATGCCCGCCTGGACGGGGGGGGCGGGGGCCACTCCGGTTGCTGCGGGGGATTGGCGGGCGGGCGAGGGCATTTTGATTGTCGAAGATTCGCCGACGCAAGCCTACAAGCTGAAGCGATTTCTTCTGGACTCTGGTTTCATGGTG
>PDZU01000080.1 GCA_002753095.1 Magnetococcales bacterium
ATTTCAAAGTCGTTGTCGATCTGAAATTTCCATATAATGTGTCCTCGGGCTGATCGACTCTCCGCGTTCAGTCCAACCAAGTTTTTGCGTCGGCAAGCGACGCAAAAAGCCTTAATTCGTTTGATAGAGTTTTTGCATCCAGCCCATATCACCCTCCCCATTCGGCGATCTCTGCCTCGATACCGAGCAGTCGCCCCTGGCCGAATTTTTTGGCACGCATCTCACGCACTGGCTTCTTGTACGGGCAAGCCTCAGGCCGGACAAATCGGATGATGCCGTTTTCCATGGTTTGCTGCCACAGATGGACAGTCAGTTGGTTGGTTCCGGTTTCGTCGGGATAACCGAAACTGTGAAACATGACGCCAAAGCTTAACTCACCGTAGCCATCGTATTCACCGTCACCAGAACCGAAATCACACGGTTCAACATAGCCCTGGCAGTCGCGCACACCGAGAAAAACATCTTGTCGTCCCCCTTTTTCAACCATGCGACTGACCAGGGCATAATGTTTGCCTTCGATGCGATCCTCGGCCAATTCCGGGCGGTGGAGGTTCCATTCAAAGTGGGCACGCACCTGGTAGTCCACATCGGCCAGAAAGGTATAGATGGCCAGATCGTTACCGGCAGAGGTAAACTTGCGTGGTTTGGTCCCCCTCGTCTGAGTGCGGATGCGTTGCATCACCCGTACTGCATCGATCACCCAATAAAAGGTTGGTTTCCAGTAGATGGATTTGGCGATCCCTTTGAGCGCCTCGTAGGTCGGAACGAAATAGGAACATTTCTCCCCACCAAGACGACTGTTGGGATCGGTGAACAGAGCGTAGCGTCCAGACACTCTGAAATCGATTTGGTTGCGTTCAGACATAAAGCAACTCCATTTCTCCCTCAGGGGATGTGCTGACTCCGAACAAATTGCTGTAATAAGAGGCATCGGTCAGATAGAGAATTCCCGTGCCAGACTGGATCTCCCGAACCACGCCCCGGTCGATCAACTCGTTGATCAGGTGCTGAAAAAGATTGACGGAAAAGCGTTGTGCCCGGCGCAACAGTAAAAATGCGCGTTCTGGCTGGTAAACCGCACACAACTCGCCGATGATGGCGCCCCCCTCCTGTCCGTAAGGTACAATGACACCCTGGGTAGGTGCGTCATCAATGACAGCGAAATTTTTTTCCGCAGTCATAAAAGATTGGCGCAGGACAATCGGGGGCCATTTCCCATTCCTTCTGTTGTACTCCCCCACACACGCCGTATTCCTTGATAACAGATTCAGCAAGGAATCGTCCCGGCCAACATTCCGGGCATCCAGTTGGTAATCCATCTCACTTTGGCGTGCAAAAAAATAATTCTGGTAATACCACCTCATAGCCTTGAGTCCAATGAGATCGTTATCAAAGCGATCGGGCCACTCCCGAAAGTCATCCAGCACACGCATGGCCTTGTCCCGGGCAATGGATATCTCTTCCAGTTTGCCCAGTTTTTCATCCCGTGCATTCACCACATGCACCACCCCGCGCTCCCGATGTCCATGACGGTTGCAGCGCCCGGCCGCCTGGGCTATGGAGTCCAACCCTGCGGTCAGACGTATAACGCTGGCAAAATCCACATCCACACCAGCCTCAATCAACTGGGTGCTGATACACAAGACGGGTTTATTTTCCTTCAACAGTGCGCACAGCGTTCCCAGAACCGCGCTGCGGTGTGCCGGACACATGTGGGTGCTCAAATGGTATACCGGCACCCCACCACCGCCCTGGCGTACAAGCACTGACAGTTCACGGGCCATCGACCGGGTATTGACCACTACCAGACAACTACCCGCTCGCTGGAGTTCCCGCAGGGCAAGATCAGCAATCTCAGAGGCTGTCCAGCCACCGGGTTCGCGTTGTTGGTCCCGCACCTCCACACGGCGCAGATCTTCGAACAGACCGGTCACATCGGGCATCAGCTCATGTTCTCCAGAAAGGTTGGCAGCCCCCTTTTCAGCATCAACACTATCCAATAAAGGTTGTGTCGCAGTACAAAGTACAACGCTACTATTACACACTTCAACAAGAAAATTGATCGCATTGTTAAAAAGATGAATACACTTGACCGGCAGAGACTGGATTTCGTCGAAGATGAGCACCGCGTTGGCCAGTCTGTGCATACGCCGAGCACCGCGTGTGCCAGCACCGAACAGGCTTTCAAGGAGTTGCACACTGGTGGTAAACACGACCGGCACATCCCAATTCTCGGCGAGCATTTTGGCACGCCAGGTCTGTACCTCAGGCAACAGATTGGCATGATGTTCAAGCACCACGCTGTCCGGTTCCACATCCCCGGGTTCGAGGATAGCGCGGACCACTTTGGCATTCTGCTCCAGGATGGTGGTAAACGGTGCCACGAAAACGATCCGTTCCATGCCGTGGGTACGGGCGTGGTGAAGAGCGAACCGCAGGCCGGCCAGGGTTTTGCCGCCGCCCGTGGGAACAGTCAGGGTATACAACCCCCGGGCACGCAACGCACTATCCAGACAGTGTTGGGAAATACTCTGCCGGATGTGATCAATCGGACTGACCAGTGCAAAAGAGGATAAATACGCCTCCAGACGGGCACACAAAATTTTCCAGGAGGGTAATTCCGTTGTCGGCGGAGTAGACGAACTGCTGCGCTCGAATGCAGCACTGTCCATGCGATCCGCATCGAGCAGGCAACTGAACAAAAATCGCGCCAGCAGGCCATGCTTCATGTCCCGAACGACGGTTGATCCGGTTATCTTCTCGCTGATAACGCCGAGATATGCCTCAGCCAGTGCATTGCCCTCCATGAGCTGGCCTGCACGCGCCAACACAGCACGGTCGGCCTCCCTCAGCACCTCGGCAAGATGGGTCTTTTCATCGAGTTTGTTGATACGTTTTGAGAAATGATCCTCTCCATCCACGGTCAGACAATCAATCAACCCTGAATGATGGGACGCCAGGGCCAGAGCCAGGATCTGCGGAAGACCCTTTTGTTGGCCATGCCGGGCTAGTGTCTGCCAGAGCCACTGCGCACCGGCAGTGGAGTGATCGATTTTGCCGCGCTGATTGTTCCCGCTGCTACCGTTACCGCCATCTTCATCCTGATTCTGGTCATAGACGACGGCAAGCAGATAGGATTGAAACTCCAGGGCATATTTGCCAAGGTCGTGCAGCAGACCGAGAAGTTCGCCGAGATCAGCCAACCCGATACGGGCTGCGAAAATCCTGGCCAGTTCTGCCACGGCAAACAAATGGTCAGTAAGCGGTTGTCTGGCACCGTCCGAAGCTCTGATATGTGCAATCATCCTGCTGACTCAACTGACCTGATAAAGAAATGGATCCTTTTTACGGTGACAAGAAGGAATCAAAAGTTAAAAGTTTTGAGATTTGCTTCCGACCAGTACCCCTTCCCCACTCTCATCGAACCGTGGTTCTCCTGTCACACCCACGCTACCAACCTTACCAATCCGTCTTTCAGCCAAAATCACCTACTCCTCCGGCTACCACCATAGGAGCGAAACACCCGCCGCATTCACGGTCAACCCGCAGCCCAACGCCACCAACGAGCCAAACGCCGCACAGGCGGCCACTAAACGCGAACGACGCGCTGATGCCAACGGCTGCCGCCGGACACCTCCCGCCGCAACACACCGCCCCCTGTCGTGTTCACGGCTCCACCCGCAGTCCATTGCCACCCACGAGCCAGACGCGCACACGACGCGACTGAACGCGAACGACGCGCAACCAGACGGACACGATCGTACCAGACGCAACCACTGGCTGTAAAAGAGAAAAGTCTCTCCACGCATCACTTTCCTGGACTCGCCTTCAACTCCCTCTGCTCAAAATGGCGACCAATATGGCGTTGCGAACGAGTCCATTATTAGCGAATTCTGTTAAACTTTGATATTACAACGAAAAGAGTGAGTCCGAAAAAAGTGGACTCACTGGCACCGAGTCCACAGCTTTTGGAGAATACTGGCGGAGAGAGAAGAAAAGTGGTGAGTTCGACTTTTTTGAGTCCGAAACGGGAGCAAGTTCTCTGGCGAACTTGTTTTGGTAACCTTTGAAAATATTGGAGTTTTTTGCATAAAAAAAGCCGCCTTCCTTGGCGGCGTACAACTTGAGACTTTTACAAAATAACTAAATGGTGGAGCAAGCAAGAGTTAAACCCACGTCCAAACCCAGCACTCAACCACAAGAAATTACAAGCATCTCGCCGATATATCGCCCATCAGCCCTTCAATCGGCACGCATCGGAATCTTCGTTACCTCGCAGGACTGGGCGCATTGCTAAAAACCTAGCCCCATCCCGCTACGGCCTACGTCGCAGCGAAAACCGCCACATAACCCCCATCGTTGGCAATTGCGATTTTAGACCGTTACACCGCTACCATGCCGAATTATCTCTACAACCTTCCTCAACCCCACCAAAGCCGTTTCACCCCATGCCCCAACCCAGCCTTGCCTGTACGCTCTCATATCGGCGGAAATTTTGCAACATAATTCTTAATGCGCGCCTAAAGAAAATACTAAAACAAGATCAAATGACAAAAACCGACAATCTAATTCCCTTGACTCCGCCCAATATACGCCAAAAGAGTGCCAACCCGCCAAGAGATTGCAAAAAAAGTATTGTAATAAACGAGGTTACAAGTCGGGCTCCGCCCTCCCAAGGCGTGCCCCTGCGGGGCACAAATTTGGGCGCGCTGCGCAGATTTGGGCAAGCCCAAATCTGCTTCGGTAAAAGCGCGCCATTTCAGCAGGGCCCTGCCCTGCACCCGCCAGGGGCGGTGATCGCCCCTGGGCCCCGCCACTGGTTATGGAACAGTCAGTGTCTGTCTGTCGGTCTGTCAGTCGGTCTGTCGTCTGCGCGCTAGAACGACTCAAACTCATCATCACGCGCACTCATCTTCAGGTCAACACCACCACCGCCCGCCACCTTGCGCGCCGGCGCCGGCAGGGCCGCTACCGCCGCCCCCTTCTTGGCCATGACCACCTTGCTGCTCTTGGCAGGCATCACCGCCGTAGACGCCACTACCTTGCGGGGCGCCGCCCGTCGCACCACATCCGCCTGCCCCAACTTAAAGAACGAAATCGCCTGACTCATCGTCTCCGCATGCGCATTCAACTCCTCCGCCGTGGCCGCCATCTCCTCCGACGAGGCCGCATTACGCTGAATCACCTTGTCCAACTGCTGAATCGCCTGATTGATCTGCGACGCCCCCTGATTCTGCTCCCGACTGCCCGCCGCAATCTCCAAAATCAACTCCGCCGTGCGCTGAATGTCCGGTACCAAACGGTTGATGATCCCACCAGCACGCTCAGCCACACCCACACTGGAGGATGACAACTGACTGATCTCCCCCGCCGCCATCTGGCTGCGCTCCGCCAACTTGCGTACCTCCGCCGCCACCACCGCAAACCCCTTGCCATGCTCCCCAGCACGGGCCGCCTCAATGGCCGCATTGAGCGCCAACAAATTGGTCTGCCGCGCAATCTCCTCAATAATGCCAATCTTCGAGGCAATCTCCTTCATCGCCTGTACCGATTCACCAACCGCAGCACCCCCCTCCGCCGCATCCTTGGACGCCTGCTCGGCAATACCCTGCGTCGTGTTGGCATTGTCCGTGTTCTGGGCAATGTTGGAGGTCATCTGCTCCATGGCCGACGACGTCTCCTCCACCGAGGCCGCCTGCTCCGTCGCCCCCTGCGATAACCCCTGCGCCGAATGCGAAATCTCCTCACTGCCCGAAGTCACCTGCTGCGCCACCGAGGTTACCTCACCAATCACCTCCCGCAACTTGGCAACCATCTCCTTCAATGCCGACGCCAACTGGCCAATCTCATCCTTCTGATCCAGATCAATGGTCGCCGTCAAATCACCCGCCGCTACCTGACGCGCAAAAATTACCCCCTTGATCAACGGATTGGTGATCAAGGAAGCCAGGAACAAAGCAATCGCTACCCCCACCACCACCGAACCAATAATCGTCCCAATAATGATCGCATTGGCCTCCCCCGTCAGCTTCTCGGCATCGTTGCGGGCAATACCCAACTGCGCATAACCCGCATCCTCCGCCGTCTGCGCCTGACGAATCACCTCACTGCCCAAACGCGCCATCTCCACCAAAATGACCTTCAAGCCGTCATCATTCTTGATCCAGGTCTGCGCCGCGTCCGTATACTCCCGCGTCGCCGTGCGCGCCTCCTCAATCAACTTCAACTGCGCCGCATCGCTGGTGATCGTCTGCAACTTGTCATACATCCCCATCAACTCAGGCAACAGCTTCTGCATCTTGTTCCAGGCCGTGCGATCCTTGTAATTGACCTCCTCCTTCTCGGCCCGCATGATCTCCAACGCCTGACCGTGAATGCTCGCCGTAATAATGTACCGCTGCACGTAAGAATTCAAAATCTCCGCCGCCGCACCACCCTTCATGGCCGCCGTATAGGCATCTACCTGCATCTGCAAGAATTTTTCCGCCGCCTTCTCAACCGTCTCACCCTTGGCCACCATCTTGGCAACCGCCGCCTTGTTCTCCTTCAGGGCCTTGACCCCGGCACGGTATTTGTCCGCATAGGCGCTGGTCCCGTTGCGCGCCACCTTGGACTGCTCCAACAAACGGGTGTTGTTGTACTTGCTGGCCAACGCATCCACCTTGTCAAGAAACTGGTTCAACTCCTTGACACTGTTTTCCGCCCGCTGATGCGCCTCATCCTTCTCTGTCAGTAGATAGTTCTTCTCCTCCATGATGGTCGCCAAAGCCATCCGCTCCACCCCGGTGGCATACTCCACCGCCTTGGCACTGTTGTCAGTGATCCCAAAAAGAGCATCCGATACCTTGCCAATATACACATTGGCCAAAATGCCAAAAATCACGATAATAAACACCAGCAACAACGCACCACCCAAAATCTTGATCTTCACACTGACATTGTTCAACATCGGCACATGCTCCTTGAACAGAGATGATCCTGACCCGCAATCCCCACAGACCCACAAATCCTCTTATGATGGTATAGAAAAATCAGCCAAAAAGATACCCAAATACGTCTGCCATCCTCACATCAACAGCTCTCCCCCCCTTTTTCCGCAAACTGCAATGCATACAACCGCGCATACAAACCATCGCGCAGCATCAGCTCACTGTGGCTGCCCTGCTCGACAATGGCTCCCCCGGATAATACAATGATCCGATCCGCATGCAAAATCGTACTGAGCCGATGGGCAATAATCAACGAAGTGCGACCAGCCATCAACCGTTCCACCGCCTCCTGAATCAAGCGCTCACTCAAGGTATCCACCGAACTGGTGGCCTCATCCATGACCAGAATACGGGGCTGAAAAGCCAATACCCGTGTAATACCCAGAAGTTGCCGCTGCCCCGCCGACAGATTGACGCCCCGCTCCGCCAAAGGGGAGTGCAAACCCTGCGGCAAGCTCTGGATAAAAGCCATGGCCCCGGTCTCCTCCGCCGCCTGCCGCACCTGCTCCAGGGTGATCCCTGGATCCCCCAGGTGAATGTTTTCGGCCACCGTCCCGGCAAACAGAAAGGTCTCCTGCTGCACCATCCCCACCAAACGGCGCAGTTGCGTCAGCGGCACCCGGCGAAGATCCACCCCATCCAGACAGATACTCCCCTGCTGTGGCTCATACGTCCGGTTGAGCAGTTTGATCAGCGAACTTTTGCCCGCTCCGGTCGGCCCAACCACCGCCACCCGCTGCCCAGGCGCAATGGACAGATCAATCTGTTTGAGCACCGGTTCACTGTCGTAACGGAAACTGACCTGCTGAAACACAATCTCACCCCGAACCGGGGCAGGAAGAGGGTGCACTCCCGGTTGATCGGTAATGGCTGCTTCGGTATCCAACAGGGCAAAGATCCGCTCCAGGGCGGTGATCGCCGACTGCATGGTGGTAAATTTGCTGGAGATCTCCCGAATGGGAAAAAACAGGCGGCGAATGTAGTCGATAAAAGCCACCACCACCCCGATGCTCATCCCGGCATCGCCCTGCAGCGCGCCGCCATACCAGAACAACAGGGCAATCACCACCGTTGAGGTGGCATCGATAAAACTGAACTGCAACGCCTCAAAAAAATTGGCCTCCAGGGTGGTCTCCAGGTAGGCGCGATTCATGCGGTCGTAGGCCACACGGTTCTTGTCCTGACTGTGAAACAGACGAATGGTCTCCCGCCCCTCCACCTCTTCGGTCAAATGTCCGGCCATGCGGGCCTGCAACAGGCGTCCCCGGCGCTGAATGTTGCGCATGCGCCGGGTAATGTACAACGTCCCCAGCACAATGAAGGGCAGGGACACCAAGGTGACCAGCGACAGACGGGGCGACAGCAGCAACATGCTGACCGCGATGCCAAACAACAGCAACAGATCCCCCAACAGGTTGATCATCCCGGCACTGATCATCTGGCTGACCGCCTCGCTGTCGTTACTGATCCGGTTGGTCAGTCGACCAGAGGCGTTGCGGGCAAAAAAGGCCGCATCCAGACGCAACAGATGGGCAAACAACGCGCGCCGCATGTCCCGCACTAGGCGCTGCCCCAACAGGGTGTTGACCGCCGATTGCAGATAACCGACCACAAACTGCCCGATAATCAACAACAAGAACCAAACCAGCAACCAGCCAAAACCGTCCGGCTGGGCAGGCAACAGATGGTGATCGATGGCCTGTTGAATCAGCAAGGGCTGCCACAACTGCAACAGGGCTGAGAGCGGCAACAGAGCCAACGCCGCCACCACCCAACCCCGGTAAGGGCGGGCATACTGAAAAAAACGCCACAACAAACGATACGGGTGAATGTCAAACAGGTTACCGTCGCGGGTCTCTTCGGTTTCCGCCAACACGGGAGGCATCATTGCAGGGACTCCAGGGCTTCGTGACGCGCCATCTGCTGGTGCAAACCCAAATAGAGCGCAGACGTGGCCATCAACGCCGCATGCCGCCCCTGGGCAACAATTTTACCCTGTTCCAACAGATAGATGCATTCGGCCCGATGCAGCGCAGCCGTGCGATGGCATACCAGCAGGATGGTGCGACGCCGACTGTCGGCCAGAACGTGAATATTGTCGAGTATTTTGGCTTCGGTCCGGGCATCCACGCTGGAAAAAATATCATCCAGCAACAACACATCTGGATCCATCAACAAGGCCCGGGCCAGGGCAAGACGTTGGCGCTGCCCGCCAGAAAGAGTAATGCCACGCTCGCCAACCAACGTATCCAACTGGTTGGGAAAACGACGAATCTCCTCGGCAAAACAGGCCATCTCCGCCGCCTGCCAAATCGCCTCCTCCGTCGCGTCAGGATGCCCCAGGACCATGTTCTCCCGGATGGTGGCAGAAAACAGAAAACTCTCCTGCTGAGCCAGCGCCACGCGCTGCCGCAAGGCCAACTCCGGTATCGCCAACAGATCCTGATCGTCCAAAAAAACCGTCCCCACCGGCACCGCATACAAGCGGGCCAAGCAGTGCAACAGGGTGCTTTTGCCGCTGCCGATGCGCCCGGCCAAACCGATAAAACTGCCCGGCTGCAACACCAGGTCAATCCCCTGCAAAATCGGTTCATGGTGGGCAAAATGGAGCCCATGCACGCGCAAAACACCACGTTGCCCAGTGGCTGGTGGCGCCGCATCCGTGGCGGGCAAGAGGGCAAACGGCTCCGTATCCAACACCTGACCAATGCGCTCCAACGCCGCCAAACCCCGTTGCAAAACGGTCAAGATCCAACCAAACCCCACCGTTGGCCAGACCAGAATGGCCAAGTAGCCGGCAAAAGCCACAAAATCACCCACCGTCAACTGTCCGGCCATCACCTCCTGGCCACCAACCAGCAAAATAATCCAGATGCCAGCCCCCCCGGCCAGCAACACCAACGGCCCAAACAGACTCTGCAAGCGGGTGTGACGCATCTGGGCCGTATAAATTTCTTGTACCTCGTCAGCAAAACGACCTTGCCAATCCTCTTCACGCGCATGGGCACGTACCACCGCCATACCGGCCACCGCCTCCTGCACAAAGCCAGAAAAAAGGCCAAAACGATCCGCCACTGCCCGGCTTAATCGGTACAGACGCGTGGTGAGCAGACGGGTCAACCCCAAAATGATCGGAAAGGGCAGCAAAGCCAAAAAGGTCAAGGTGGGATTCAAGGCAATCATCACCGGCAGAGTCACCGCATACACCATGGCCGTATTGGCCACCTGCAAAAAACCTGGTCCGATAAACATGCGTACCGCCAACACATCCGTATTGCCCCGCGCCACCAGATCCCCAGTCTTGGAACGGTTGAAAAAGGCCGCATCCAAACTCAGCAACTTGGCATGATAGGATCTGCGCAAGGCATACTCCACATGGCGCCCAATGGCAAAAATATGGGTCCGCGAACGAATGCGCAGCAGAGCATTGCTCACCGCCACCACAATCAACAGCCCAACCGTCCACGACAGCGACTGCCCCTGCTGTGGTTGTGCCAGCGCATCGGTGGCCAATTTCATTAAGTAGGGAATCAAGGCCGCCGTGGCACTGGTGGCCGCCAGCAACAGAAACCCCACGACAAATCCCCAGAGATTCTCCCGATAATAGGGCAGAATATGGCGCAATCGCCAGCGCAGCGGCGGCGTGGAAGGGGCTCTTTCAACCATGATACCTCACCATCTGACCCATGTTCGTGAAAAGGGAAATGGAGTTTCCTGCCCTCTGCAGCGAGAAATCCGCTTTGCTTCCAGAGCATATCCTGTATCATGGCAAAGGGTCGTGCCGTGTGGCCAACGCCTTGAGCCGTGGCAGGCACGTTTTCGCTCCTTTTTCTTTCGCCAGGAATCAACTTCATGACCCGGAACAGCGCAGCGCTTCAGGATGAACCGTACCAGCCCGTTGGGCAAGGCAGAAAAATCCTTCTTTGGCGCAAAGCCTGCCGCACGACATGCGGGATGGGCTTGTGGCTGCTGCTCAGCCTGCTGCCCCTGCCCCGCGCTGCCGACAGCACAGAACCCACCAGCCAACTGCCTTGGCTGGCGGAGTGGGTGCAACGCGGCGACTTCGAGGCCCAATGGTTGAATACTCTGCTCGCACCCCTGACCCCAGATGCAAAAGTCCTGCGCCTGATGGACAGTCAGGCAGAGGCAAAACCCTACTTTGTCTACCGCAAAAATTTTATCAATGAACGCCGCATCCAGCGCGGGAGAGTCATGATGCGCAGTAATCGCAACACCTTACAGCGCATTCAGAAACAGTTTCGTATCACCCCGGAGGTGGTCGTTGCCCTGTGGGGCGTGGAAAGCCATTATGGGCAACACTCTGGCGGATTATCGGTATTGCGCACGCTCTATACCCTGGCCGCCCACTATCCACGCCGGGCCCCCTTCTTCCAGGAAGAGTTGCGCCAGTTCCTGCTGCTCTGCCAAGAGGAAAATTGGGATCCCAATGACCTGGAGGGCTCTTATGCCGGTGCCATTGGGCAAATGCAAATGATGCCCAGTACTCTGCGCAAATATGCCCTCGATTTCAGCGGCGATGGCAAACGGGATGTTTTTGGCAACAGCGCCGATGTGCTGGCTTCGATTGCTTCCTTTCTCTCCGGGCACAACTGGAACCCAGACGCTCCCATTGCCATCGCTTTGAATCCAAAAACAAATTCAGATCTGGACTCGAAAAAATCCCCCTCCCTGAACAGCATGCGCCCCTGGCAGGAGTGGCAACAGGAAGGTATCGTGCTGGGGGCAAAAGATAAAATTCCCGAACCAAATGAACCGGCGGCGTTAATCGCACTAGAAGAAGAACAAGGTTCCCGCTATTATATGGTATTCGGTAATTTTAAGGTCATTACCCAATGGAATCGTTCCAGCCGTTTTGCCATGGTGGTGCGAGAATTGGCCGATCAACTGCGAAAGGCTCCGTAATTTATGGTGTATCAACCGCCAACGCCCCTTTTTTCCACGCTCCAGTTGCCGACCCGTACCACGGCTCTGCTGGCACTCGCACTCCTGAGCGCCTGCGCCCCCATGCGCGAGCCCACAACCGCTCTGCCCATCCCGGAACCCGCTCATGCCGCGCCTCCCGGTAGTGCCAAAGTCGGCAACCCCTATACTGTCTCCGGCATCACCTATTACCCCAAAGAGGTCAGCGAAGGCTTTGTCGTGGAGGGAACCGCCTCCTGGTACGGCAAGCAGTTTCATGGCGGCACCACCGCCAACGGGGAAAAATTTGACATGAATACCATTTCGGCGGCCCATACCACCCTGCCGTTGCCGATGCATGTGCGGGTGACCAACCTGCAGAATGATCGCTGGTTGATCGTTCGGGTCAATGATCGTGGGCCTTTCGTAAAAAAACGGCTGCTGGATCTTTCCAAAGCTGCCGCCACGGAGTTGGATTTTCTGGATCAGGGCACTGCCCCGGTACGGATAGAGGATCTCTCTGCCGTGGAGTTGTCGCTGGATGCACACACCAGCACGCCGGAACGCCCTCTGAAACGGCGTTCGGCCAAGGAGTAGATTTGCTGCACGTTGCAACTGATGCCGAAAATTTTTTATGCTTCGGCACCCCTAAACACTCATTGCGTTGCCCCACGCGGCGCATGGACCGACAAGTGGATTGAGGTTGAAAAACCGTGTTATCGAGAAACTTATTCATCGGATTGCTGCTTCCCCTTTACCTGCTGACCAGTGCCTGCCCGGCAGGTGCCGTTGATGGCAGCAAGCCTGCCAAAGGGGCCAAGACCAGCGAAAACGCCAAAAACACCGACCCTGGCAAAATGACCGACGCTACGGGCAAGGCCGATCCCAACAAGGGGTTCGACCCCGACAAAGGCCCCTTCCAGATCAATGCACCTGCCGCCATTCTGGGCGACATCGATTCCGGGGCGATTCTCTACGCCCAGGATGATCAAGTCCCCATGCATCCGGCATCACTGACCAAGGTGATGACCCTCTACTTGGTCTATGATGCCCTGGCCAGGGGGGATCTGAAACTGGAGCAAAAGCTGCCTGTCAGCGAAAAAGCGTGGCGCATGAGCGGATCCAAAACCTTCGTGCAGGTAGGCGATCTGGTCAAGGTCGAAGATCTCATCCTGGGCATCGCCGTGCAGAGTGGCAACGATGCCTGTATTGTGGTGGCAGAACATCTGGCGGGTTCGGAAGAGGCTTTTGCCGAACTGATGAACCGCAAAGCCAAACAGTTGGGCATGAGCCAGTCCCATTTTGAAAATGCCTCCGGCATGCCCAGTCCCAGCCACATGACCACCGCGCGTGATATGTTCATTCTCGCCCGTGCCATCAAGCGGGACTTTCCGCAGTATGCCTATTTTTCCCAAGAGAAGCAGTACTCTTTCAATGGCATCCGCCAGTACAACCGCAACCGTCTGCTCTGGCGCGACCCCTCCATTACCGGATTGAAGACCGGCCATACCAAGGATGCGGGCTATTGCCTGATTGCCACCAATGACAAGGATGGCCAGCGACTGGCGGCGGTCATCATGGGGGCCAAGAGCAGTCGCGTCCGCGAGGATGAAGCCCTGCGCCTTTTGCGTCATGGCAACCGCTTGTTTGAAACCGTCCGCATCTTTGATGCCAAGGCGGTGGTACGCAACCTGCGGGTGTGGAAGGGACAACAGGAGCGGGTGGACGGTATTGTCACCGAAGCCCTACACGTCACCGTGCCGCGCAAAGAGCGCAGCAGTATGGAGGTGGGTCTGGTCTATGACGAACCATTGGTCGCCCCTCTGGCCGAGGGGGCACAGGTCGGGCATGTGGTGGTCAAACTGGCTGGCAAGGAGATCAGTTCACGGCCGGTGGTCGCCGCCACAGCCATTCAGGCAGGGGGCTTTTTCCGCGTCATGATCGACACCGTTCGCATGTATTTGGGATGGTAGTCTAACGGATGCTGGGCGTGCGACGATGGCGTTAGCGCTCTCTTGCGCGCCTCAGCCTGCCAAATCAACAGACCGGTCTCCTTGGGGAAGGAATCAGAATGGCCAACAAAAAAACCAAAGAAGCCCGCTGGGATGAGGAGGCCCTTCTCGGTCCTCTCAGCCATAGCGAGGCGGACCTTCTGGCCACCCGCTCGCGCAGCGGTGATCGCGAGTCGTTGGCTGGCGCACCCAGCATGGAAGAGATTCTTGCCTCCCTGGAAGGGTTGCTGGATAGCGAAGCCGAACAACAGCTCGGCACGCTTCCCGTCCCCGTCACAGCCCCGACAACCGCTCCCGCCGCACCGACCCCGATTCATACCCTGAAAGGGTTCGAGGATGATGCCAGCTTGGAAAAAGAGCTGATGGCCTCGATGAATGAAGCAGCCTACGGCGACAGCAATTTTGCCGAGGAGGAGGAAGAGGTGATTGATCTGGCGGGCTTTGAGTTTTCTGCGTCGGAAAAAGCAGCGCAGGCAGACACAAGCCCGGCCACGCCTGTTGTATCGGCAGCAGAAACACAGGCCGAAGAGGAACCCATGGCGGCAACAACGGAGCCGCCGACCGAGGCACCCGAAGTGACGGCGCCAGTGACCGAGGCGCCCGAAGAGACGGAGTCGCCGACCGAGGCGCCCGAAGTGACGGAGCCACCAACCGAGGCACCCGAAGTGACGGAGCCAGTGACCGAGGCGCCCGAAGTGACGGAGCCACCAACCGAGGCGCCCGAAGTGACGGAACCGCCAACCGAGGCCCCCGAAGTGACGGCGCCAGTGACCGAGGCGCCCGAAGTGACGGAGTCGCCGACCGAGGCACCCGAAGAGACGGAACCGCCAACCGAGGCGCCCGAAGTGACGGAGCCAGTGACCGAGGCGCCCGAAGTGACGGAGCCAGTGACCGAGGCGCCCGAAGAGACGGCGCCGCCGACCGAAGCACCCGAAGTGACCGAGGCGCCAACCGAGGCGCCCGAAGTGACGGAACCGCCGACCGCGCCTGCGGAAGAGTCGGCGTTGACGCACAGTACCGTCCCGACGGAGACGACGGAGAGCTTGACTGCCCCGACGCCACCTGCTCCAGAGGCGACGGCGTGCGCCGTGGTCCAGACAGAGGCGCCACAGGAGGTAGCATTAACCCCTGTTGCGCACGAGACAGTCGAGGTGGCTGTGACGGCG
>PDZU01000081.1 GCA_002753095.1 Magnetococcales bacterium
TCTTCCGATCTGTACAGATTGTTTTTTGTACTGCATCGTCATCATCCAGGGAGACTTGACCATGTCCAACCCAGAAAGTCAGGCAGCGGCCCAACTGGCGGCCTCGTTGCATGCACTGCTGCAGGAATCTCTACGCAACGTGTCACCGGAATGGGTGGCCAGTGTCATGGAAGAGGAGTTGCTGCGCCTGCGTGAACCGGAACCCGTATCGCATGACACAGAGTGGCCGGCAGAATGGAACGCACTCATCCAACAGAGCTTTGCCCCGCAGATTGAAGAGATTGCCCGTCGTCTGGTGCGCGCCGAGGTGAGAAAAATGTTACCGGAGGTGGCAGAACGCATGGTAAGGCAAGAGTTGCAACAGTTGTAACCAGGATCACCGGGCTGTTCGCCCGGCTTCCCGGTTTGCTGCCGTCTCAACAGGCTGTTCAGCGGGGAGACAGCAGTTGTTCTCCAGCAGGAGCACTCCAGCACAAGGATTGTTTGATTCGCACGGCACCACTTTGTGCCTGGAACAAGAAGACCACGGCTTCGTCCAAAATTTCCCAACTCAAAGCCCGGACTCTTCTGCGAAATTTTTCGGCCACCGTGGTGACTGACCATGTGCTGCTGTGCGCTGCGTTCATTTCTCTTTCCCTCCTGAGTAGTCGTGGGCCTGTGCCCTTGCCTCTCAACAAGCATCTTGTGTGCCATGTTTTTTTATTCATTTTTTACAATAGATTAAAAACATTTTTACACGACTATGCTTTCACGATTCAGGTGGCTGGATTTCGTCTGTGTGGTATTGCTGACAGCCTGTCCTTCGCTAATCAACCTCTGGTTTTCGTTTGTGTTGGAATCATGACAGATGGTTTTCTATAACCGCATCTTCAGGATGGCGGCGATCTCTTCTCCGCCCAAATTGGCCTCTTCGCCCAGGCGAACTTGACGCGCCTGCAGCCGTTGCGCAACCCGATCCGGGGCGTCGGTGCCAATTCCGTACTCGGACAGTCGGGTTTTGACCCCCAACGAGCGAAAAAAACTTTCAGTGTAAGCGATGGCAGCGCCCGCCAATTCTGTGCCATCCACCCCAGACAGTTGCAAAACCCGGCGGGCATACTGACAAAGTTTGGCCTGTTTGCGCTGCATATTGAACTGCCAAACCCCCGGCAAAACCACGGCCAGAGATTGACCATGGTCCAAACCGTACAGAGCGGTCAACTCATGGCCAATCAGGTGCGTGGCCCAATCCTGGGGCACACCACAACCAATCAGGCCGTTCAATCCCTGGGTGGCACACCACATCAAATTGGCGCGTACCCCGTAATCCTGTGGCATGGCCTGCACCTTGACCGCCTCTTCCAGAAGGGTGGCGAGGATGGCCTCTGCTTGTCGATCCTGCAACGGGGCCTGGGCCGGTTGCGTGATGTACTGCTCGGTGACATGGACAAAGGTATCCACAATGCCGTTGGCAACCTGACGCTGTTCCAGGGAGTAGGTGGTGCAAGGATCAAGAATGGCAAAACGGGGATAGAGATGCGGGCTGCCAAAACCATGTTTTTCCTGGATCTCATCCCGCGAGATGACCGAAAAACCGTTCATCTCCGAACCGGTGGCCGGCAGGGTCAAGACGCAACCCAACGGCAAAGCCCGTTCGACCACGGCTTGCCGGGTGGGAATGGCCCAGGGATCACCCTCAAACAGGGTGGCAGCGGCAATAAATTTACTGCCATCCAATACCGAACCGCCCCCCACCGCCAAAATAAAATCAACCTTTTCCCGGCGACAAAGCTCCACGGCCTTCAGACAGGTTTCATAGCGCGGATTGGCCTCCAGACCGGAAAATTCCAGCACAGTATGGGGCGGGAGCGCTTTTTTGACCTGCGCGTAAACGCCATTGCGGTGAATGGAACCCTGTCCATAAGTCAGCAGAATGCGCTGTTGCTGCGGAATCAGGTGCGCCAACTGGGCAATGGTGTTGGCACCAAAAACAATCTGTACTGGATTATGATAGGAAAAATTTTGCATAAGTGGGCTCCCTGAGGTGTCTGCTCTCTGTGACGAAGCAAGAAAAACAAGATTCTTGATCTGGGTTAAATCTCTTGCAGGCATGGCCTGTTATACTATTTGATGCGGCGGAATCGTGGTCCGTCGTTTCTTTTTTGTGTCGTTTGCATGTTTATGTTTTATTGCGTGAACTGTTTGGAGTTGCCCGTCATGATAGCTGCTTTTTCTTGGCCCAGAAACCGATTTTTCTGCATTGTTCTGTTGTTTGGGCTGCTCTGGGGGGGGCAAAGGGTTGATGCGCGGGAGTTTGGTGCCTATGAGGTGGTGGTACAACCGGCTGAGGTATTTTCCCAGGCGGACCGTTTCGACCCGTTGAGCGGTACGCCGTTAAGCGGCAAAGCCTATCAGGATGGCAAGCATGTCGGTTATGTTTTCATGAGCAGTGATATTGGCTATTCGGGCAAGCCGATTGATGTTCTGGTGGGCATGACCCTGGATGGCACCATTACCGGGGCCAAGGTGGTGCGCCATGCCGAGCCGATTTTGTTGGTAGGCATTCCAGAGCAAAAGCTGTTTGATTTTGTTGGGCGCCATGTGGGGCGTCAGATGCTGCACAGCCCCAAAGGGGAGAGTGTGCAGAGTATTGATGCCATCAGTGGCGCCACGGTAACGGCCATTGTGATCAACGACGGCATTCGCCGTGCGGCTCTCAAGGTGATGCGGGGTGGCAAGAGCGCGGCGCCCAAAGTGCAGACTACGCTTGTTGATCCTCCTTTTCAGCCCAGCAACTGGCTGGCCATGCTGGGGGAGGGGAGTGTGCGCCGTTTGACCCTGCATCAAGCCGATGTGGATGCTGCTTTCCATAAACTGGGGGTGGGTAGTGGTGAACCCTACGTCAAGGCCCTGCCGCCGGAAAGTCTGTTTATCGACCTGCATGTGGCGCTGGTGACCCCGGAGAGTATTGGCCGCAATCTGCTTGGCGAGGCCGAGTACAACAATATGAAGGCGTGGTTGGCACCTGGCCAGCAGGCGTTGTTGATCTTTGCCAAGGGCTCTTATTCCTTCCGGGGTTCGGGTTTTGTGCGCGGCGGGATTTTTGACCGTTTCAAGATCAATCAGGAGGGGGCAAGCATTCTGTTGCACGACCACCAATACCGGCGTTTGCGCGATCTGGGTCGTGGCATGCCGGAGTTTGAAGAGGTGGGACTGTTCAAGATGCCCCAAGATGCCGCCTTTGATGCAACCCAGCCCTGGAGTCTGGAGCTGTTGACCCATCGGCCTACCGGTCCGATTGAAAAAGCCTACACCAGTTTCAGTGTCAGCTATACCCTGCCGGAGCGTTTTCTGCAGCGCATGCCGTTGCCTGCTGCTGCCTCGGTGCAGGTGCAGAGTGAAGTTGCGCAGGCTGTCAGCGCAGAGGAGAGCGGTCCTCCGTTGTGGCAGCGCATCTGGGCCGAGCGCATGGGGGATGTGGTGATCTTGACGCTTTCGCTGGTGGTCTTGACCTTGATCTTTTTCTTTCAGGAGGTGTTGATTGTTCATCCGCAACTGGTCACCAATGTGCGGCGGGTTTTTCTGCTTTTCTCTGTCGTGTGGATTGGTGGTTATGCCCAGGCGCAGTTGTCGGTGGTCAATGTCTTTGCCTTTTTGAACGCCTTGATGACCGGTTTCAAGTGGGATTATTTCCTGTTGGAGCCGCTTATTTTTATACTGTGGAGTGCGACGGCCTTGTCACTGCTGTTTTGGGGGCGTGGGGCTTTTTGTGGTTGGTTGTGTCCGTTTGGGGCGCTGCATGAGTTGCTCAACTGGCTGGCACGCCGTTTTGGTGTACCGCAGTTTCGCCTGCCTTTTGCGTGGCATGAGCGGTTATGGTCCTTCAAGTACATCCTTTTTTTGGGGCTTTTTGCTGTTTCGCTCTCTTCGATGGCCTTTGCCGAGCGCCTGTCCGAGATTGAGCCCTTCAAGACGGTGGTGCTGCTCCATTTTGTTCGGGAGTGGCCGTTTGTATTGTGGGCTTTGTTGATTTTGGTAGCGGGTCTGTTCGTGGAACGTATTTTCTGCCGTTATCTCTGCCCCTTGGGGGCGGCCATCGCCATTCCGGGGCGGATGCGCATTTTTGCTTGGCTCAAACGGCGGCGGCAGTGTGGGGATCTCTGTTCCAACTGTGGCAAAGAGTGTCTGGTGCAGGCCATTCAGCCCAATGGCGAGATTCATCCCAACGAGTGCATCTATTGCCTGCATTGCCAGTTGAATTATGTCAATGAGAAGGTTTGTCCTACCCTGATCATGCGCCGCACACGGCGGGAGAAGAAGGCGGTTGGTGTGGCGACGGCACAGGACGGGAGTGAGTAACCTGCTGATCGTTGGTTCAGCACAAAAAATAATTGCGGGTCCAGGGAGAGTTTGTGAATAAATCGTCGCGAGCAAGCCCATAGGCTGCGCAGCAGATTTATTCACAAACTCGGAGCGTAGCTCCCTGGCAGAACCAAAGTCTCCCTCTGTCACGATGGATCCGACAGCACGCTCTCCAGCGTTGTAGCGTCCAGGATGCGGAGGCTCCACTCCTCCAGGGTGGGTCGTTCCGCGTCGGCTATTTTTTGGCTGGCCCAGGTAGGCAGAGCGCCGAAGCGGCGTTGGAGTTGGCGGGTCAGCATTTTGGCCTCCCCAATCTGCTCACCTTCCTGTCGACCTTCCTGTCGACCTTCCTGTCGACCTTCCTGTCGACCTTCCTGTCGACCTTCCTGTCGCACCATCGCAGCCCACTCTGGTTTGCCTTTGGCCAATATCTCTTGCGCAAATTGTGACATCATTTCAGCTTCCTCCTGCGGGTTGACGCGACGTACAACCTGCCGCACATGTTTTTCATCCAGGTTCGGGAAGGTCGTCAACAGATACAACAGCACTATCAGTAAAATTTCTGGGGCTTTCGTCAAAGCGGCCGTGATAACCTCCAGAGCATCCATCTGCGTCTGCGGGTCGCGCGTTCCGTATTTTAGCGCCATCAGGCCGGCCCGCAAACGGGCATCCCGCGACAATTGTTCATCCGGGATTGGCCCAAGATCCACCACCGGGAAGCGGAAATTCAACAGCCATGGCCGCAAGGCTTCGTCTGCATCGACCAGGAACAAAAATTCGTTGGGAATACGCCATTCCGTCTGCCCATGGTAAAGGAGCAGGGGCAACACGGCTGGCAGCTTTCGCCATTGTGCATCCGCACGCGTTGCCTGCTCCATGCAGGCGTACATCCCCCGATGGAACTGCCAACCCACCCGGTCGTCTTCGTAGCTCTTGTGTTCCAGCAGAGCGTAAAGCAACAGGGATTTGCCGCTGATCGTTTTGGTCTGAAACAGGCGATCCGAGTAATAGGGCCGCAACTGCTCCGCGACAAAAGAGCCCTCCACCAGTTGCGGTGGCTCTGGGGCAAGAAGTCGTGACACCTCTGGCGGCAAACTTTCCCGCAGAAAGGCACCCGATGTCTCTGGATGGGACATCAGTGCCTTGAACAAGCGGTCATGAGGCTGGGTGATCTCGTTCATGGGGTGAGCATACCAGTTCTATTTTTTCAAGTCACCATTGTTGCATCGGGATCTGACCAATTGTCTTCCGGTTCATGGGGTAACGCGCAAAAAATAAACGGGTGGTGCGACAAACCAGGAACGGGGCTCCGTCCATATAGGCAAGACCGCTGCAGAGGCGGTCGAAACAAAACGGACAAGTCGTTTGGACGACATGCAAAATATCACAGGAGAGGAAGAGACGATGAACAAGATTTCGATGGGTGTGGCGATGTTGGCGGCTTCTTTGGCCCTGTCTGGTGCGGCCTTTGCTGGCAGCGAGACGCCCGCAACGGGCAGTGCCTCGCACCCGGTATCCGCAGCGGTTGACAACAAGGTGCAGAAGAGCGATCCCAAGGCGGGCAAAAGCACGGTAGTGGCAGAGGCGAAGAGTGCGGAGCAGAAGGCCGGGCAGGAGGCGAACAAGGGCAAACCGGAAACCACCGCCAAAAGCGATGCCAAGACCAGTACTCCCGCACCGGCGGGAGTGAAGGACAACCAAGCCAAGAAGTAGGCTTGTTGGTTGCCGACGAAACAGCATGGGCCGGGGATACCTCCTGTGAGGTGATCACCCGGCCCACGTGTGGTAAGACTCCGAAGGGCGGACAATGTCCCCCGCAAGCACATGAAGGGTTTCTGGATTTTCTGACAATTGAAGGTAATGTTACCCGGTTTGAAATATAGATTTTCGGAATCTTATTGATTTACTTTCCTGACGATAGCCGAATCAAGTCTTCGATGGATCAATGATACCAGTGATAATAGATCCTCAGCATCTTCCTTGCTCATTGGCCATAAAATGCGGGCCTCATGGGCAGTGGTATTTCTGAACATACCGATGGTACCCTTTACAAGATTTACAAATCCTTTCTGCTCATTTTTCTGACTATCACTATTAAGAGCATTTATAGCCAAAACAGGCATATTTCCAGTCAAGGTTTTATCAACCAAATCAGCTCCGTCACCGTTTATATTGGTCATTTTCCGTAATTTGTCAGCGACACTCTTGGTGGCCTCCAATACGGCATGGAAGTAGTTTCCATCTAGCAATTCTGATCGACAAAAACACAGAACATCGGGATGAACACCGCGCTTTACTAATTCAGCCCGCAGTTCATTTGCTCTAATCATAGCTTCGCTAATAGTTTCTGCCCGATCTGCAGAGATCAATTCACCAGCACTATCAACGGCAATACCAGAGAAGGAAAGTACTTGGTTTAAATTTGTACGCAAATTTTCAAAACGACTTACTTGTTTTATATAGCGTTCTGGCTTTATAGCCCGGCGTATAAATTCAAGGACTACCCGACGACTGTTTTTATTGTTTTGATGTTTGACGAACGCATAATACAATCTCTTCCACTTCGTTATGCTCGGATTATCGTCAACAATGTTTAATGATTCAAAAATAAGGCTAATTTCCGTTCCAGTTAAACCACTACTTTCGTTAGAAAGAGCCTTCGCAATTGATTCTAATTCGCTTTGAGAGAATATCTTCTCTGTGGTTGTTTGCATTATGTAATTAATCCTTTTTATGATTAAATTATGAATTATGAGTCACATAAAGAGAACCAGATCCGAGCACAGCCCTCTTTTCCAGCCTGTGTGCGAGGTTTTGGCCGATGCGCGCGTTCCTCAACGCCATAACGGCGTTGTAAGCCACCATTTCCTCAGAAAGAAGGGAATTTTATCCCCAATTTATGCATGATTTTCTGCTGTTTTACCGGAAAACTACAAATTTTTTGCGCATGAAAATACAGGATCGATGTGCGCATTTGTCTTTGAAACCATATAAAGCATTCGCCGCAATATTATATTTCGTCTTTTGTGCCAATGTTCTGAATATCAACCACAATTGACTCAGCCAACTCCTGTGCTCTCTTTAACTGGGCAGGGAAAAAACTCCTGTCGAGGTGATAATCCGCAGTTACTCGGAGATTGTGCAATTTTTCTAGCTTTGACCCTATTTTCTCCAATCCCTGGGCGCCCTGCAAACCTTTATAAAATGCTCTATGCATGCCATGAGTTCCGCTCGCTGCTACAGAGGGCCACATGGATTTGCATGAGTGATATATAAAGTAATAACATTTGCTGGCCGCAGTCCGATGACTCGCTTCATGGTGCGCCCGGTCAAGCAATTGTTGAAATTCAGAGCGCAAATCATTTATCGAAACACTCATGAACAGGTCTCCATCATCGGCCATGGCTCAAAAAATATGGATTCAATGCCACCTGCTCTGTTCCCATGCTCTTCAAGCCAGTCATCTTCAACGTGATAAACCTGTTCTGGCGTTCCTCGAATCAAAAGCGTCTTATGAATACTATCGTACTCCGGTGGGACCATCACAGAATATCCACCAATAAGCAGTCCTTTACTGGCAATAAGTTGCAGCGCAGCGATATTAGACCTGCGCTGTGCTTCCTTGTCGATGCGATTTCTATTGAGTACACGGCTAATATCTGTGAATTCTTCTTCTTCCTTATCCTTGTCAGCAGATTTTATTTTTCCTAGCATTTCAATTGGCTTCGGCAATAGATCATACATGCCAAATACATACAAGGCATGCATCACATTTAGTATATCAGTACTATGGCATGCATTATGTTCGATGTGTTCAAGAAAATGAAGGATGGTGCGTTCATCCAATGCCCCAATCCTTTGCCTGCATGCGACATAGTTAAAAAAGAACAAATTTTTATTGATGATCCTTTTGTAGGATTCTTCTAATATATCCAAATCACCAGAAAGGCAAGAAAACACCATTTTCAGGCAATAGAAATCATCGTCTCTTGACGGTAATTTCAATATCTTATGCTCAACTCTCTTCAGGGATAATTCATCCGTGATTTGTGAATTAAATAAATTCTCAAGCTCAGACAATAGCCCTTCATGGTTCAGTAAAGGTACGGGCATGTTACCATCCTATAACGTTTTCTGTGTACAACAATAATGCATTAAAACAGTTGCGGCGTGTGTCGCCAAGGGTGCTGCCAACGACTCAAACGCCCCCAGTCAGCGCGTACAGCAAAACTACCACCGGGAAGTCTACCAAACAAAACTGCTCAATGTAAAACAGAAAAAACTACAATCCAAACAAATCGGACTCCTGTTTGACACCCGTCTGTCCAGCAACACGTCCATCCTGAACCATGCCAGACCTCATGATAACTCCTGCCATCCAAGCAGCCCGAACGGCACAATCATCACAACGGGCAGCATGTTCCCCTCTTAGGTCACACACCGCACCGGAGGTTGTCGGGGTGGCGTTTTTTTTACGCGGATGGGCAAAATAATGATTGTAGAAATCCAATAAATTTATTACAGTCATCCATCGGTTGCACTGTTTGATCTTATCTTTGTGGAGGGATGACATGAATATTCTTAAAATTGGCAGCAACGGCAGTGACGTGCGTCAACTGCAGCAAAAACTCAACGAAAAACCCCATTCCTTGCCCAATCTGGTCGTGGATGGTGATTTTGGCGCAAAAACCCAACAGGCGGTGATGGCTTTTCAAGAAGATCAGCGCTTGACGGTGGATGGTATCGTGGGGCCAGCCACCTTCAAAGCCCTGGATCTGTTGCCCACCGTCATCGAGGCTGGGGGCGATTCGGGAGGGGAAAAACATCCCTGGATGGCCATCGCCGCAGGAGAACTGGGCGTACACGAAAACTCTACCCCCGGACAGAACAATGCCCGGATCGTGGCCTACCACCAAACCACCACCCTCAAGGCCACCAATGACGAAACCCCCTGGTGCTCCTCCTTCGTCAACTGGGTGCTGCAGATGGCTGGGACCAGCGGAACCAACAGTGCGGCAGCCAAAAGTTGGTTGACTTGGGGCAAAGCCGATAGCCAACCCATGCCCGGTACCATCGTCGTTATCCAACATGTACAACCCGGTCAGGATCAGGCAACCGGATCCTCCAGCGGTTTCCATGTCGCCTTCTACGTCTCACAAGACGATACCCATATCCGTTTGTTGGGTGGCAATCAGAGCGATCAGGTCAAATACTCCAATTTTCCGCTCAGTCACTATACCGTGCGGGGGATGCGTCTTCCCGCATAGGGACTGTGTCAAATCACACACAATCCACACGTCTTGCAAGAAAAGTGGCCGATAATTGACCTGGATCAATTATCGGCTCTTTTTTTTCGTGTAAACATGACAGCAATTTACATCATTTGCTGGGCGTGACGCCGTCTGGTCGCAGGCGCACCGCACGGATGCAAACAGAATCATGAGTGTGTCATATGACACACCGAACTGCGCAAAAGGATGCATCGCCTGTGCTGCGGAGAAAGTTCTCTGCTCTGTGCAGGCTGAGCGGTTTTTTGGGTGATTGATGATCGGATACCTTGTCTGGGGAGAAATGAGCGATGTCGAAAGAGTGCAAACTGGGTGAACTGACCCGCCGTGATCTGTTGGGCAACAGCATTAAAGCGGCTGCCTTGGGTGGTTTGGCCAACATGACCGCAGGTCCGGCGGTGTTGGGCGGCGGCTTGGTGGCCGCAGCAAGCGCCATACCCTCCTCTGTCGAAGCAGCAGGACGTGCCGATGTGCCCCCCGGTCAATTGGATGAATATTATGGCTTCTGGAGTGGTGGTCACTCCGGTGAGGTGCGGGTCTTGGGCGTGCCCTCCATGCGCGAATTGACCCGGATCCCGGTCTTCAACCGCGAAAGCGCCACCGGTTGGGGCTTGACCAACGAAAGCCTGAAAATCCTCTCCTCTGGCCTGACCCCGGAAACCAAAGAGTTCCTGAAAAAACAGGGCAAGGTGACCTTCGATCATGGCGATACCCACCATCCGCGCATGTCCTATACCGATGGCAGCTATGATGGTCGCTATCTCTATATCAATGATAAGTCGAATACCCGTATCGCCCGTATTCGTATCGATATCATGAAAACCGACAGCATCCTGGAGATTCCCAACGCCCATGCCATCCATGGCTTGCGTCTGCAGCGCTATCCCAAGACCGGTTACGTTTTCTGCAACAGCGAAATGCGCCGTCCGCTGCAGAACGATCCCAGCACCATGCGCGATCCGTCCAAATATGTGGGTATCTTCTCCGCCGTCGATGGCGAAACCATGAAGATGGCGTGGCAGGTGATGATCAGCGGTAACCTGGATAACTGCGATTGCGATTATAAAGGCAAATATGCCATCTCTACCTGCTACAACTCGGAAGAGGGCTTCACTACCGCCGAGATGACCGCCGCGCCTGCTGATCACGTGGTGATTTTCAATATCAAGGCGATCGAAGAAGCCGTCAAGGCGGGCAAAGTCCAGATCATCAACGGTGTGCCAGTGGTCGATGGCCGCAAGGATGCCAAATCCCAATTCACCCGTTATGTACCCATCGCCAGCAACCCCCATGATGCCAATGCCGCCCCGGATGGCAAATATGTCATCGTCAGCGGCAAACTCTCCCCCACCGTGTATGTCATCGAGTGGGATAAGGTGGATCTGTTCTTCGAAGGCAAAATCAGCGAGAAAGAGACCATCGTCGCCAATCCGGAAGTGGGGCTGGGTCCGTTGCACACCACCTTCGATGGTCGTGGCAATGCCTATACCTCCGTCTTCCTCGACAGCCAGATCGTCAAATGGAATATCGCCGATGCCATCAAGCAGTATCAGGGCGATAAAAACGTCAATCCCATTCGGCAAAAATTGGATGTCCATTATCAGGTGGGTCACACCAACGCCTCCATGGCCGAAAGCAAGGATGCCGATGGCAAATGGTTGGTGGCTCTGTGCAAATTTTCCAAGGACCGTTTCCTCAACGTCGGCCCGCTGAAACCGGAAAATGACCAGTTGATCGACATCTCCGGCGATGAAATGAAGCTGGTACATGATGGTCCCACCTTCCCGGAACCCCATGATGCCATCATCGTACACAAGTCCAAGGTCAATCCGGTCGAGGTCTACAACAAGAATGATCCCCTGTTCGCCGATCTGCACGCCATGGCCAAAAAAGATGGCGTCGAATTGGGCAAAGACAGCAAAGTGGTGCGTGAAGGGGCCAACAAGGTGCGGGTCTACATGGTCAGCCATGCCCCAACCTTCAGCATGACCGAGTTTACCGTCAAATTGGGCGATGAGGTGACGGTCATTGTCACCAACATCGATGATGTGGTCGATTTGACCCACGGTCTGACCGTGGTGGGTCACAATGTCTGTATGGAAGTGGGGCCTTTGGCCAGCGCTTCGGTCACCTTCAAGGCCGATCGGCCCGGTGTCTGGTATTACTACTGCCAATGGTTCTGCCACGCCTTGCATATGGAGATGCAGGGACGGATGTTCGTGGAGTAACCGGTTGCAGGGACAGAGGCGTGATGCGGTGGTTGCCTTGGGCGGCCAGGATCTTCCTGGCCGCCGATTTATTCTTGCCGGGGGTGGCTTTTGCCGAACGGTTGGTGGCCCCCGGTGCGGAGACCCTGCGTCTGGCCATCGCCGCCGCAGAACCAGGGGAGACCTTGCGCCTGCAAGAGGGACGTTATGGTCCGGCTGTGATCGATAAGCCCCTGACCCTGCTGGGGGTGCCGGGGGCGGTCGTGGAGGGTGGTGGCAGCGGCAGCGTCCTGACCGTCACCGCCGCCGAGGTAACCATTCGTGGCGTGACCGTGACCGGTTCCGGCAAGGTGGAAAATGATCTCGACAGCGGTATTCTGGCCCATAAAGCGGCTGCCAATGTGGTGATCGAAAACAATCAGGTGCTTGGTAATCTCTATGGCATCGCCATTCAGGGGGCGCCCAGGGCCGTCGTGCGTGGCAATACCATTGCCAATCGCACCGATCTCTGGCGCAACGATCAAGGCAACGGCATCAATATCTGGGACAGCACCGGATCCCTCTTCGAAAACAATCAGATCGACGGGGGCCGTGATGGCCTCTACATCCATACCGCCCACGGCAACACCATTCGCGGCAACACCTTTCGCCATCTGCGCTTTGCCGTCCACTACATGTATGCCAACAACAACGAGGTGAGCGATAATATTTCCGTCGATAATTCGGTGGGTTATGCCTTGATGTATTCGGATAATCTCAAAATTTTGCGCAACATCTCCCTGCGGGATCGGGATCATGGCTTGATGTTTCACTCCTGCCGCAAGTCGGAACTGGCCGATAATCTGGTGCGCCAAACGCATGACAAATGCACCTTCATCTATACCTCTTCCCATAACCATCTGCACCATAACCGCTTCGAGGGGTGTGAAATCGGCATCCATTTTACCGGCGGCTCCGAAAAGAACGTGATGCACGACAATGATTTTATCAACAACCGCACCCAGGTCAAATATTCCGGCATGGTCCGCTATGAGTGGTCGCACCAGGGTCGGGGCAACTATTGGAGCGACAATCCGGCCTTTGATCTCAATGGTGACGGTATTGCTGACGTGGCCTATCGACCCAATACATTGCTGGATCAGGTACTTTGGCGTTATCCTCTGGCCAAGCTGTTGCTCTCCAGTCCGGTCATGGAGAGTTTGCGGGTGGCACAAAACCATTTTCCGGCCATTGCTCCCGGTGGGGTGGTGGACAGTTGGCCGTTGATGCATCCTTCTCCTGAGCCGGTGCGTGTACCGGATGATTTGGCGGATGGTTCCTGATGGGTGAATATTCCTGTATCGTGACCGATGTGGTCAAACAGTATCCGCGCCATCGGGCCTTGCAGGGGGTGACCTTGGCGGTGCCGACCGGGGCCTGTGTGGCCTTGTTGGGCCATAACGGGGCGGGCAAAACCACCTTGATGAAACTGTTGCTGGGGCTGACCCGTCCCAGCAGTGGATCGGTCCGGGTGCTGGGGTATGACCCGGCCACAGCCGGGAGTGCGTTCCGCCGCCAGATCGGTTTTTTGCCGGAGAGTGTCACCTTCTACGACGAGATGAGCGGTCTGGATACCCTGCGTTATTTGGCGCGTCTGAAGGGGGTGGCGTGGAGCCAGTGCGATCTGTTATTGCAGCAGGTTGGTCTGGCCGAGGCGGCCAAACGACGGGTGAAAACCTACTCCAAGGGGATGCGGCAGCGTCTGGGGTTGGCGCAAGCCCTGTTGGGTCAGCCCCGCCTGTTGCTGTTGGACGAACCAACCACCGGCCTGGATCCCATTCTGCGCCAGGAGTTTTACCGCATGATCCTGGCCTTGCGCGGCCAGGGGGTGACCATTGTCCTGTCGTCGCATCTGCTGACCGAGTTGGAGGCCCGCACCGATCTGGCCATCATCCTGCGCCAGGGCAGGCTGGCGGCCATGGGCAGTCTGGAGAGTCTGCGTGCCGAGGCCAACCTGCCGGTCTTGATCCGTGTGCAGAGTTCCGATGTGCAGCGCGTGGCAGCCCAGTTGCCCACCATTCCGGTGCTGCAGCAGGAGGCCCAGACGGTGCAGTTGGCCGTGCCGGTCGATGCCAAAATGGCCGTGTTGCGCCAATTGGCGGCCATGGGTACCCTGGTAAGCGATCTGGAGATTCAACTGCCGACCCTGGATGATCTCTATACCCATTTTGGTCATCGGCAAGCGGAAGAGGGGGAACAGCCGTGAAAATGGTCTGGATCATCGCCATGAAGGAGATGCGCGACGCCCTGCGCAACCGTTGGGTGGTGAGTGCCACCCTGTTGCTGGCTGCCCTGGCTTTTGGCTTGGCCTTTTTGGGTAGTGCCCCGACCGGTGCGGTCGGTGCCAAACCGCTGGCGGTCATTGTGGTCAGTCTGGCCAGCTTGACCATCTTCCTGTTGCCCCTGATCGCCTTGATGCTGGCCTATGACGCCCTGGTCGGGGAGGCGGAACGGGGTACCTTGCTGCTGTTGCTTACCTATCCGATCAGCAAGGGGCAGCTTCTGCTCGGTAAATTTATCGGTCATCTGTTGGTGTTGGCCCTGGCGACCTGGATCGGTTATGGGGCCGCCGGTCTGGCGGTGGGGTGGGGGGGCGGCGGGGCCGACCCGGAAAGTTGGCGGGCGTTTGCTCTGTTGTTGGCCAGTTCGGTGTTGCTGGGAGCCTCTTTTATCGCCATGGCC
>PDZU01000082.1 GCA_002753095.1 Magnetococcales bacterium
GAGGGCCAATACCTCACGCATGGGTTCCAGGGCGACTGTCGCCTCTGGATAGGTGGTCATGCTGCTTGGCTGGCCAACCAGTCGGTGCCAGAGGGCACCCACCTGCTCTTCAAGTTCCAAACCGTGGCGCAGTTTCATGGCAACAGGGCGCTGGCCAACTCTGCCAGCCCGCTTTTGACGTGGGGATCATCGGCCAGCGGTTCAATCAGGGTGACACGCACCGCCTCCTGCCAGGACAGACCACTGTGGATCAGGGTGGCGCAATAGATCAACAGGCGTGTAGAGACCCCTTCTTCCAGGTCATGTCCTTGCAATGCGCGCATCTGTTGGGCCAGACGGACCAGGACGACAACCTGGGGTAGGGGAAGGCCCGATTCGCTGGCCACGATCTGTTGCTCCAACTCCGGGGGCGGGAAGGAAAATTCCAGAGTGATGAAACGCTGTCGGGTGGAGGGTTTGAGCTGTTTGAGCAGGCTTTGATAGCCGGGGTTGAATGAGGCCACCAGCATGAACTCCTTGGGGGCGAGCAAGGTTTCGCCGGTGCGATCCAGGGGCAGAATGCGGCGATCATCGCTCAAGGGGTGGAGAATGACGGTCACATCCTTGCGCGCTTCCACGATTTCGTCCAGATAGCAGATGGCCCCGGAGCGCACGGCGCGGGTGAGAGGACCATCTTCCCATTGGGTTGCGCCGCCTTTGAGCAGGAAGCGGCCGGTGAGGTCGGCGGCACTCAGATCATCATGGCAGGCGACGGTGATCAGGGGACGTTGCAGTCTGGCGGCCATGTGGGCCACAAAACGTGTTTTGCCGCAGCCTGTGGGGCCTTTGAGCAGCAGGGGCAACTTGTACTGCCATGCCCGCTCAAAGAGGGTGATTTCGTTGCCAGTGGGTAAGTAGAAAGGAATATGGGCAGTCATGGGGTAATCCGTATGGCTGGGGTGGAGAGAGCCTCTCCACCCCGTGGAGACAAGGTGCGATTAGGCGCGCTGTGCTTGAGTGCTGCGCAGGTGCTGTACGACCGGATTGAGCAGAGACCAGAGGATAAGGATGACCCCCAACAGGGTGACCACTCCGCCCATCAGGCGCAGCCAATAGAAGAGGCTGAGCTGTTCCTGCACCTCCATGAAACTGAGACCCATGACCCGTTGCAAATGGGTTTGCACCACGCCGGCGATGGTCAGGGCAAAGGTCATGAAGAGCACCCCTGCCGAGGTGAGCCAAAAGCCCCACATGTTGAGCAGTTGGTGGGCGGGCTCCCGTTGCAGGAGGTTGGGGACGGCATAGGTAAAGAGGGCAATATTGAGCATGACATAGGCGCCGTAAAAGGCCAGATGGCCGTGCGCGGCAGTAATCTGGGTGCCATGGGTATAATAGTTGATGGAGGAGAGGGTATGCAGAAAACCCCAAACCCCGGCACCAAAAAATGCGAAGACCGAACAGCCCAGAGACCAGAGCAGAGCGGCGCGGTTGTTATGGGTGCGCCCTCCCTTCCAGACCATCATAAAGGTAAACAGGACAATGGCAAAAAAAGGCAGCACTTCGATGGTGGAGAAAACACTGCCGATCCACTGCCAGTAGGCTGGTGTACCAATCCAGTAATAGTGGTGACCAGTGCCGAGGATCCCGGAGAAAAGAGTCAGGGAGATGATGACGTAGAGCCATTTTTCCACGATTTCCCGGTCGATGCCGGTCATTTTGATCATCAGGAAAGCGAGCACGGCGGCCATGACCAGTTCCCAGACCCCTTCGACCCAGAGATGGACTACCCACCACCAAAAAATTTTATCCAGGATCAGGTTGGCCGGATTGTAGAGGGCAAAAAGAAAAAAGAGCGCCACTCCCCACAGTCCCAGCAGTAGGACGTTGGTGATGGCGGTGCGGCGTCCTTTGAGAACGGTCATGGAAATATTGTACAGAAACATCAAGGCTACCACGACGATGGCCAGTTTGATCCACAGGGGTTGTTCCAAAAACTCGCGACCTTCGTGGATGCCAAAGAGATAGCCGAGGACGGCGGCGGCACCGCCGGCCAGAAAGAGCCAGAACTGAATGATGGCCAGTTGCGGGCTGTGCAACTCACGCTCTGCCTCTTCAGGGATCAGATAGTAGGCGCAACCAAAAAAACCCATCAATAACCAGACGATCAGGGCATTGGTGTGGATCATGCGGGCGATATTGAAGGGGATCAGTTCGGCCAAAAAATTGGGCTGAACGACAATGGTACCCAGTACGACACCGAAAATGATCTGGGCCAAGAAAAGGCCAAGCGCACCAACGATATAGTAAAGAGCAACGTGTTGGCTTTTATATTTCAACATGAGGGTTCCTTTGTTCAACCGGAGATTTTCGGTGGCCAGTTTTGTGTGTTGATTTCGCTGGTCCATTTCAGAAAATCGACCAGGGTATCCAGTTCTGTATCGGTGATGGCAAAGTGGGGCATTTGCCGCCGTCCTTCAATCTTGGAGGGTTGGCTTTGCATCCAGCTTTTCAGGGCGGCACGGGCGCCTTCAGGATTTTCCCGGCCACCGTAGCGCAGCCAGACATTACCCAACTCTGGGGCATAATAGGCCCCTTCGCCCAGGATGGTATGGCAATCGATGCAGGCGTGTCGCTCCCAGATCTCCTTGCCTTTGGCCACGCTGGGGCTGACCGGGTGCTGACTGCTGAAGGCGTTGACTTCCGTTACACTGTGGGCAACCAGTGCTGCAAAGGTGACAAAAAAGAAGGCAGTTCCCCCGTAAAAAATGTTGCGTGCGGCGGTGTTGGTCAATATTTCAGACATGAATTCTCCTTGTTGTGCAATGGGATGATCAAGATTAAACCTGGGCCTGTCTGCGTGCGCAGAGCGGACAGTGCAGCACCCGTTGCTGCATTTCTGCTGCGCTGACGTTGATCAACAGACAGCGCCGTTTGCCCTGATCGGGAAGCAGGATCTCCTCCCGGATCAAGCCGGCCAGGGTGCGCGACAACGTGGCGTGGTGCATTTCCAGCAGTTGGGCCATTTCGCCATTGCTCAGGCCCAATTGCCACAAACGGGTGGCATGGAAATTTTGTGCGGGCACCCGCTCCAGCAACAGTCGCATCAGGCGGCAGGCCGTGCAGCGCTTGTTGTCTATTTTGCGTTTTATCTCATTTTCTTTGGTCTCCAATTCACCCTGCCAATGGGCCATGAGCAGGCGGATTAATAATGGGGTTTGATCAATAGCGGTCATTAATTGATATTTATCAAAAACAATCAGTCGACAACGACTCAGAGCTGTTGCACTTCTTTGGTGCAGAAGGGGTGTGGTTTGCAGTGGCAGGCGGTTTTCCAGCAGGCAGCCACCATGGACGATGGTGATGGTTTGTTGTGTCTGGTGGTTGGCTGCAGCGGCTGCAAGCGCTATGCGACCATCACTTAACCAATGGATTTCGTTTACTTCATCTCCAACGCTGAACAGTTTTTCCCCTGGCCTGAGCTGGCGCATCGTCCCCGACTCCAGCCCGCCGAAGGGGGCGCTGGTTCGGTGTTCGTTTGGCGTGGGCGCCGCGTTCCAGGGGGGAAAATTTGACCTGGCAAAGGCTGAATCAGCAGGGTGAGAAATAGGCAACATGGCCACACTCCTTTTGGTTTAATGACGCCGAAATATGGGCTTTAGCTGTGGCCATAAATTGCAACAGGTATACCATCGCAATAAAAATTAAATAACATAACAGGATAGATTAAATTCTACGCATTATTCACACTGCGCCAGTCCGTCAATTCACACGATCGGTGGTGAATTGACCCGTTTTGGGTGAGAGAACCAGCCCACGCCGCAAGCTGCCCTGTTTGTAAAAGGTCGTCAATTCCCCCATCACTCTCGGTGATTTCACGCATGTATCCGGGAGGTGTCATAACAAGTAATTGATATAAAAGAATATAATACTTGGTATCGGTTATGCTGAGCAGGTTACGTTGCCAGCCATGTTCATCCATCTTTGGAGGTATTCGCTTGCCTGTTGAACTGCTCTCTGCCCTGATGCTGGGTTTTTCCGGTTCCATTCATTGCCTGGCCATGTGCGGTTCGATCCTGGCTGCATTGAGTGTGGGTTTGCCTGCCCCTGTCCGGGCGGACAGGTGGCGTTTTGCCCGTTATCTGCTGGCCTTTGCTGTGGGGCGTATCAGTGCCTATGCCTTGTTGGGTTGGTTGGCTGGGGCCATGGCCATTGCCTTGCCGCGTCTGTTGGGAGAGGCCATTCGGCCCTACATGCAGGCCCTGGCCAGTCTGGCTTTGCTGCTGACGGCGGCGCATTGGCTGGGTTGGCGCTCTGCTGCCTTGGAGCGGTTGGGGTCGCCCCTGTGGCGCCTGTTGGAGCCATGGGCCAGGCGTTTGTTGCCAGTGCAATCCCCCGTGCAAGCGCTACTGGTTGGTTTTATCTGGGGTTGGGTGCCGTGTGGTCTGGTGTATACCATGGCCATCTGGTCCGCCTTGCGTGGTGGTGGGGCAGAGATGGCGGCTCTCTCCATGTTGGTTTTTGGCGTGGGTACCTTGCCGTTCTCTCTGGCCGGGGGTGTGGTGGGTGGTTTGTTGGCGGCACGAAGCGAACTTGTTCATCTGCGCTATTTCGCCGCCGGACTGCTGATTCTGGTCGCTGTTGGCGGTGGAATTATTAACGGATGGCCGGAACTGCATCGCCACTTCTGGTATCAAACCAGCGGGTCAATGTTCGCCGCACCCAATCTTTGTGCCGATGGCCGTTGCTGTGGGCCGCAGCGTCAGGCCAATTGAGTAGGAGCCAGAATTTATGAGAATGTGGACAAGCGCCATGGAAATCGAAATGAGTCAGTTCTGGAATGTGGCTTATGAACTGCTGACCCAGCCGGGGTGTCGGGTGCGGCGTTTTGGCAATGGCGAAATTTTGTTCCAGCACAATGATGATGTGGAGGCAGTACCACTGCTGATGAATGGCAAGGTGGCATTGACCGGTAACGGTGCCAGCCCGACCCACGGGGAAAACTATGCATTTACCGCGCAGGCTGGCCACTGGTTGAATGTGGCGGCCTCCTTTCTCGATCCACCCCGCTACTTCTTGACCGCGCGGGGCGTGGAGGAGGGGGTGGTGCTGATGATGGAGCGGGAGACCTTTTGGCAGACCCTCAACCGTGCCCCAGTCATCCAACAGAGCGTTCTGCGGCAGATGGCCGCTGAGTTGGCCAACCGTTCCATGCGGCACCAGTGGGACCAACGCTGTTCCGTGTGTCGCATCTGCTATTATCTGCTGCGGCGTATTCCGGTGCAGCAGCGCACCTCTCCCTGTACGGTGCTGTTGGAAAAACGTAAGCAGGATGTGGCCACCTCCCTGGAAATGCGTAACGAAACCTTTTCCCGTGCCCTGGCGGCCATGGAGCGGGAGGGTTTGCTGATGAGTCAGGGCCACCGCGCGATCACGGTGGCGAGTGGTGAACTGTTGCAGAATCGTCTGGTGGGCTGTCGTCGTTGCAACAAAGGCGAGAGCATGCCTTTCTGGCAATCTTATGGGGTGGAACAGGCGTTGGAACTGTGTGCCCATGCACAGTAGAGAGGTTGGGTCGGGATGGATAAAGGCGGAAAGGCGGCAGAAAGTGCAACGACGTCACGTGAATTGCTGGTCAGCTTTCTGGCGGGCAGTTCGGTGACGGTGCTGTTTTTGTGTGTGGGACGTGGCACCCTGCAGGCGTGGTTGGGTGTGCCTGAGTTGTGGGAACAGATGTTCGTGGCGCTGGGCAGTGTGGCAAGTGCCGCTCTGGCCGTGGCCATTGATCGTCGTTTGGCTGGCCATTGGCAGAGTTGGCGCTGCGGCAGAAATCGTGGAGTGGTTCGCTCTCTGTAACCATTACTGCGGGGTGCAGGGGGGCGTGAACGTTCACCCGTTCGACAGCAAAAAAACCGTTATGGCACGCGCTGTTAAAAGTCGGGCGTCCGCCCTCCCAAGGCGTGCCCCTGCGGGGCACAGATTTGGGCGCGCTGCGCAGATTTACGCAGTAAATCTGCTTCGGTAAAAGCGCGCCATTGCAGCAGGGCCCTGCCCTGCACCCGCCAGGGGCGATGATCGCCCCTGGACCCCGCAGAAATTTTTAAAGATTTTAAATCTCTGGAGCAGGTTGGATAGGGCTATTTCTTCTCTGGAGGGGGGTGTATCGGCAGCAGGTCACTGTCATCCTCAAAGAGAATACGGTGCGCAGGGCCTTCCATGTCGTCAAACTGCCCACGCCGGATAGACCAGATCAACGCCACCAATCCAGACAGACCCAATAAAATGGCCAGAGGTAGCAACAGATAGAGAATTTCCATGTCACCTCAAAATTTCAGAGGACGCCGCAAACGTAAAGCGTTACCTACCACCACCAGACTGGAAAGAGGCATGGCAATGGCCGCAAAAATGGGTGCCACCAATCCAGCCATGGCCAGGGGTATCGCCAGTAAATTATAACACAGCGAGAGCAGATAATTCTGGCGGATAATGCGCAAGGTCTGCCGCGCCAAGCGGAAAGTATGCACCACAGCCTGCAGATCCTTGTTGAGCAGGATGACATCGGCGGAAGCCACAGCCAAATCACTGGCGTTGGCTACCGTAATCGCCACATCCGCCCTGGCCAGGGCCGGTGCATCGTTGACCCCATCGCCCACCATGGCCACCCGCAACCCGGACTGCTGCAAACGGGCAATCTCCGCCTCCTTGTCATCCGGGAGAACCTCGCTGATGTATGCCTGAATGCCGGTCAACGCCCCAACCCGCTGTACCACAGCCCGACGGTCACCAGAAAGCAACAGAGCAGGCAGATGCAGGTGCTGCAACTCCTGGATCACCTGCGCCGCATTGGCCTTGGGAGGGTCAGCCAATCCGATCCAGCCGACCAATTGCCCATCGCGACTGCAGGCACTCCAGGTGACCGGATGGTCTGGATCATCAGGCGGCATGCGCGCCGCTTCGGGGAGTGAGTGCAACGCAAAAAGAGCCCGCCCTACCCGAATGTCTGCCCCATGCAACAGCGCTTGCAGACCATGGCCGGGCCGATTGCTGACCTGCTCGATCCCGCTCAAAGGCTGCCAACCACGGGCAACACAGGCGCGCCAAATGGCCCGCCCCAACGGATGCTCCGAGTAACGCTCCACCGCCGCCGCCAAAGCAAGCAACTGCTCCTCGGTGTAAGGCGCGGCAGGTACCAGTCGTTCCACCTGTGGGGTGCCTAAAGTGACCACCCCGGTCTTGTCCAAGACAACCTGGTTGACCTGAGCCAACCGTTCAATGGTCTCACCGCTCTTGATCAAAATGCCAGAGCGGGCAGCACTGCCCATGGCGGTGATCATGGCCGCCGGAGCCGCCAAACCCAACGCACACGGACAGGTGATGATCAAGACCGCCACCATGTTTTCAATCGCCTGTCCCACATCCTGACCCCACCAACCCCACAACGTCAGTAGAGCCAGAAAAAGAACCATGCCAACAAAGCGCGCCGCCATGCGATCGGCCAGAGTCTGCAACGGCGGTCGAGCCGCCTGCGCCTGCTCCACCAGACGAAGAATCCGGGCCAAGGCCGTCTCTTCACCGATGCGGGTCACGGTGAGCGTAATCGCCCCATCCAGATTTTGACTGCCACAAACCAGCGTATCCCCCACGCTCCGACTCACCGGCAGCGATTCCCCCGTCAACATGGATTCGTCCACACTGGTCTGGCCAGAGAGAATGATACCATCAATGGGTACCCGTTCGCCCGGTTTGACCAGCACCGTCTCACCCACCTGCACCTCGCGCACAGCCACCGTCAGCGCCTGACCATCCCGCAACACCACCGCCTGACGCGGTTGCAGGTTGAGCAGACGCTCCATGGCGGACGCCGTCTTGCTGCGTGCCAAAGCCTCCAAAAAACGACCCGCCAACAGGATGAACAAAAACATGGTGACCGAGTCAAAGTAGACCTCACCATGACCGCGCACCGTGACCTGCACACTGTATAGATAGGTGACCCAGGCCCCCAAAGCGATGGGCAACTCCATGGTCAAGCGACCAGCCCGCACGCCGCGCCATGCCGCCGTCACAAACAACGAGCCGCTATAAAGCAGCACCGGTGTGGCCAACAACAGGGAAATCCAGTGGAAAAATTGCTTGGTATCTCCATCGATTCCCTGGAAATAACCGGCATACAGCGCCACGGCAATAAACATCACATTGCCCGCCCCGAAAGCCGCTACGCCCAACTGGGTCAGTAGACGGCGGTCGTGATGATGGCGCTGCCACTCCCTTTGACTGGGATCATAAGGTTCGGCCTGATAGCCAATACGGCGCACGGCAGCAATGATCTGCGAAAGTGCCGCCTGTTGTGGCTGCCAGCGGACCCGCGCCCGATGGGTGGCAAAGTTGATCCAAACCTCCTCCACCCCCGGCACGCGACGGATGACCTGTTCGTTCAACCAAACACAGGCCGCACAGTGAATGCCTTCCAGAATCAAATTGACCTCATGCCGGCCATCGCTGCCCTGTTGCACCCATTTTTCCTGGAAAATAGGATCATCAAAAGGGGCAAGTGCAGCCGGGTCAATCTCCTGAGGCTGCATGCCAATCGCCTGGGTGTCGCGCTGCAGATAGTATCCGTTCAAACCCATGGAACGGATCATCTGCCACGCCTGCAGGCACCCAGGACAACAGAAGGAGAACGCCTCCTGTTGGATGACCCCGCTCTCCGGCAAGGGCAAACCACAGTGAAAGCAGGTCGTCTGGCTCATGGCTGCCCGCAGACCACAACGAAGCAGGGGAGGTTACGGATCATGATCATCAATGATGGCACGGGCCTCCTGCTCGAAGCGGTCCTTGTTTTTGGGGCGATAGGCCCAAAACAGGATGCCGACGAAGGCCAGGAAAAAGATCACCAGTGCCACCTGGCGGGACAAGGCAAACCACTCATCGAAACTCATCTTACTCTCCCTGGGAAGCGGCAGCCACCTCCAGGCGCTGCACATGGCGGAATTGAGCATTCTCCCGTTGCACGGTCAGGCGCACCTCCCAATGGCCCGGCAGTGTGGGGCTCAGAGAGGCGACATATTGACCAGGAACCTTTTCCGCCCACCGCAGCGGCAGATCAGCCGCCTTGCTGCTGGGGCGGTAGAATACACCCTGTATCGTGGCCCCAGGCAGCGCGTGACCCCGGCTGTCCCGAAGCTGTAACTGCAACATGGCAGAGCGTCCCACCTGCAACGGCGTGTGCTCCAAAGTGATCTGCCAGCCCAATGCATCCTGTTGCTGCTGGGCCTCCAGCGTCTGATTATAGGCCAAACCCTTGCGATAGGCCCCATCCGTCACTTCGCCAGTCCAAGACTGCAAACTGAGGCGGATCATCAAGGCATTGACGGCAAAGACCACCAGGAAAAAAAGAACAATGGCCATCAGCCACGGTTCAGGCCGCCAAGAGCGGCGTACAGGTGCAGCGTTATTGGTGTTGTTCATTGCGGTCTCACAAAAGTGCTGTGATAGGAAGCCGTGCCCCCGCTGGCAGAAAGAGCGCTCAAGGTGAAGGTCACCTGAAGCGAACCGCTCTCAATACGGGTACCAGGCTGACGAAGATAAACAGTGAAAGGTGTAACGGATCCTGGTTCAAGCGTCAACAGAGGATGGCCATCACTGTCGTGTTGCTGAATAGCCGCGATACTCAAAACGGCCTCCGGCACCCCATCGACCGCCAGAGAGTAGGTTTGTGGTGCCGTGGTCATGTTGAGAACACGCATGGTATAGTTATTTTGAATGCCCCCGTCAGACTGCACGATGTACATGGGCTGACGATGCGCGATGACCGTCAACTCCACAGCCGCATGGTGGTTGAGATAATAGGCCATGCCCCCAAAAAAGAGCGAGAGCAAAACAGCATAGTACAGAATGCGAGGCCGCAGCCAGCGGGTCTTTTCGCCGCCCATTTCCCGCAAGGAGGTGTAACAGATCAAGGTGCGTTTGCTGGCATGCAACCGTTCGCGCACCGAGTCGCAGGCGTCGATGCAGGCGGCACAGGTGATACATTCATACTGCTGTCCATTGCGAATATCAATGCCGGTCGGACAGACCGTGACACAGGCATCACAGTCTATACACTCACCCACCCGTTCACCCTGCTCTGTTTTGCCCGTGCGAATGCGGCGGTTGGATTCACGCGGTTCACCGATCTCTGGATGGTAGGCAACAATCATGGTGTCATCATCAAACATGGCCCCCTGAAAACGGGCATAAGGACACATGTATATGCATACCTGTTCACGGGCTAAACCGGCCATCAAATAGGTTGTGGCTGTCAAAAATGCGACCGTGAGTAGTGCCGGAGTGGGCAGTTCTCCGGTAAAGAGCTGGCGCCAAAAGGTGGGTGCATCCATGAAATAATTGACAAAAGCCACCCCAGTAGCTGCACTGATCAATAGCCAAGTGAAATGCTTGCCTCCCTTGATCAAAAATTTTTTGACCGATAAAGGGGAGTGATCAAATTTAATTCTCTGCTTGCGGTTGCCTTCAAACAGCAATTCCACATGCAATAATAAATCGGTCCAAACCGTTTGAATACACATATAACCGCAAAAAACACGCCCACCTAATGCCGTGATGAAAAAGAGCCCCAATGCGGCAGCCATGAGCAGAAATGCCAGCAGTATAATATCCTGTGGCCAGATCATTAAATCAAAAATGTAGAACTTGCGCCCAGGAAGGTCAAAAAGGATGGCCTGATTGGGCAAACCAGATGGTCTTTCCCAGCGCAGAAATGGTAAAAAAAAGAAAATTACAAGTTGTGCGGTGTATAATGACGAGCGCAGGGTGCGAAAAAAGCCTAACTGATAGCGTGGATAGATCTTTTTCCAGGCTGCGTAGAGAGATTCCGTTGCATTGGACATACAATTACCTCGCAAAGTGTGACAAATCGTGACGTGGAGTCCATTTCCAAATTTTGATCTATCTGTGATCATTTTTTGATTGCTTCTTTTGCAGAATTGGTATACTAACAGAATCTCGTAACTGCGCGGAAGTGACCGTTACGCTTTTGGGCTAATTTTTTTTCTCACTTGCCTCGGATAAAAAGGAAGGAGGGCTACGTGGGCCAACAACCAATTCAGCAACACCTCTATGACTACGAAATCGTCAAAAAGTTCTCTGCAGTCTCTGTTATTTATGCCATCGTTGGTTTTCTGGTTGGCGTGATTTTGGCACTGCAACTGGCATTCCCCGATTTGAACATGAACGTTCCTTATATCACGTTCGGTCGGTTACGCCCCCTGCACACCTCGGCGGTGATTTTTGCCTTTGGTGGCTCGGTGCTGTTTGCCACCAGTTACTACGTTGTGCAGCGCACCTGCAAGGTACGACTCTTCTCGGATTTCCTCTCCGGCTTTACCTTTTGGGGTTGGAATCTGGTGGTTGTGCTGGTGGTGATCACCTATCCGCTGGGGATCACCCAGGGCAAGGAGTATGCAGAACCGATCTGGCCGATCGATCTGCTGATCACGGTGGTCTGGGTGGCCTATTTCATCAATTTTGTCGGCACCCTGGCCAAGCGCAAGGTGGAACACATCTATGTGGCCAACTGGTTTTACTTGGCCTTCATCCTGGCGGTGGCCATGCTGCATATTGTCAACAATCTGGCCGTTCCGGTCAGTTTGACAGACTCTTACCCGGTTTTTGCCGGGGTGCAGGATGCCATGGTGCAGTGGTGGTATGGTCACAATGCGGTGGGATTTTTCCTGACAGCGGCCTTCTTGGGTTTGATGTATTATTTTGTGCCCAAGCAGGCGGAGCGTCCGGTCTACTCCTATCGTCTGTCGGTGGTGCACTTTTGGGCGCTCTCTTTCCTGTACATCTGGGCCGGACCGCACCATCTGCACTACACGGCGCTGCCGGACTGGGCTAGCACTTTGGGGGCTACCTTCTCGATCATGTTGCTGTTGCCCTCCTGGGGCGGCATGATCAACGGTATCATGACCATGTCGGGGGCATGGCACAAGCTGCGCACCGATCCCATCTTGCGCTTCTTTATTGTCTCCTTGTCCTTCTATGGTATGTCCACCTTTGAAGGTCCGATGATGTCCATCAAGACGGTCAACGCCCTCTCCCATTATACCGACTGGACCATTGGTCATGTCCATTCTGGAACCCTGGGTTGGGTGTCGATGGTCTCTTTTGGTGCCCTGTATCATCTGGTTCCCCGCTTGTGGGGTGTGAGCATCTACTCTGTCCGTCTGATCAACTTCCACTTCTGGCTCTCCACGGTAGGTGTGGTGATCTATATCGTGGCCATGTGGATCTCTGGCATCATGCAGGGGTTGATGTGGCGGCAGTATGACTCCTTCGGCAACTTGAGCTACTCCTTCGCGGAGACGGTGGCGGCCATGCATCCGTACTATGTTTTCCGGGCGTTGGGTGGAGCGGTCTTTCTGGTTGGTGCATTGGTGATGGCTTACAATTTGGTCATGACGGTGCGGCAAGCGGCCCCAGCAGGCCAACGTGTGGCGGCGTGAACGGGAGAACGATGATGATTAAACATGAAACCATTGAAAAAAATGTCTCCCTGATGACCATCTTGACGCTGGTGGCGATTGCCATCGGGGGCTTGGTGGAGATTGTGCCGCTCTTTTTCATCAAGAGCACCATCGAACCGGTCAAGGGCATGCGGGCCTATACGCCTTTGGAACTCAAGGGGCGGGATATTTACATTCGCGAGGGGTGCTACAACTGTCACTCGCAGATGATCCGTCCGTTGCGCGATGAGGCGGCCCGTTATGGTCATTATTCGTTGGCGGCTGAGAGCATGTATGATCACCCCTTCCAATGGGGATCCAAGCGGACTGGCCCGGATTTGGCCCGCATTGGTGGCAAGTATTCCAACCACTGGCATCAGGCACACATGGAGGCACCCCGTTCGGTGGTTCCAGAATCGGTGATGCCCGGCTATCCTTGGTTGCGCAAGACCGATCTGAAGTATGACGACATCGAAAAGCGCATGCAGGTGTTGAACATGGTGGGTGTTCCTTACACGGCGGAGCAGATTGCCAATGCCAAGAAGGATTTGGTGGATCAGGCCTCGCTGGCGAGTGATGCCTCTGGTTTGACCAAGCGGTATGGCAACAAAGTCCCCAAAGACGATTTCGACGCGCAACCGGATCGGGTAACCGAGTTGGATGCCCTGGTGGCCTATTTGCAGATGCTGGGAACGCTGGTGGATTTTTCCAGTTATCAGGCTCAGACCCGCTGATAGAGACGAAGGAGAAGAGACGATGGCGGACTTAAAGGATGGAAAAACCACTGGGCACCAATGGGATGAGGATGAGGGGTTTCCGTTGCAGGAGTACAACAATCCCCTGCCGCGTTGGTGGCTGTATACGTTTTATGCCACGATCATTTGGGCGGTGATCTATTGGATATTGTATCCGGCTTGGCCGATGGTGGATGGTTTCACCAAGGGCATGTGGAACTGGTCGATGTACAAGGAGTTGCAGCAGGATTTGGACGATGTGGCTGCCAAGCAGAAGCCGTTCAATGATCGTTTGGGAAAGATGTCCCTGAAAGAGATTGCCAGCGACAATGCCTTGTTGCAGTTTGCGGTTTCTGGTGGCAAGGCGATGTTTGGTGATTATTGCGCACCGTGCCATGGTGGTGGTGGTGTTGGGGTCAAAGCGGGTGGTTTCCCCACGCTGGCGGATGATGACTGGTTGTTTGGTGGCGATCTGGAGACCATTCAGGAGACCATCAGCAACGGACGCAATGGTCAGATGCCGGCGCACTTGAAATCGGCGGGTGGTGCCTTCAGCGATGCGCAGGTGGATGATTTAACGCAGTATGTGTTGTCGTTGTCTGGCAAATCGAAGGATGCGGTAGCGGTGGCGCGTGGTGATACCTTGTTCCATGGTGAAGCGGCCTGCAACAGTTGTCATGGTGACAAAGGCGATGGTTCATTGAAGGGTACGTTGGCGGGTGGACCGTTGCCGCCGGTGGGTGCGCCCAACTTGACCGATGCCATCTGGTTGTATGGGGGTGATTTGCAGACGGTACGGGAATCGATTGCCAAGGGTCGTGTGGGACAGATGCCGGCCTGGGGTACGGGGACGACCAACCGCAAGTTGACGCCGTTGCAGATCAAGCAGTTGACGTTGTATGTCCACAGTTTGGGTGGTGGCAAATAAGAAAACAAAAACATCTGCGGGGTCCAGGGGAGATTATCTCCCCTGGCGGGTGCAGGGCAGCGCCCTGCTGAAATGGCGCGCTTTTACCGAAGCAGATTTGCGCAGCGCGCCAAATCTGTGCCCCGCAGGGGCACGCTCTGGGAGGGCGGATGCCCGACTTTTAACAGCGCGTGCCAAAGGGATTTTTGAGTAGTCGAATGGAAGTTTCGGATAACGCCGATGGGGGTAGCCCCTCTGGCAGCGGTTTGGTTGGGGTAGGTTGTGGAGTGCCGAAGAGCGCGAGTTCTTCGGCACTTTTCATTTGCTGAGGTGTGTGATGTTGCCATCGTTGTTGGAGTTATGGTTGATCTTTCTGACCGCCTTATTGGGGATCGGCCACGA
>PDZU01000172.1 GCA_002753095.1 Magnetococcales bacterium
AACGGGCGTTCGTCCATCCGGGTCGGGGGGGGCCACCCACAACCGGCCAGGAATCGCCGGTTGACCGTCCAGAATGCGCGCTGCGGCCCGGAAATGGCCGATATTGGTCATGCAGGAGCCCAGGAACACCTCATGGATGGTGGTACCGGCCACATCGGAGAGCAGTTTGACATCGTCTGGATCGTTCGGGCAGGCCAAAATCGGCTCCTTGATCTCATCGAGGTTGATCTCCACCACTGCCGCATATTCGGCATCCGCATCGGCCTTGAGCAGGGTTGGATTGGCCAACCATGCCTCCATGGCGTTAATGCGCCGCTGCAGGGCAGCCGCATCCTTATAGCCGCGATGGATCATATTTTTCAGCAGCACCACGTTGGAGCGCAAGAATTCGATCACCGGCTCCTTGTCCAACTGCACGGCACAGGCCGCTGCCGAACGCTCTGCCGAGGCATCGGCCAGTTCAAAAGCCTGCTCCACTTTCAGTTGCGGCAATCCCTCGATCTCCAGAATACGCCCGGAGAAGATGTTTTTCTTGCCCGCCTTGGCCACGGTCATCAAACCGCGCTGGATGGCCACGTAGGGAATGGCGTTGACCAGATCGCGCAGGGTGATGCCCGGCTGCATCCGTCCGGTAAAACGGACCAGGACCGACTCTGGCATCACCAGGGGCATGGCACCGGTTGCCGCCGCAAAGGCCACCAGACCCGATCCCGCTGGGAAGGAGATGCCGATGGGAAAACGGGTGTGCGAATCTCCGCCGGTGCCGACCGTATCGGGCAGACAAAAACGGTTCAACCAGGAGTGGATCACCCCATCGCCGGGACGCAAGGCCACGCCGCCCCGATCCTCAAAAAACTTGCCCAGGGTTTGGTGGGTTTTAATATCCACCGCCTTGGGATAGGCCGCAGTGTGGCAGAAGCTCTGCAGCACCATCTCTGCCGAAAAGCCCAGGCAGGCCAGCTCTTTGATTTCGTCACGGGTCATCGGACCGGTGGTATCCTGCGAGCCCACCGTGGTCATTTTTGGTTCGCAGTAGGTGCCGGGGCGCACGCCGCTCAGGCCCACCGATTGACCGACCATCTTTTGCGCCAGGGAGTAGCCTTTGCCCGTATCAGCGGGATTATCCACCTGCTGGAACAGGGTTGTGGCAGGCAGCCCCAGGACGGTACGCGCTTCGGCGGTCAATTTGCGGCCCACGATCAGGTTGACCCGGCCACCGGCTTGAAATTCATCAGCAATCGTCGATGGTTGCAAGGTAAAGGTACACACCACCTGACCGTCACGGCTGACCGTTCCGGCGCGGGTATCGATGGTGATCACATCGCCACTGTTGAGTTCGGTCACCGGGCATTGAATCGGCAGCATGCCGGAATCTTCTGCGGTGTTGAAAAAGATGGGGGCGATACTGCTACCGATCACCACACCGCCGGTCCGTTTGGCCGGCACGTAGGGGATGTCTTCGCCGATGTGCCAGATCATCGAGTTGGCTGCCGATTTGCGCGACGAACCGGTCCCCACCACATCACCCACATAGGCCAGCGGATGCCCTTTCTTTTTCAGCGCTTCCAGCTCTTCCAACGCACCCGCCTTGCGATTGATCAACATCGACTTGGCGTGTACCGGCACATCGGGACGGCTCCAGGCTTCGGAAGCGGGGGAGAGATCGTCGGTATTGGTCTCGCCCGGCACTTTGAAGACGGTGACCGTCACCTGTTCCGGCATTTTGGGGCGCGAAGTAAACCAGGTAGCATCGGCCCAGTTTTGCAACACCTGTTTGGCCTTGCCATTCTGTTTGGCCTTGTCGACCACCGTCTTGAACGCATCATAAATCATCAACGTATTGGACAACGAAGCCACAGCCGTATCGGCCAGTTCGGCATCGTCCAACAGATCGATTAACGGTCCCACATTATACCCACCAATCATCGTACCCAGCAGACGCGTTGCTTCCTGACGACTGATCAAGGCGCAGGCCAACGTACCCTTGGCCACCTCGGCCAAGAAGGCGGCTTTCACCTTGGACGCCTCATCCACACCCGGCGGAACCTGATTGGCCAGCAAATCCACCAAAAAAGCCTCTTCGCCTGCCGGTGGATTCTGCAAAAGCTTGGTCAAATCGGTTGTTTGTGCCGCCGTTAACGGCAGGGGAGGAACCCCCTCCTTGGCACGTTCGGCAACGTGCTGACGATATGCCTCTAACATAACATTCTCCCCAATAAAGGAACTGATCGACTATAAACCCACTGCCTTAGAGGCTTGCTAAAATAGGCGTAACTCAATCTTATTGCAAGTCACTCTGTCGCATATCCGCCCCCCATTCATTTATATAAGAGATCCCCCCTGCGCAGCAATCGTCGGCACGGCACTTGTCAAATGGGATTGACTCCCTACTTAATCTATCAGGGCAGTCTTGCTATTGCTGCCACACTCATCCGAATCATTGCAAGGAGTGCAAGATGCGCCAGGACCGTTTGACCACCAAATCGCAACAGGCTTTACAGAGTGCCGCGCAACTGGCATCGGCGCGCGCCCATCAACAACTGGAACCGGAACATCTGCTCGCCGCCCTGCTGGCCCAGGAAGAGGGGTTGACCCGCCCCATTCTGGAAAAGATGGGCACTGCCCCTACCGCTCTGCTGGCTGCCGTGGAAAAGGAGCTCGACCGTTTCCCCCGGGTGGACGGGGTGGATCAACTGATCTCCTCGCGCCGTTTGCAGGTTCTCTTCCTGAACGCCGAACAGCGGGCCAGCACCCTCAAGGATGAGTATCTTTCTGCCGAACATTTTTTGCTGGCCATGACGGCAGAGGGGCAGAACAACAGCGCACTGGCCCGCCTGTTCCGGGAGCATCACATCACCGAAAACAAGCTGCTCACCGCCCTGCAGCAGGTACGTGGTGCGCAGCGGGTCACCTCCCAGGATCCGGAGGGCACTTTTCAGGCTTTGGAAAAATATGCCCGCGATCTGACCGAGTTGGCGCGCCAGGGTAAAATGGATCCGGTGATCGGTCGCGATGAGGA
>PDZU01000013.1 GCA_002753095.1 Magnetococcales bacterium
ATTTCAAAGTCGTTGTCGATCTGAAATTTCCATATAATGTGTCCTCGGGCTGATCGACTCTCCGCGTTCAGTCCAACCAAGTTTTTGCGTCGGCAAGCGACGCAAAAAGCCTTAATTCGTTTGTTGTCCTGGCTTTCTTGGCCTTTCTGACACCTTCAACAAGTACTGTAAAATAAAGCAGTTCTCTTCTTAACGTTTCCGAGTGTTTCCGCTATTTTTCTCCCAAATGATTGCTGTGTGATTGCTGGAAATGAGCAACTGGTTGATTGCTTAGGACAACAGATTCAAATCGGAGAGACGACATGCAAGCAAAAATCAGCAAGAGATTGATTGACTCTATGGCGACTCCAGAAGCTGATACGTTCCTATGGGACACGGAGACAAAAGCTTTCGGCGTCAAGTTTACTCCGGCTGGCAAGAGGATTTACCTGCTTCAGTATCGGCATGCTGGGCGACTCCGGCGCTATACCATCGGCCAGCACGGTTCCAGGCAGCGATGACAGGCAAGACAGAGTCGGATAACATCATTCCCATGACCCCACGCCACAGCACAGGAGGATAACCATGACCATTGCCATTCCCGCCGACATGGAGGAGATGTTTCAGTTTGTTGCCAAGGAGACAGGCCGACCGCTTGAGGAGTTGGTTCGCGAGGCGTTGGACCGATTCCTGGAGGAGTGGGAGGAGCGCCAGGATGCAGAGGATGCGCGTATCGCTTTGGAAGAGTACCGGCGCAATCCTGGCGCAGCATTTACCCTGGATGATGCGTTGACACGGTACGGAATGACACGGGGGGAGCTGGCTCCATGAGTTTCACTGTAGATTTGCGCCTTGTCCAAAAAACGCTGGATCGTATGGAGCAAGCCTTGCGCAAGCGCATCCTGCACGCGGCGAACACCCTGGCGCATAACCCCCGCCAACCAGGAAGCAGGAAACTGGAAGGAACCACCGACATTGATTTAAGGATAAGTCACTCTTGTGATACGCTCAGGATCGATCCCTGGCAAAGCCGTGCAGACAGAAGAGAGAGCAGCCCCAACCGGTGCCGCACGCATCGAATTGGAGCGCGGATCCAGGCAGCGATGACGGGCAAGATGGATTCGGATAACATCATCCCATTGACCCCACGCCAAAATACAGGAGGATAACCATGACCATTGCCATTCCCGCCGACATGGAGGAGATGTTTCAGTTTGTTGCCAAGGAGACAGGCCGACCCCTTGAGGAATTGATTCGGGAAGCGTTGGATCGGTTCCTGGAGGAGTGGGAAGAGCGCCAGGATGCCATGGATGCGGACCGGGCCTATCGGGAGTTCAAAGAGAGTGGCGAAAAGGGCATACCATGGGAGGTTGTTAAAGCAGAAATGGACGCCAGGCATGCCTTATAAAATTGTTGTTCCAGACCGGGTTCGAAAGCAACTTGATGCACTGCCTCGTGCCATCTGGCAACGTGTAAGAGGCGCCATTGACCATTTGTCCGTTGATCCTCGTCCACATGCTGCAATCAAGATGAAAGGCTCGTCGGAGTCTTGGCGTATACGGATTGGAGATCATCGGATTGTTTACACCATTGAAGATGATCAACTGATTGTCCTTGTTATCAAAATCGGTCATCGGCGCGAGGTGTATCGATAATCGAATCCCACCGGTCACAACCCTGGCAGGCAAGACACACCACCGGAAGGGGCGGATTTTTTCCAACTGGTGGCGCACTCATGATCTGCGCCACGCCTATGCTTCCATTGGCGCGAGTATGGGCATGAGCCTGCCCGTGATTGGCAAGCTGCTGGGACACACCCAGGCGGCCACTACGGCGCGTTATGCACACCTTTCCGACGATCCGTTGAAGAAGGCAACCCGCATGATTGGGGAGCGGATCCAAGCAGCGATGACGGGCAAGATGGATTCGGATAACATCATCCCATTGACCCCACGCCAAAATACAGGAGGATAACCATGACCATTGCCATTCCCGCCGACATGGAGGAGATGCTTCAGTTTGTTGCCAAGGAGACAGGCCGACCGCTTGAGGAGTTGGTTCGCGAGGCGTTGGACCGATTCCTAGAGGAGTGGGAGGAGCGCCAGGATGCAGAGGATGCGCGTATCGCTTTGGAAGAGTACCGGCGCAATCCTGGGAGCGCCCTTCCTTTGGACGATGTATTGCGGGAATTAGGGTTTTCCAGGGATTCATTGCGATGACCTATTCCGTGTTTTGGGATGCTGTCGCCAAGCGGCAGGTACAAAGGTTGGATCGAGCGGTACAGGCACGCATATTTGAGAAGGTGATCGACCTGGAATCCACACCCCGCCCACCAGGGGCAAAGAAGATCAGAGGGACCACCGACATGTGGCGCATCCGAACCGGCGATTACCGCATCATCTATACCATCGAGGATGACCGTCTGGTTGTCCTTGTTGTCAAAATCGGTCACCGGCGCGAGGTGTATCGATAATCGAATCCCACCGGTCACCCGGTGGACAGAATGCCCGGCCTACCGCGACGGCGGGAAAAGGGGAAACCTTCAACCCCCTGGCCGGGCACCATCAATTGAAGGGCAACGCATTTTGAAGGGTGCGAGAATGGCTGTCGTCATCGGAAATCTGAACGCAACGCTTTTGCATGCAAGCAAAACTTTCATCAATGTTCCCTGGCCATCATTCACAGAGCACAAGGGAACAGTTGGCAGAGCCGACGTTATCGCTGAATATTTGCGATTGCGAAGGATGGAGCTTGAAATTCAAAAGAAGGTTTCCAGAAGTTTCGATGAAGACGGGCAAGCGTTCGCAACGTATGAGAAGTTAATCAAGCAGATTGATGATTTTTTGCCGATTCACCGGGGAATTTGCGAGTTTTTTTTCAGGGAAAATTTGGTGAGTGGCCGATATTTAGGGGCTGGCCGCAAGATTGGAGCACTCGGAGAAAGTCTGATTCCGTTTTCGGAATGGGGTTTTCTCGATTTCGATTATGAAAAAAATTCTGCGTACAGCACGAGGTACGGCATTGCTTACGCTGGTTTGGAATTTCTCGACATATCTCTATTGCCCACCAAGGACAGAGAAGAATTGTTTCGTCGTGGATCGGCCACAAATGCGCCAGAGGCAGAATCAGAGTCAACAGGAAATGGGCAGGCGCACAAACCAAAGCGTGACAAAGTGACGACACAAGCTGAGTACCAAAAGTGGTTTGATGAGTACAAGCGGATAAAAAAATCTGATAGTGGCTTGTCTGACAAATCCATATACAGACAAATCAAAAACAATCTTACGCTGGCTCAAAGCGTCGAAACGATCGCCAGAAAGATCCGTGAATTAAAAAAGAGCGGGGAATAATTTTTTCCCCGCAATTCTCCCCGTTTTTCTCCCCGCACCACATGTCATTGAATTTGCACGATTTTACCCTGCACAAGAACGGGGAATAAACTTGTTGCCCCGTTTTTTCTCCCGTGTTTTGATTATGCCATCAAGTATTGTCGATTTTAATCAATCGGGAGATGGCATGTGGCAACACAACGAATCAAACCAACAGAAGTTCGCAAAAAATTTGGCGAAATTTCAACGGCGAATCTACACCGCACATGGAAAGTACCCGTGTGGCCGGCAGTGCGGTTGTCCAACAATGGGTCGCACGAAGGGGGCACGCAATGAACCAGACCATCTTGTTCATTTACGCCATCCTGGAGCTGCTGGAACGGCTCCTGGATGTGGTGATTGTACTGCATGATTTGCTTTCCAGGTTCTAATCTGGCGGTCTACGCCGGGCGGACACCCGGCGTGGACATCTCCAAGATAGTCGCAAAATTCGGCGCTCTTCGTCAAGAGAATTTCCCACCCCCACCAACCCTCCTTGCCAACAAGCGGCAGATTGGGCCACCAACCGAGGAACCCGAAAAGCAAAAGGAACCCATAGAGGAACCCAAAATCCCTTAAAACAAAAACGGCTACCACAAGGTAGCCGTCGATGTTTGCATAAGTGGCGCACTCGGAAGGATTCGAACCTCCGGCCTACTGGTTCGTAGCCAGTTGCTCTATCCGGGCTGAGCTACGAGTGCCTGCCTTTCTCGCGAAAGAGAGGGAACTCTAACAGATCCTCCCCCCCTCGTCAACCCTCAATAGAGCCTCTCCTGTAATAAACTCTCCTGAATGCGCTGCAGGCTCTGCACACGCTCTGCGCGCACCGCGCCACGACCGATCGCTGCCTGTACCGCACAACCGGGTTCACCCCCATGGCGACAATCGTTGAAACGGCACTGCTCCAGCCACGGCGCCACATCGGGAAAATAGCGCCCCACCTGCGCGGCCTCTATGCCATGCAAGCCAAACTCCCGGATTCCAGGCGAATCAATCACCGCCCCACCCCCAGGCAGGTGGTACCAGGAGGTCACCGTCGTCGTATGGCGCCCCTTGCCACTCCACTGGCTGACCTCGCCAATCTTGACGCTCTCTGCCGTCACCCACTCCGCCAACAACGAGGACTTTCCTGTCCCCGACTCCCCCACCAACACCGAGGTCAACCCCTGCATCGCCGCCAGTAACGCCGCCATGCCGCGCTTGTCCACCGTTGAAACATACTGCACCACATACCCCATCGCGCCATAATGGCCAAAACGGGCCTGCATCTCTCCCTCTTCCACCAAATCCATCTTGTTGACCACAATCGCCGCCGGAATGCCCGCCACCCCCGCCGCCACCAGATAACGGTCCAACAAACCCATGTTCGGTTCCGTGGCAGCAAAAACCACCCAGATACGGTCCACATTGGCGGCAATCACCTGCAAACGCTGTCCGGCCAATGGTCGCTGCAACAACGAACGCCGGGACAAAATGCCATTGATCACCCCCTGCTGCCCCCCCTCGGCCCGCATCCACAATACCCGATCCCCACACACCGGTTCACCCGTCGAACTCTTGCGCACCGCACAACGACAGCGCCCACCCTGCCCATCCTCCACCTCAATGTTCAAACCATAATGGGCAATGACCAACCCCTCCTCCTCCGGGCCAAACGCCTCCCGCCCCAGGCAGCGCAGCAACGCCTCGCCATGCACCGCCATGCTCTCCTGCGAACGCTTGCGCTCGGTATGGGCAATCTGACCACGCTGCCGCTGCGATAAATGGCGCTCGCCGCCCTTCTTCCGTATCACTGCTCTTCCCTCGCCTCCCTCATTATCGCTTTCTGCCTTGGCACGCTGCCTTGTTTCGCTTTATAGTCCTCTCCCCCTCTTCCTTCAAGGAAACTGCCCATGGATGCGCCCCTTTTCATCACCACCGCCGCCGGCTTCGAACCCCTCCTCGCCGCCGAACTGCGCCAATTGGGGGCCAGCGCCATCCGTCCTGGTATCGCCGGTATCGCCTGCAACGCCTCTCCCGTCACCACCATGCGTATCGCCCTCTGGTCCCGCGTTGCCAGCCGTATCCTGCTTCCCCTCGCCAAAATTCCCGCCCTCACTATCGACGAATTCCATCAACATGTCCAACAAATCCCGTGGGAAGAGTATCTCACCCCCGATGCCACCTTCGCCGTCGATTTTACCGGCAGCAACGCCCTCTTCCGCCACTCCCATTTCGGCGCCCTGAAGGTCAAGGATGCCGTCGTTGACCGTTTCCGCAGCCGAGGACAGAATCGCCCCTCCATCGACACCCTGCAACCCGATCTGCGCCTCCATCTGCGTCTGCAGGGCGACAGAGCCCGCCTGAGTCTGGATCTCTCCGGTAACGGTCTGCATCGGCGCGGTTGGCGTTTGCAACCCACCGAAGCCAATTTGCGCGAAACCTTGGCCGCTGCCATCCTGCTCTTTGCCGATTGGCCCAAGATCGCCGCTGCAGGGGGAGCCCTTCTTGATCCCATGTGCGGTTCTGGCTCTTTTGTCATCGAAGCCGCCTGGATCGCCGCCAACGTGGCCCCCGGACTCTTGCAGCGCCATTTTGGTTTTTTGCGTCTGCCCGGTTTTGCCAGCCAACAGTGGCAGGAACTGCGCCACGAGGCGCAGGAACAGGCCCGCATTGGTCTGCAGACCCTGCCCCCCCTCCTGGCCTGGGATCAGGATCATAGCGCCCTCAACGCTGCACGCCAAAACATCCAGCAAGCCGGTCTTACCCCTTACGTACAACTGGCTCAGCGCCCCTTGCAACAACTCTCGACCCAGGATCACCTCCCGGAGTCAGGGTTGCTGGTGGTCAATCCCCCCTATGGGGTCCGTCAGGGCGAAGAGGAGCCCTTGCGCCTGCTCTACCAACAACTGGGCGAAAAAATGCGCCAGGTCTGCCCCTCCTGGCAGCGTGCCCTGTTCACCACGCGCACCGACCTGCTCAAATCGGTGGGCCTGCAGCCCACGCAGGAGGTTCCCCTCCATAACGGACCGCTGGAGTGTCAACTCTACCTCTTCGCCCCCAGCGCCCCCCCGGCCACAGCAGAGGACGCACCTCTCAACCATTTTGCCAACCGCCTGCAAAAAAATCTCAAACAACTGCTCCCCTGGGCGCGTCGCGAAGAGATCCACTGTCTGCGCCTTTATGATGCCGACATGCCCGAATATTCTGCTGCCATCGATCTGTATGGCGATTGGATCCATATCCAGGAGTATCAGGCCCCCGCCACCATCGATGCCGATAAAGCCAAACTGCGCTTCGCCGAGATGATCAGCGGCATCACCCAGGTGCTGCATGTTCCACCAGAGCGGATCATCAGCAAAGTGCGCCACATGCAAAAAAAAGCGGCCCAATACAGCAAGCAGGATGAAGAAAACCATTTTCTCGCCGTGCAGGAAGGGGGGTTGCACTTTTGGATCAACCTGACCGACTACCTGGATAGCGGCCTGTTTCTTGATCAACGCCTGCTGCGCCAACAACTGCGCACCATGGCCAAAGGCAAGCGTTTTCTCAACCTCTTCGCCTATACCGCTTCGGCCACCCTCTATGCCATGGCTGGTGGCGCGCTCTCGACCACCTCTGTGGATCTCTCCCGCACCTATCTGAACTGGGCCGAACGCAATTTTACCCTTAACCATTTTGCCCCGCAGGAGCAGCACCAACTGATCCAGGCCGACTGCCTGCAGTGGATCCAACAGGATCGCGCACTCTATGACCTGATTCTGCTCGCTCCCCCCACTTTCTCCAACTCCAAACGGATGACCGACCATTGGGACATCCATCGTGATCATCCTAGCCTGATCGCCCACTGCTACCAACGTCTGGCCCCCAATGGTACCCTGCTGTTCATCACCCATGCCCGCCGCTTTCAATTGCAGACAGAGGCGCTCCCCTCCCCCTTGCAGATCCGTGATATCAGCCAGCAAACCTTGCCACGTGATTTTCAGCGCAACCCCCACTACCACCGCACTTGGCTGATGCAGCGCCTGCCGCATTGAGCAAGAGACCTAAAAAACGGAGAAAATGCGCACAAATCGCGAAGAATGGCTACCCTGCCATAAAATTCCTCTATAGCGGATTGATTTTGTTGTAAATCGGCGTCATAATGACGAGAGGATCGTCAAAGGGGGGGATCCGCTTTATGCCACACTCTTGCGCCTGTTGTGCCACTCCCTCCCCTGTGCCCCATTCCGCATAAATTGATCCATCGCCCTTGTCCGCATCGAGCGTGCGGTGGAAACAAGATCCATGGCAGGCTCATAGGTAGAACTGTGGTATGCAATGAATATAACAGCATCTTCGCCCCCCCATTTCCTGCTGTGCGACGACGAGGCCGGTGTGCTGCTCGGTGCCAGTCTGCTGTTGCGCCGTTCCGGCTTTGATCCGGTCTCCACCCTGCAGGACAGCCGTCAGGTACTTCCTTTCCTGGCCCAAAATTCTGTGGCCATGGTCATGCTTGATTTGCACATGCCGCACATCGGCGGTCTGCAACTGCTTGGGGAAATCAAACAACTTTACCCTGATCTGCCCGTGGTGATCCTGACCGCCATGCAGGATGTAAAAATGGCCGTCGCCTGCATGAAAGAGGGGGCCATGGATTATCTGCTCAAGCCCATCGAAAAAGAGCGTCTGCTGGCCATCGCCGAGCAGACTAGGCAACTCTACTCCCTGCGGCGGCAGGTGGATACCTTGAAAGGGTATCTGCTCAACGATCCCAAACCGCATCAGGAGGCTTTTGCCGGTATTGTCACCAACAGCACGCGCATGCGTTCCATCTTCCAGTACATGGAGGCGATCGCCACCACCCGTGAACCGGTGTTGATTACCGGCGAAACGGGCGTTGGCAAGGAGTCCATTGCGGCGGCCATGCACCATCTGAGCGGACGGAGCGGCGCCTTTGTTCCCGTCAATGTGGCCGGTCTGGATGATATGGTTTTTTCCGACACCCTGTTCGGGCACCGCAAGGGCGCCTATACCGGGGCCGATCAAAATCGGGATGGACAGATTGCCAAAGCGGTGGGCGGAACCCTCTTTCTCGACGAAATCGGTGATTTAAGCGAAACCAGCCAGGTCAAACTGCTGCGACTGTTACAGGAGAAAAAATATTTCCCGCTGGGTTCGGATATTGGCAAGCATGCCGACATTTATGTGGTAGCCGCCACCAATCGGGCCATCAAGGAGCGTATCCTCAATGGCCATTTTCGCGCCGACCTCTATTATCGACTGGCGGGACATCAGGTTCACCTGCCCCCGTTACGTGAAAGGGTGGAGGACATTGCCCTGTTGGTCAACCATTTTCTCCAGGATGCGGCCCGCTCGGTAGGCAAAGAGCCACCCACGCCCACCCCGGAGCTTTTCTCTTTGCTCTCCAGTTACTCTTTTCCCGGCAATATCCGGGAGTTGCGCGCCATGGTCTTTGATGCTGTGGCGCAGCATCGCCGGGGTGTTCTCTCCTTGCGCAGCTTCAAGGAACATATCCTCGCCACTCAGGGCTATCCTGATCCCACGGTACCGCCTCATGATGCGTTGGCGCAGTGCGGCCCTCAACTCTCCTGGCCGCATACCGCCCGCCCGCCCACCATCAAAGAGGCGGAAGAGTTTTTACTGCATAACGCCCTGCGTGCCAGCAAAGGCAACCAAGGTGTGGCCGCCTCTTTGTTGGGCATCACCCGACAAGCTCTCAACCAGCGTTTGGCCCGTCGCAAAAAGGGACACGACGAGATGGATGCATCCTCCCCGTGAATTCTTTGCCAGCCCAAAAAAATTGGCACGAATGGTGCTCATATAAAGGCAACAGCGGGTCATGATGGACGACCCAGAAAACAGCAAGATGTAGTCGGTTGGTGTTGTTACCGGAGCGCGTCGCTTGCCGACCCGGTGTACAGAAAAAGGGATGCCGGTTCTTTGGATCAGCGTCTCTGTGTCGGGCCGGTCAGAAGTACCCCCCTCTAGCTTCTGACCGGCTTGGCTAATCCTAAAAGTCTCAGGTTCCATGAACCTGCGCTCGCAAAGAAGAAACGGACCTCGCGGTCTGGATCTTCCTGCCGGGCTGATCGGGAGCCCCCCCCCTCTAACTCCTGGTCGCCCGGCTTTTTTTATGCCCCGCGCACAAATCAAGTATTCCAATTATAAATCAATCACTTAACAAAAATGCGTTGATACTTTTCATCGGTCAAAGTGGCAGATGAAAAGCATCTGTCAAAGTGGCATGGGGTCCAGGGGAGATTATCTCCCCTGGCGGGTGCAGGGCGGAGCCCTGCTTGTAATGTGCGGCGTTTTACAAAAGCAAATGCGCAGCATTTGCGCACGCCGCACAGATTTGTGCCCCGCAGGGGCACGCCTTGGGAGGGCGGATGCCCGACATGCACCGTGTTGCCTTGTACGACCCGGCGCAAGAACCCAAAAAGAGTGCGCGCAAACCCCTGCAACATTCGATAGAATTTATCTCGCATGTTGCACCTGCAGCAAATGTTTTATATCAACATGTTAAACCGAGCAATCCCCATATACCTTATCAAACGTTGCACCCTTTTTGTGCGAACGCAGCAAAAAGGCGCTGGGGGGGCTGGGGGGTATCTGCATTTTTTCTTGTGCGAACGCAGCAAAAAGGCGCTGGGGGGGGGGGCTGGGGGCGCTGGGGGGCATCTGTATTTTTTCTGCATCGTCTGAGTGCATCTGAACTTTCTGCATCGTCATAGCAAACAACACGGTGCATGTCGGGCGTCCGCCCTCCCAAGGCGTGCCCCTGCGGGGCACAGATTTGGGCGCGCTGCGCAGATTTGGGCAAGCCCAAATCTGCTTCGGTGAAAGCGCGCCATTGCAGCAGGGCTCCGCCCTGCACCCGGCATGGCTCCGCCCTGCACCCGGCAGGGGCGGTGACCGCCCCTGCACCCCGCAATTGTTTTTTCGATTGTTTCAGCTTCAGCTTCAGCTTCAGCGAATCATACCCAACATGCGGGGCAACCAGAGCGAAAGGGTGGGCCAATAGGTGACCAACATCAAAAAGACCAGGGTGGTGATCATCCAGGGAATGGCAGCAATCGTCACCTCGGTCAAACCTCGATCAATCAAACCACTCACCACATAAAGGTTTAAACCAACCGGAGGTGTAACCATCCCCACCTCCATATTGACGGTAATCAAAATACCGAAATGGACCGGGTCAATCCCTAACTTGATGGCGATGGGAAAAAGGATCGGAGCCATGATCAACACAATCGAAGAAGGCTCCATGAAATCACCTGCCAACAGTAAAATCAGGTTGACAACCAACAAAAAGGAGAAGGCGCTCAACCCCTGATCAAGCATCCACAACGCCATCTGTTGTGGAATATTTTCGTGGGTCAGCAGAAAAGAGAAGAGTGTCGCATTGGTGATGATGTAGAGCAACATGGCACTCATGTTGGCCGAGGCCAACAACACCTTGGGCACATGGCTCAACGGCAACACACGGTAAACATAAACCGCCACAATAAACGAATATACCGCACTGACCGCCGCCGCTTCGGTCGGGGTGAACATGCCGGAATAGATCCCCCCCAGCACAATGACAATCAACAACAACCCCCAACTGGATTGCTGGAAAGTGTGCCAAATTTCGCCCAAAGAGGCCCGTGGCTGGCGGGGATAGTTATGCTTACGGGCCTGATACCACGTGGTCAAAGACAGCAAAACGGCCAACACCACCCCCGGCACAATACCAGCCATAAACAAAGCCCCCACCGAAGTGTTGGTGGAGACGGCATACATGACCAGAACAATGGAAGGCGGCACCAAAATACCCAGAGCACCAGCCGTGGCAATGGAACCGGCACCAAAACGCAAGGGATAACCAGCCTTGAGCATGGCAGGAATCATGATCGAACCAATGGCCGCCGCCGTGGCCGGTGAAGAACCGGAAATGGCCGCAAAAAGAGCGCAGGCAATCACCCCAGCAATCCCCAAACCACCATGAAAATGGCCCACCAACGCCGTAGCAAAGTTGACCAAACGCCGCGCCACCCCACCATGGGTCAAAAAATTACCCGCCAGAATAAAAAAAGGAATGGCCATGATTTCAAACTTTTCGATACCAGTGAAAAGTTTCATGGCCACCGCTTCCAAAGGTACCCGTGTCAGGGTAAAAAGAAACAACAACACCGTCATGCCCAAAGCGATGGAGATGGGCATGCCGGTGAGCAGCAACACAAACAACAAGGTAAAAATAATGGCTGCAGTCATCGCGAAAACTCCCGGCCAACAATCGGGTGACCGGTGGCTTCACTGCCCGCCGGATGCACATCCAACTCTTCGATAGGAATGGGTTCGTGGCGCGGCAACTTGCCGGTACGGGCATAACTGACCATAACCTGCAAAAAACGAAAACTCATCAAATAGGAACCAAGCGGGATGCACAGATAAACCAACCACATGGGAACTTCCAGATCGGGAGATGTCTGCTGCGTGTGAGAAATTTTCCAGACCATATGAGCACCCAGCGTACCGATCAACGCAGTAAAAAACACACCACAGGCAAGACCAAAAAGAACGATCGGCTTTTGCCGACGCGGTTCCAGCTTATGCACCAGCAGATCGACACCCACATGCACCCCGGTCCGTACCCCATAAGCCGCCCCAAACTTGGCCATCCAGACAAACATGTAGATGCACAACTCTTGAGCCCAGGAAGTATCAAAACGGGAGAGATAAGGGAAAAAGGCAGGAACACCAGAAGCATAGCGATGCACCACCGCCGTAAAAATCAGCAGGGTCGCCGCTGCCATCAGTAAACTGATCAGCCACTCTTCCAGGTGATCAAAAAATTTAGCCATGGGAATCTATCCTGGCAAGGGGTGCCCCCCAGCACCCCCGCCACATCGGGGAGAAATAACAGAATCAACGACCTGCATCAAAACCAGCCACCCGATGCAACTCGGCGATCAACTCCTTGCCAATCCGATCCTCCATCTGGGTGTGGACAGCCACCATTTTTTGCTGCCATGCCCGACGTTGCACCGGAGTCAGGTCAAGCACCTCAGTCCTGCCAGAAGCCCGCACCGCTTCGACCGCCTGATCATTTTCCTGCTTGGCAATCAAATTGGCATATTCGGTCGCCTCCACCATGGCTTTTTCCAGTTCTTGCCGCACATCCCCCGGCAGACCCATCCAAAAATCCTTATTGACAATCACCGCATAGCCCAGATAGCCATGGTTGGAAAGGGTCAGATATTTTTGCACCTCGTGCATCTTTTGGGTGTAGAAGTTGGAGGGAGGATTTTCGGTACCATCCACCACCCCGGTCTGCAACGCCTGATAGACTTCAGAAAAAGCCATGGTCTGCGGCATGGCTCCCATGGCGCGCATCTGAGCATCCAAGACCTTCGAAGACTGAATACGCAGTTTCAACCCTTGAAAATCTGCCGGTTCACGCAACGCCTTGTTGGCACTCATCTGCTTGAAACCGTTATCCCAATAGGACAGACCAATAATGCCTTTCGTCTCCAACTTGCGCAACAGAGCCTGCCCCACCGGACCTTGGGTCACCTTGTGCAGGGCTTCATAGTCACTGAACAGATAAGGCAGGTCAAAAGCCTCGAACTCCTTGGCCCCCAAGGGACCAAATTTGGCCAGAGAAGGGGCCAGCATCTGTACCGCACCCATCTGCAAAGCCTCCAACTCCTCTTTGTCCTTGTAGAGCTGACTGTTGGGATAAACCTCTACTTTGACGCGGTTTTGCGTATAGCTGGCGGCCAATTCGCGAAATTTTTCCGCCGCTTTCCCTTTCGGGGTATCAACAGCCACCACGTGGCTGAACTTGATCACAATCGGTGCCGTTTCCGCGTTGGCCCAAAGCGGCCAGACCAGCACACCAGCCAAACCGGTCAGCAACCATTTTTGCCATTTATTCATGTTGCATGCTCCTTGATTTGTCGATCCAGCCGGGATGCTCCGGCAACAACAAGCTCTCTTTTTGCTTCCCTCTCCGGTCAAAAGGCAACACACCCCACAACGGGGGAGTCATAACACAGGGTCAAGCATTGCGCAACCCCTTATTTTTCCTGGTTCTCTTTAACCCCGTTCCCGGCCAGTTCCTGGGGACAAAAGCTTCGAATCAGGCACTGCGCACAGCGGGGCTGGCGTGCTTGGCAGATATGGCGACCATGCAGGAGCAGCCAATGGTGGGCATGCTGCAGATATTCCTCTGGAATGATGCGCAAAAGTTCCTGTTCCACCCCTTCTGGGGTCTGGGCTGCGGCAAAACCCAGGCGGCGGGCAACCCGAAAAACATGGGTATCCACGGCCAGGGTTGGTTCACCGAAAGCGACGTTCAACACCACGTTGGCTGTTTTGCGCCCCACCCCCGGCAAGCGTTGCAGCGTTTGCCGAACACGGGGCACTTCGCCATTGAACTCTGTCAGCAGCATCTGGCTCATGGCCAGCAGATGTTTGGCTTTGTTGTGGTATAGCCCCAGGGTACGGATATGGGCGATCACCCCCTCCTCGCCCAGTTGCAGCAGGGTCTGGGGGGTATTGGCCACGGCGAAAAGGGTTCGGGTGACCCGATTGACCCCCACATCGGTAGATTGGGCCGACAAGATGACCGCCACCAGCAGCTCAAAGGGTGAGGCAAACTGCAGTTCGCTACCCGGATGGGGAGCGGCCTCCTGCCAGAGGGCAAAAATCGCCTGGATCCGTGCCGCCTCACTGCGCTGCATGCTCTTCTCCTTGCTGCCTGCGGTGCCACCAGAGCGACAGGAGCACAGCGCAGGCGGCCCCCAGACTGTCGGCCAACCAATCAGCCACCTCGGCGGAGCGACCCGGCACGAAGGATTGATGCCATTCATCGCTGGCCCCATACAGCGTGGCATACCCCCAGGCCCACCAACCCGGGACAGACAACGGCCAACAGCGCCCACTCTGCCAAGCCAGCCCAGCCAACAGAGCATAACCAAGACAATGCAACAGCTTGTCCTTCAGGGGAAAGCTGGGGCCAGGTAAATGAATGGGAGCAGAAGAGAGGTAGTAGATCAAACCCGAATAGCCCAACAACAGGAGGGGCCAACAAATCCTGGCCCAGACAGATCGGTTCATGGTAGCATTAATTTCCTGTCGTCAAGAGGGAACGCACGGGGATACTGGAGTCTCCACAAGTACTCCGCATACTATACACAGGATGTCGCATGAGCACAGCCGATTCTGCTGGCCAACATTTGGTCGCCAGTATTGCCTCCCACGACTTAAGCAGCGAAGAGTGCCATTTTCTGCAAGAGGTCCAACCTGCCGGAGTCATCTTATTCAGCCGCAACCTGCATGATCCTGATCAACTTCAGGATTTGATTCAGTCGATCCGTGCCGAGGTTTCGCCTGCATGCACGATCTGGCTGGATCAGGAGGGGGGGCGCGTGCAGCGCCTGCGTGATCCTTTCACCCGTTTTCCCAGCCCATGGCGCTGGGCAGAGATGGCGCGCCGGGATGGAACACAGGCCAGCGCCATGGCCACGATAGCCGGGCAGGTATGCGGCATGGAGTTGGCGGCCATTGGTATTGGTATCGATTGCGCCCCGGTTTTGGATCTGCGCGAGAAGGGTGCCGATCCGGTCATCGGGGAACGGGCTTTCGGCAACACGCCGCAACAGGTGATTACGCTGGCCGGTGCTTGGCTGGATGGTTTGCAAAGCCAGGGCATTTTGGGCGTTGGCAAACATTTTCCTGGACATGGTGCGGCGCGGGCCGACTCGCACAAAAGTCTGCCGGTGATCCATGGCAGCCGGGAGGAGTTGGCCGAACGGGAGTTGCTGCCATTTCGTCTGTTGTTGCCGCGTCTGTCCGCCGTGATGACCGCCCATTTGGTGGCCAAGGCGTTGGACGAACAACCGGCCACTTGGTCCAGGGAGATTCTGCACGGTTTGTTGCGCAAGAAATGGGGGTATACAGGTCTGGTGGTCAGCGACGCCTTGGAGATGGGCGCCTTACGTGGCCCATTGCCAGAACGGGCTGAGAAGGCTCTGTTGGCGGGATGTGACTTGGTCTTGTGCTGCACTGGTCATCTGGAGGATAATCAGGCGGTCCGGGAGGGCATCGCCCAGGCGCGTGACGCCTGGACAGGGAGCCAATGTCGCGCCATAGACGAACGGATTCGTCGCACGCTGGCCCCTTACGCCCCACCGCCCGGTGATTGGCGCGGTCTGTTGCGGCAGAGTGACTATCAGCGCTTCCGTCAGATGGTGGAGGCGCATTGCACCGAGGAGAGCCCGCCGGAAGATCCCACCGAGGCCCATTCGTAACCTGTCACCGATGAGAGAGCCATGTCCTACGGCAGCGAACATTTTCCGACTGAAATTCGCCAAAAAAACCAGGAGCAGGTGGTGGTAATCACCTGGGACAGTGGCGAGAATTTTACTTATCCCATGGAGTATTTACGGGTCAAATGCCCCTGTGCCGACTGTTGCGGCCATACCCCCGACCAGGCCAAATTGATTGACGGCAAGCAGGGGATCACCATTCAATCCATCCAGGCAGTTGGACGCTACGCGGTCAAGATTGCCTTCAGCGATGGGCATGACAGCGGCGTTTTCTCCTGGAGCACTCTTTTTGATCTGGGATTGCGCCAGGAATATTATTGGCAGGAGTATCTGGAGGCCCTGCAGGCGGCCAAAAAACGGCGCAAGCCTTCGATCATTCCCATCACGGTGCTTCCGTGAGTGGCCTGGGGCGAGACTTTTTCCGCACGGTGCAAAAAAGAACTTGCCAGACGGGTCAAGAAGCGGTAAAAGGTAGCCCCACCACGTAGTACGTCCCCATCGTCTAGTGGCCTAGGACGCCGGCCTCTCACGCCGGCAACACGGGTTCGACTCCCGTTGGGGACGCCATTTTTTCAATAAGCTGGCCTTGCAAAACGCCTCAAAATCCCAGGCATCTCTAAAATATCTCGAATGGTCGTTCCGGTGGTTTGCTGTCTGTCAGTCTCGGTTACGGCAGGCAATTGCGGTGTAAACAGAATAATCGGCAAGCACATCCCCCGTACGTTCAATGCCCGCTAGGCAATACACGCACCAAGGTCATGAGGATACCCGCCATCATGGCCAGTTGTGCCAGGGCCAAGCCAACCATCCACTTGATGGTTTCGTTTTTGGCGACCTCAATCTCTTTCTGCAATTCCGCCTTGGTGGTCTCAATTCGGCCTTCCAGCCTGAGTTCAAGCTCCCGAACGTCACCCTTGGTGGCCAACTCCTGGAGTCTTGACTCCTCCACCTTCCGGAGAACACCGGACAACGCCTTGGCTTGTGCTTCTGCATGCGCGGACGGAATACCGGCGGTTTCCAACTCCTTGGCGAAAGCCAAGGTGTCGAACGGTATGGCAAAGGCTGTTGTGCTCATGGTGATTCTCTCCCCGGTTGAACCGTGTCAATCCATCTCCACTGTAGCGAATTTCCGTACACGTTGCCACTGGATTCTTGCTGGTAGCGCATCCACCCCAGGAGGGTGACCGGAAAAACACCGAAGCGGTGGCATCTCCAAAACATCAAGCCTGTTGACTTTTTCGACGAAAAAATGAAAGATCGGTCACAGGTGGTGCAGTTTGACAGGAGAGAATGCCATGAGCCTTGCGACAGAATCTGGAAAGACGGAATACGCCCACACTGGGGTGTTCGACACCTACAGCTACGTGCGCCGTCTGCGTGATGCTGGCATGGATGAAAACCTTGCAGCCATCCAGGCCGAACAGTTTCTTGCCGTCATTGAAAATCGCATGGCCAGTAAACGGGATGTGCTGGAAACCGAAGCACGATTGACAAAGGATGCGCAGGAAACAGAAGCGCGATTGACCAGGGATCTGCAGGAAATCGAAGCACGCTTGACAAAGGATTTGAAGGAAATAGAAGCACGGTTGACCAAAGATTTGCAGGAAACGGAAGCGCGACTTAAGTTGGACATCGCCGCCATCGATGCCAAGCTGGAAGCCACCAAAGCCGAATTAAAACGGGATCTCGCCGCCATCGACGCCAAGGTGGAAGCCACAAAGACCGAATTGAAACGAGATATTGCTGTTATAGAAGCAAAAATCGAGTCCTCCAAGGCCGACACCATCAAATGGACGGCTGGCATGTTTGCCGCACAAACAGCCCTGATCCTCGGAGCCATGTTTGCCATCATGCGCATGAACCAACCCCCACCTGTTGTCTATCACCCCCCCGCGCAGGAGATGCGTCTACCCACGCCTGCACCTGCCGCACCTCTCAACCGGTAGGGTGATCCTGTCGGGAACTCACCAAGCTGAGATGTTTCAAGAAAGGTAACGGCTCAACAGGCCACCTCAAAAAAATCCACCAGGAGGAACTTGGAAAACACGCCGTGGCCACAAACCGTGATGTGATAGATGTCACCACCAGAAGGATCTCCCCCGTGGGGAATGGAAAGCAGACACCCTTCCATGCCCGGCATACGGAAGGACTGTTTGACGAAATGATTGCCGCCCCACAAGACGTTGCACACCCATTCAACTGGCGTGTCATAGTCCATCTCTCCCAGACGCCACGGCATGGAAGGCGGAGGTGCGTCTGCTCCTTGCGACAGGTTTTCCCGTATATCCGATAGCGATGACATTTCCCTTTTTCCCCTGGTGGGTGATGCTTTTCCACGGTCAGGTGTAAAGCGTGATGTTTGCCTTGGCGGCGGCTTCCATGAAAGCCGTGGCACCGGCGAACACAATGCCGTCGATCAGATCCTCCCGCCGAAACGCGAACAGGTCCACGGTCATCTGACAGGCGATGATGCGCACTTCGGACTCCAAAGCCATATCCCGAAGAGTCCGAACCGAAGCCACTCCCCTTTTGGTCAATTTTTTCCGCATTATGGCAGTGGCCATCGCCTCCATGCCGGGCAATGCCTGCATCAATACTGGCAGACTGACTGGCATGGGCATGGCGGGATTGCCCATAGGAGAGAGACGCAGGTCAAGATTCTTCCGCAGTACCTGCAATCCATAGAACGTGTAGAACATGGAAACCTGATAATCCAATGCCGCCGCCGTTGTTGCCAGGATCAGCGGTGGATAGGCCCAATCCAGGGTTCCCTGGGTGGCGATGATCGCCATCTTCTTTTCACCATTCATGTCGAATGTTCCTTATACTTTACGGATAGTATAGAAGAATACGCCACTGCTTTCAGAAGCGGAAAGCAGGCTGTTGCCGGTCTGTGTGCAAAAGGATTCAAAATCTTTGGCAGAACCGGGATCCGTAGCTTCCACGGCCAAAATTTGACCAGGGGGCATCTTCTGAAGGATCCTCTTGGCGTGCAGGATGGGTAATGGGCAACTCAAGCCTTTGGTGTCCAGTGTCTGGTCGGGCATATCGATCTCCTTCAGGGTTGCAAGTGAACACTGTGCAGTGTGTATACGTTCAGACCGATCCGAGGTCCAAGGCGATGTCCAACGCATCGGCAAAACGGTTGAACCCGGCGAACAACTCCATGACCCCCAGCGCCTCGACGATCTCCCCATTGGAAGCACCATGCACTCGGGCAGAATCCAAGTCGGCGTCGGTGACAGCGCGTGGGCTGGTTGCCGCCTTGCGAGCCAGAGAGATCAGTACCCGCTCTTTGTCCGAAAAATCTGCCGCACTCAGGTTGGATTCCAGACACTGGATCTCCGCATCGCTCACCCCAATGGACTTCAAGGCAGCCGTGTGGGCACCGATGCAATAGGTACAGGCGTTGTCGCGGGAGGTGACCAGAGCGATGGTCTCTTTGGTCTTGCGGGAAAGGAATCCTCCCATCATGAGCACCTTGGCCTTTTCCCAGTTGGCGCGCAACAGGTGGGGGTGGTGTGCGTAGGTGAGAAAAAGAGCAGGCCGCATGCCAAATCCTGCTTCAATTTCTCGCAATACGGCTTCACTTTCGGCGGGATGGTGTTCGTTTTCCAGACGATTGATGCGTTCCATGACAAACTCCTTGTTTTTGGATGTAAAAAGGCCATGCAACGTTTCCCGATTTGTCCTGGGAAACAGAGGCCACAAAGATATTTACCGACCGGTCGGTAAATTCGTAAGCAAAAAAATTACCGGATACCGCACAGACGCAGACCCATCTCCTCTTGACCAAGCAACAGATCAGGATCGTTGTGTGTCTTGGCCATCATCAGGATGCCTTCCTGAAATGCCAACAGGGCACGGGCGGTTTGTTCCGGGTTGATTCCTTGCAGTTCACCTGTGTCCAGCGCCTCCTGGAGAGCGGCATGGAACACCGCGATGATGCGTTTGAACACGCCTTCCAGTGCGCGCCGCACTTCGTCCTCCCGGTTGCCAAGTTCCAAAGCCAGATTGCCAAACGGACAACCCAGGACACATCCCGTTTTTTCCTTGGCTTCGACCTGGACCGCATGACTGCGACGAAAAAAACGCCGCAACCTTTCCACGGGTGGCACATCACGGGCAAAGGCGGGTTCCAGAATGCGGGCATGGATCTGACGTTCCATCTCCTCGATCATGACCAGGGTCAAAGCCTGCTTTGAAGGGAAATGATGGTAAAAAGCACCTTTCTTGATCCCAGCCGAGTCACACAACTCCTGCACCCCCACGTCACCATACCCACGACGGTGCATCAGTGTCATGGCACTTTCCAGGAGGCGTTCTCGGGATGTTGGAGAGATATTCATGGATTCAATTTTACCGACCGGTTGGTTTGTTGTCAAGCGTTTTTATGCATGGTATCTCACCCCCCCGCGCAGGAGATGCGTCTACCCACGCCTGCACCTGCCGCACCTCTCAACCGGTAGGGTGTTCCGCGTTAGTGTGTTTCTCGTTGCCACTGGCCCAAGGAATTTTCCTGGTCGCTTAACTTCAATTCCTTTGCGCACGAGCACCTGCCGTCATAAAGAACCATTTCCTTCTGCCCCACTCCCCGCTACACTTCCCTTTTCGTTTCTCTTCAGCCACGGACCCGTCGCCCATGTCGCATCTGTTGATTTTCATCGGAATGCTTTTTTGCGTGGACATCTATCTGATCGGCACAGTCATGGATCAGGTCGGCGTGCTGATCACCCTTTTGCTGTTGATCCTGATGGCCTGGGTTGGCAGTCGGTTGGTCAAATGGGAAGGCATGCGCACTCTGGAAAACATCATGCGCAAGATGAGTCAACAAGAGCCGATCGGCTTGGAAATGCTCGAAGGTACACTCCTGCTGCTGGCTGGACTGCTCTATCTGTTACCCGGTTTCCTCTCGGACATTCTCGCCACCCTGCTCCTGCTGCCGCCCGTGCGCCAACTGGCCGCCCTCTTTCTTGGTCGGAATCGCATTTTTGCCACGTCACAGAAGGCACGCGACCCACACTCCGTGGTCATCAACGGCGAAACCATCCATGAACCGTCCCAGCAGGCGTCAGGTGCCTCAACGGATCCAACGGGCCATCCCTTCAAAAACCTCCCCGGAGATCTCCCGCCGCGTCAGTAGGTGGAGTTCCTCGCCGTTGCTCAACCACTGCAACTGCCGCCTTTCCGCCAAGCGGCGCATGCTGCGCGGGGCAAAAAAGGAGATGTTGCGCCCTCCCGACAGATCATAGAAAGCCCACTCCCCTGGTTTCGGCATCGGATCCGGCAGCAGGGGCATGTTGAACAGCACGCCGTCGCTGCGCGCCAGCAAATAATCCAGCATCTTGCCTGGTTCGGCGCATTGTTGCCAAACGTCGAAGGCTGTCACCAGTTCGTAGCGCTCCAATGTTTTGCTGCTGCGTCTGCTTCTTTTGACCTCCCGGTCTGCCGCACGGGCCAACGTCTGCGCCCCTTGATAACGATAACGAAAACCTGCCTCTCGCATGGTACGGGCAAAGCGGCCTCCGTCTGCGCTGCAGTCCAGGTTCTCCCCGTGAACATCCCATAAATTTTGCAGCAACAGACCGACAAAGGCTCGGCGCTTGCTCCATTGCTGGCGCATCTGCGCTGGGGGGGGGTCCACCTCACCCATTGCTGCACTCTCTTCCCACCAATAGGGAGCCTCCGTGCTTAGATAATCGCACTGTGCGCACCAATAGTAGGCTGCCCGATAACGGCCACGCAGATGGCCATGAAACCAATAGTCCGCTTTACCTCCACACACTTTGCACACCTGCGGGGTCCAGTCAAAGCCTTCTGTAACCACGTCTTGGAAATGGCGCAGTATCGTCCAGACCCGTTCTGCATCTTGTTTGGCTGCTGATGATGCCCATAAGTGGCTCACCAGCGGTGCCACCATCTGATCGTATACCTCCATCTGGCGTTCGTGTGATAGCGCCTGCACCTGCGCTTCCAGCGATGCCAGTCCGTTTCCCTCCTCGATGGCGTTGCCAAAGATCAATCCACCCACGCTTAGGGCAATCGACATGACGATGCTGCGTTGGCCGCGCTTTTCTAATAGCATTCCTAGTATATAGGCAGAGCGTATTCGACCCCGTCCCAATAGCTGTGTCATTGCCGATAACATATCCGCTGTGCTGTGCCGCCTGCCCTGCACAAATTCCAGAAATTCGTGCATATCGTCGCAAGCGTCCAAGCGGAATATGGTTTCAAAAAAATCATACGGTTCGTTCTCTTCCACTTCTGACACCCTCCACCGACACAACGACTCACCATACAAGACCACCTTTCATGATACGGGGATTTCGGGCAAACTGCCAGTTGCCTCGACCCATGGCCAGGGCAATTGCGTGAGTGATGCTCTTAAAAGTGACATGGGGTCAAGGGGAGATTATCTCCCCTTGCGGGATGCAAGGGCGGAGCCCTTGTTTCTGGCGCGCTTTTAACGAAGCAGATTTACGCAGTAAATCTGCGCAGCGCGCCTTAATCTGTGCCCCGCAGGGGCACGCTTTGGGAGGGCGGAGCCCGACTTTTAACAGTGAGGATTATGACGAACTTGTGGAGAGACGCACGGACAAAACCCATTGGGAGGCTGTGCGCATTGGCGCATAAAAACGCGCCAATGCGCACAGCATGCGTCAATTAGGCGCGCTGCGCCGACGCAAAAATCGCGTCGGCTTACTGTGAAAATCGCGCCAAAAGATAAAAGATAAAAGCAAATTCCCAGGGCGCTGCCCTGGACCCGCCAGGGAGCTAAGCTCCCTGGACCCATCATCATTTCATGTGCAAGGGATTCCGCCATGCCCCAAACCCTACACCTGCAAAACCGCACCATACTCATCACCCGCCCAGAACCAGAAGCCACCAACACCGCCCGTCTGGTACAAGCCTGCCATGGCCGCCCACTCCTGGCCCCAGCCCTCACCATCCAACCACCAACGGACCCGCTCCCCTTGCAGCAGGCACTGCAACACTGCATCAACCCACCACACCCTTACCAGGCCATCGTCATCACCAGCATCAACGCCGCCCGCGCCGTGCTGCAACAGTTGCCCAACCACGCCAACCCGCCCCCCTTTTTTGTCGTGGGCAAACAGTCCGCCACCCTCCTGCAACAGGCCGGATGGCCAGTGCTGCTCCCCCCAAACGCCGCCGGAGGCGAAGCCCTGGCCTCCTTCATGCAACAATGGGCCACCACATCCCATCCACACGTACTCTTCCCTCAGGCTGCCATCGGACGCGACGAACTCCATAACCAACTCACCCAGGCCGGTTGGCAGGTCGAACGCGTGGAAGCCTACCGCGCCGAACCGATCACTACCCTGCCCGCCGAGGTGCAAGAGGCGCTACAGCAAGAAAAGGTCGATGCCATTCTCTTCTTTAGCAGTCGCTCAGCACACGCCTTCCTGGATGCCCTGCCAAACAAGGATATAAGTTATTTAAAACGCCCCATACTCGCCGTCATCAGCCCCGTCACCGGACAATCCGTCCGCGCAACCGGCCTGACCGTGGCCGTCACCGCACAAGAGGCAACCACCCAAAGCTTGCTGCACGGGTTATATGATTATTGGAAAATTAATTAAGTGATTATTGCGCGCGATGTCAAAAGTCGGGCGTCCGCCCTCCCAAAGAGTGCCCCTGCGGGGCACAAATCTGTGCGGCGTGCGCAAATGCTACGCATTTGCTTATCTTAAACGCCGCACATTGCAAGCATGGCTCCGCCCTGCACCCGCCAGGGGCGATGATCGCCCCTGGACCCCGCAGAAATTTATGTCCAGAATCTAACAGGAAAAATGTACCGCCAACGGATCACTGCTGTTGACCTCACGCCCCAGACCAATCACACCACGACCCTGCAGGACATATTCATCCCGATGCACAAAGGCACGCTCTTTTTGCGCCGTCACAACGAAAGTACCGTTGGTGCTCTGATCCACCAGCACAATCTTGCCCCGCCGACACTCTACCTTGGCATGCACCCGCGAAGACATGCTGTCCAATACCGAAAAGGTGTTATTCTTGTCCCGACCAATCGTGACCGAGGGGTTGTTCTCGTTGATCTCCACACTCTTGCCATGAAAGGAGATCATCCCACTCACCGTGTTGGGCGCCAAAACCGTCACCGCCTCACGACCCCCCATCACCGTCAACTCCTCCTCTTCCCCCCAGGTCAACTCAATGATCTGGATCGGCGTGGATTTGCCTTTTACAGTGGTCGTAATCAACTCCCGACTGCCAAAACGCAAATACGGACTCATGGCATCCAAAGTCTCACCCGTGGTGATAATCTGGTCCCCCTTGGCCTGCGCCGCCATGCGCGCCGCCAAGTTCACCGCATCACCAAAAACATCCCCATTCTCCAAAATTACCTCACCAAAATGAAACCCAACCCGAATATGTAAACTGCCCAACTGGGAAGAGTTCTCCGAAACCGTCTCCTGCATACGCACCGCCGCCCGCGCCGCATCGTCCGCCGAGGGGAACGTACACATCACCTCGTCGCCAATGGTCTTGACTACCCGACCCTTGAACTCCGCCGTCACCTCCGACAAATAGGCAATACAACGGGAAGTCACCTCCCTCGCCTTCTCGTTGCCAATCGTCTCATACAACTTGGTACTCCCGGCAATGTCGGCAAACATTATCGCCAACTGGTGATTCTCTCTCATGATGCTCTCCTTACCTGCGTTCTCTCAAACCACCCAAACAGTACGGCTGCACGCCTACCCTCAAATAAAATGGCCCAGAATCACCGTCACATTATCCCGCCCGCCACCATCACGGGCCATGGTGATCAATCGATCGCACAGACTGTCCAAATTATCGGACGTCAACTCCGACAACACCCCCTGAATGGCCTCCTCCGTGACCATGCCAGTCAGACCGTCCGAACAGAGCAGAACCGTATCCCCAGCCGAAACAGGTAAAAACTGCACATCCGGTGTCACAATCCGCGACGGACCAATTGCCTGCAACAGGATGTTTTGTGGTGGCGGCATCCCCTTGCCGCCAAAACTCAACCATTGCTGGTACAAAGAGTGGTCCCGCGTCCTCTGCTGCAACCGCCCCCCCTGGTACAGATATAAACGACTATCCCCTACGTGAAAAACAACCGGATGTGCAGTTTTAGGCGGTGACCATAAACCAACCACCGTCGACCCCATCCCGGAATCCTCCGCATGGCCCCGCTCCCGGTTGATGCGGTTTAAATCCGCATTCACCGCCAACAACGCCTCCCGTACCACCATCAATACCGGATTGGGTAAATCATCCAAGGTCGCCTGCTCCTGCAGATCCCCCTCCAAATCACCGACCGCTCCCCCCCTCTCTTCCGGCAGAAGATCTGGCGAGGTGTCCATGAATTGCCGTACCCGCTCCGTCACCTCCAGAACCACATGGGCACTGGCAACCTCCCCGGCATCATGACCACCCATGCCATCCGCCAGGATCAACAACCCCGTACCGCTATCAATGTGAAAACTGTCCTCATTAAGCGGCCTGACACAACCCACGTTGCTCCGCCCCACCGCCAGCAGATGTTCCCCAATTTTTTCTGCCATTTGATCGATCTTTCCGTGATACGGTTATATGTTACCTTTAACCCGACCCCCAACCGGACAAGGCGGATCACCTGCACAACTTCCCCAGGAAGCCATTCTAGGTTAGACTGCACACTTTCGTCCAGCACCCTTTCCCGCAATCCAGAACAGCACCAGCGATTCTCCGGTTGCCGGTAGGCGTGCCCATCACTCACCCCACTCTGCCCGATCGATACCGTTACCGACCATGACCGACTCTGCCCTGCTTCATCGCCCCCGCCGCCTACGGCAAAATAGCGCCATCCGTCGTATGGTGCGCGAACATGCCCTCCAACCAGCCGACCTGGTACACCCCCTCTTTATCGTCCCAGGCCAGGGCATCCGTAACCCGGTGCCCTCCATGCCCGGCGTGGCGCAACTCTCCATCGATGAAGCCATCCGCGTCGCCAGCCAGTCACAAAACCTAGGCATTCCAGCCATCATCCTGTTTGGCATACCGGAAGTCAAGGATAAGGATCCCAGCGGCTCCGACGCCCGCAACCCCGATGGTATCATTCAACAAGCGATCCGAGCCATCAAAAAATCTCTGCCCGATCTCTATGTCATCGCCGACCTCTGCTACTGCGAATATACCGATCACGGCCACTGCGGCGTGTTGCGCAACAACCCGCAACCGTTCCAAAATGAACAAGAGGTCGACAACGACGCCACCCTCGCCCTACTCGGTGCGGCAGCCTGCTCCTACGCCGCAGCCGGCGTCGATATGGTTGCCCCCTCAGGCATGATGGATGGCATGGTCGCGGCCATTCGCAACGCCTTGGACCAACAGAGTTTTTCTCATATCCCCATCCTCTCCTACGCCGTCAAATATGCCTCTGCCTACTACGGCCCTTTCCGCGATGCCGCCGAAAGCACCCCCACCTTCGGCGACCGACGCAGCTACCAGATGGATCCGGCCAATCGCCGCGAAGCACTGCGGGAAGCAAGCCTCGACATCGCCCAGGGCGCCGATATGCTGATGGTCAAACCCGGTCTTGCCTACCTGGATATCCTGCGCGACCTGCGCGAACGGTGCGACCTGCCCCTGGCCGTCTATAATGTCAGCGGGGAATATGCCATGGTCAAAGCCGCCGCCGCGCACGGTTGGATCGATGAAAAACGGGTGATCATGGAAAATCTTACCGCCTTCAAACGGGCTGGCGCCGACCTGATTCTCACCTATCACGCCCCGGAGGCCGCCCGCCTCCTGCAAGAAGGTTATCTCGGCTGACCCTAACCAGGACTGTTGTCACCATGGCACATCAAACCCCTATTTCCGCTCTTGGATTGCTCTCCGGCGGCCTGGACAGCATGCTGGCCGCCCGTCTGCTCATGGATCAAGGCATCCATGTAGCCTGTGTCAACTTTCATACCGGCTTCTGCATCCAAGGCCATACCAGTGCCATGCGCAACCCGGAACCCAACGCCAAACCACCCCGGCATGATGCCCTGCATGCGGCGCAACTGCTGGGCATCAAGCTGCACATGGTCGATATTGCCGAGGATTATGTCCGTATCGTCACCGATCCCAAGCATGGTTACGGCAGCAACCTGAATCCCTGTCTGGACTGCAAAATTTTTATGGTGCGCAAGGCTTGGCAACTGAAAGAGGCGCTGGGCTTTCATTTTCTCTTCACCGGAGAGGTGATCGGGCAGCGTCCCATGAGCCAACGCCGGGAAAATTTGCCCCACATCGAACGGGCTGCCGGGGTGGAAGGCTGGCTGCTTCGCCCACTCTGCGCCCAACGCCTTAAAAGCACCGAACCGGAAAAACTGGGCTGGGTAGACCGCAAGCAACTCAAAGGATTTCATGGCCGAGGCCGCCGGGCACAGATGGAGCTGGCGCAACAGATGGGACTACTGGACTATCCCAGCCCTGCCGGGGGTTGCTGTTTTCTCACCGATGCCAACTACTCCCGCAAGCTGCAGGATCTCTGGCACAGTCGGGGCGAACGGCAGTACACCATGGATGACATTCTGCTCCTGAAAGCCGGCAGACATCTGCGGCCCGCCCCCCATTTTAAGGTGATCGTTGGTCGGGATGAGACGGAAAACAATTTTCTCTCCGGCTTTCGTGCCCAGCGCTGGCTGTTGCAGGCGGAGGGGATCCCCGGTCCGGTCATGCTGGTGGAAGGAACCCCCTCTGACAGCGACCTCACCTTGGCCTGTCGTCTCACCGCCCGTTTTGGCCAGGGGCGCCACAGTCCGCAGGTCACCATCCGTATCGCACACCAAGGCCAGGAAGCGTTGCGCCAGGTTGCTCCTCTGCCCGCCGAGGAGATCCCCGAGTCCTGGTACATCTGATGACCGAGACCGCCCCCCATCCCCCGGAGAGTGACCACACCCTGGATGCCCGGCGTCTGCTCTGCCCGATGCCCATTCTGCGCACTGAGCAGGCGTTGCGCCCCCTGCCCACTGGGGCCATTCTGGCCATTCTGGCCAGTGATCCCGGCATTGAGCAGGATCTGCCGGCCTGGTGCCGCATCAACGGTCATACTCTGCTCGACCTGCGCCCACAGGGGCGCGGCGAGTGGATTGCCTGGGTCCAAAAGGGAGAGTGAGCAGTGCGCCAACCACGTGCGCAGGGGCATGTTTTGGGAACGGATGCCCGACATGCACTGTGTTGCTTGAATCACGATGGTCAGGAAAAATTTAAATGCGATTGCCCTGGATTGTCCTGCCCCACACATTGACTTTGCCAACCCAAAAGGGCTATATTTACCAGTCAGGCGGATTCGCATCACACCGGAGAGATTCTCCTCACCCTTTCGTCACAGAAGCCTTGCTACATGCCCAAACGCACTGACCTGAACAAGATCCTGATTATCGGCGCTGGCCCCATTATTATCGGACAAGCCTGCGAATTTGACTATTCGGGGGCTCAGGCATGTAAAGCCCTCAAGCAGGAGGGGTATGAAGTGGTGCTGGTCAACTCCAATCCAGCCACCATCATGACCGACCCTGATCTGGCGCACCGTACCTACGTCGAGCCCATCACCGTTGAAGCCGTCAGCAACATTATCGCCAAAGAGCGACCGGATGCCATTCTGCCCACCATGGGCGGCCAAACTGCGCTCAACATTGCCATGGCGTTGGCCGACAAGGGGATCCTTGCCTACTATAATGTGGAGTTGATTGGTGCTTCGCGTGCGGCCATTGCCAAGGCGGAAGATCGCATCCAGTTCAAATCGGCCATGCAGCGCATTGGTTTGGCGCTACCCCGTTCTGGTTTTGCCCACTCCTGGGAAGAGGCTTTGCGGGTACAACAAGAGATCGGCTTTCCACTGATCATCCGGCCCAGTTTTACCTTGGGCGGCACTGGCGGTGGTGTTGCCTACAATCGGGAGGAGTTTGAGGGCATCATTCGGCGAGGTTTGGCGGCCTCGCCCACCTGTGAGGTATTGATTGAGGAGTCTCTGCTCGGCTGGAAAGAGTACGAGATGGAGGTGGTGCGTGATCGGGAAGATAACGCCATCATCATCTGTTCCATCGAAAATTTTGATCCCATGGGGATACACACTGGTGACTCTATCACGGTGGCCCCGGCCCAGACGCTCACCGACAAAGAGTACCAGGAGATGCGCGATGCCTCCATCGCCATCCTGCGTGAGATTGGGGTAGACACGGGTGGTTCCAACGTGCAGTTTGCCGTACAGCCTTGCAGTGGGCGGATGATCGTCATCGAGATGAACCCCAGGGTTTCGCGCTCTTCGGCGTTGGCCTCCAAGGCGACGGGTTTTCCCATTGCCAAGGTAGCCGCCAAGTTGGCCATCGGCTATACGCTGCCGGAGATCATGAATGATATTACTGGCATCACGCCGGCCTCTTTCGAGCCGACCATCGACTATGTAGTCACCAAGATTCCCCGTTTTACCTTTGAGAAATTTCCTCTGGCTGAACCGTTGTTGACCACGCAGATGAAATCGGTGGGTGAGGCCATGGCCATTGGCCGCACTTTCAAGGAGTCTCTGCAAAAAGCCTTGCGTTCCATGGAGACTGGTCTGGATGGATTGAATCCCATTTTCAGACCGGAAAGCTATCTGACTCCGCAGCAGGCGGATACTGCTTTGGAGAAGGCGTTGCGCCACGCCGGCCCGGATCGCATTCTCTATGTTGCGGATGCCCTGCGTCTGGGCAAATCGCTCTCCTGGATCCAGCAATCGAGTGCCATTGATCCCTGGTTTATTGACCAGATGGCGCAATTGATTGAGGCGGAACAGGCGCTGCAGCAGATGACGTTGGCGGCGCTGACACCGCGCCATTTGCGCACCTTGAAGGAGATGGGATTTTCGGACCGTCGTTTGGGCCAGTTATTGGGCTGTGGGGCGACAGAGGTATTTGCTGCCCGCCGCGTGCAGGGTATTTTGCCGGTTTACAAGCGGGTGGATACCTGTGCGGCGGAGTTTCCATCGCAGACGGCCTATCTGTATTCCACCTATGAAAGCCAGTGTGAGGCGCGCCCCACTGACCGCAAGAAGATCATGATTCTGGGTGGCGGCCCCAACCGCATTGGCCAGGGTATTGAGTTTGACTATTGTTGTGTCCACGCGGCTTTTGCTTTGCGTGAGGCGGGTTATGAGACCATCATGGTCAACTGTAACCCGGAGACTGTCTCTACCGACTATGACACGTCCGACCGTCTTTATTTTGAGCCGCTCACTTTTGAGGATGTGATGGCCATTGTGGCGGTTGAGCGACCGGCGGGGATTATTGTACAGTTGGGTGGGCAGACGCCGCTCAAGTTGGCCAAGGCCTTGGAGGCTGCGGGGGCACCGATCATTGGCACCACCCCGGATGCCATTGATATTGCCGAAGATCGGGAGCGTTTTCAGCAACTGTTGCACCAACTGCGGTTGCGCCAACCGCGCAACGGCATTGCCCGTTCGGCGGAGGAGGCGGTACACATTGCCACTGAGGTTGGTTATCCGGTGGTGGTGCGTCCCTCGTATGTATTGGGCGGGCGGGCCATGGAGGTAGTGCATGATCAGAGTGATCTGGAGCGTTACATGCGCACTGCCGTGCGGGCTTCTCCAGACCATCCGGTACTTTTGGACCATTTTCTCAACAACGCCATTGAAATTGATGTGGATTGTGTTGCCGACGGTGCGCATGTGGTGGTGGGCGGCATCATGGAGCACATTGAGGAGGCGGGGGTTCATTCTGGGGACTCGGCCTGTTCGTTGCCCCCCTATTCGGTCAACCAGCAACTGATTGACACCATTGAGCAACAGACCATTCAGCTGGCCAAGGCGCTGCATGTAGTTGGTTTGATGAATGTGCAGTTTGCCATCCAGCAGGAGACGGTTTACATTTTGGAGGTCAACCCTCGCGCCTCCCGCACGGTACCTTTTGTTTCCAAGGCCACTGGTGTGCCGTTGGCCAAGATGGCGGCGCGGATTATGGCGGGTGAGACTTTGGCCCAACTTGGGCTTTCTTCCATCCCCAAGTTGCCCCATATAGCGGTCAAGGAGGCGGTTTTTCCCTTTGAAAAATTTCCGGGGGTAGACACCATTTTGGGACCGGAGATGAAATCCACTGGCGAGGTAATGGGACTAGCGGACAATTTTGGTTTGGCGTTTGCTAAGGCTCAGGAGAGTGCTGGCACTTTGCTGCCGCGCCAAGCCAGTGACAAGGGTTTGGTTTTTATTTCGGTCAAGGATGAGGACAAGCCGTTGATCACTCAGCCGGCTCGGCAGTTATTGGCGCTTGGTTTTCGTTTGTGTGCCACGCGTGGCACTGCCGAGTGGTTACGGGGTCAAGATATTCCGGTCACGCGGGCCAACAAGGTTGGGGAAGATCGCCCGGACATTGTTGATCGCATGAAGAACGGAGAGATCCAGTTGGTTTTCAACACCACGCATGGCAAGCAAGCCATTGCTGACTCTTTTTCCATCCGTCGCACGGCCTTGATGAGTCGCATTCCTTATTTCACCACGGCGGCTGGCATGCGTGCTGCGGTTGCTGCCATGGAGGCTTTACGGGAGTTTGGTTTTCATTGTAAAGCGTTACAGGATTATCTCCCAGGAAATCGGTAGCCCGCCCCCACCCTCACAGTTCAAACCATTCAGGGGTCCAGGGGGATTATCCCCCTGGCGGGTCCAGGGCGGAGCCCTGGGAATTTATCTTTTGATTTTAATCTTTTATCTTTTTATCTGGCGCGCTTTTACCGAAGCAGATTTACGCAGTAAATCTGCGCAGCGCGCCACAATCTGTGCCCCGCAGGGGCACGCTTCTGGAGGGCGGACGCCCGACTTTTAACATTGCGTATGATAAGAAGTCTTTTACTATCAAACGGGTGTTCGCCGTTCGGTTAACGCTTATGGGGCGCTGCCCTGCACCCGCCAGGGGCGATGATCGCCCCTGGCGGGTGCAGAAGTTTATACAACGACTACTCCTGGGCGGTGGAACAGGTACAGATCCCCAACAAAGGATAAAACGGACAAAAACGCAGCGCACCGGTGATAATCGGCACCAGGCCCACCCATCCCCAGGGGGTATTCAAGCCAACGAAGACCTGCGATAACAGCAAAACACCGACAACAATGCGTAAAATGCGATCAATCCCACCGACATTGGCTTTCATCCGGGCCACTCCTCATTAAATTCCGAGAGAAAAACAAACACCACACACCACCATGCAAAGGATTGGACCCACGCAGTCGTCAAGAGTTTCCTCTTTCTTTGCACAATTGCCACTTTTTTCTAGTCGACTACTCTTCCCCACCCATGGCCTCCACCACCTGGCGCACACTGCGGGTAAAACTCTCCACTTTTTGCGGCGTCAGTTTCAAGCCGTACAGGTCGCGCACGTAGAACACATCCACCGCCCGTTCGCCATAGGTGGCAATTTTGGCCGTGCGAATCTGGATGCCATGCAGTTCCATCTCGCGGGTGATCATGAACAACAAACCCACCCGATCCAGCGAGGTGATCTCCAGGATGGTAAAATTATCCACACTGTCATCCACCTCCACATGGAACGGCACCCGGAAGGTGCGCTGCCGATGCAGATCGGTCTCATTGGGCGGCAAGACCGGCTGCGGACGTTGCGGATCCAACAGGAATTGTTGCAGACGTTGCTCCAAGCGCTGGATATGCCCCTTATTCTCCAACGCCTTGCCCACCGAATTTTGTACCACGAAACAGTCCAACGCCATGCCATCCTTGGTAGTCACAATATCGGCAGACAGGATATTGACACCCTCCACGGCCAGAGCGCCGGAAATGCGTGACATCAACCCCGACTGATCGCGCGTATGGATCAATAACTCCGAGGTATCCGACCCCGGATTGGCCAGAAGAATGATGGCCACCGACTCCTCCTCCCGCCCCATTAAAGCCAGCGCATGGCGGGCGATTGCCTCCGGTTCATAGTGGATGAAGTAGGGATCATCAAAGCGATCCAAATGGCTGCGCACACGATGGGCCGCCACATTTTTGTGACCAGCCAGAACGGCCAGAACGGCCTGTTTTTGCTGTTCAGCCTGCCGCACCAACTCCTCCTGCTGGAAGGCGCCCCGAATCAGGGCACTGGCGGTCACCGTGTACAAACGGCGCAACAACTCTGCTTTCCAGGAGCTCCAGGCATTGGGGCCCACGGCCCGAATATCGGCCACCGTTAACAGCAGCAAGAATTCCAAGCGCCGCTGCGTACCAACCTGGCGGGCAAAAGCCTGGATGGTATTGGGGTCGGACAGATCACGCCGAAAAGCCGTGCGCGACATATCCAGATGGCGCCCCACCAACCAACAGATCATGCCGCCCTCTGCATCACTCAAACCCAGACGGGCACAGACCTGCTGGGCAATCATGGCCCCCTTCAGTTGATGATCCCCACCACGCCCCTTGGCGATATCATGCAGCAAAACCGCCAGATAGAGCATCATCGAACCCCGCTCGTAAAAATCCAACTGTCCCATCAAGGCGGTGCAAATGGGCAACTCGTTGCTGAACTGCCCTGATTTGATGTGCCGCAGCGCCTCCACCGCCAGAATGGTGTGCTCGTCCACGGTGTAAATGTGAAACAGATCGTGTTGCGGTTGGCCGATAATACGGCCAAATTCCGGCAGGAAACGCCCCAGCACGCCACTCATGCTCATGCGCCGCAACACCCAGGCCACCGCCCGCTCACCGTTCAACATCTTGATGAACAGGGCCGATACCTCTGGATTGCGGCGAAACTGCTGATTGACCAGACGTAAATCCTTGCTGACCAAGCGCAAGGTATCGGGATGAATCGACTTCAAATGGCGCTGCGCCACCTCAAACAGGCGCATGATGCGCACCGGATCCTGACGAAACGCCTCTGGATCGGTCACCACCACCTTGTCACCATGCAGATGGAAACAGTCCTCCAAGGCACGCCGATTCCACCAGTACAGGGAACGATACTCCTCCTGATACTTGCGCAAAAAGATCCAGGAGAGGTTACTCACCTGCCGGGAGACCTGATAATAACGGCGCATGAACTGTTCCACACCGCGCATACCCGGACGGTCTCTGTAACCGAATTCTGCTGCAATATCCAATTGATGTTGAAATGTCAGCCGATCATCACGGCGCCCGGCCCGATAGTGAAGCGCGTTGCGGACACGTTTCAGGAAGGATTGACAACGGACAAAGGTGCGATACTCATCTTCGGTAATCAACCCCTTGGGGATCAAGTCCCGCACCCGATGCACGTGATAACGATATTTGGAGATCCAGGAGAACGTTTGCAAATCGCGCATGCCGCCCGGATTTTCTTTGACGTTTGGCTCCAGATAGAACAGGGAATTGCCAAAGCGCTCATGCCGCTTGCTCTGTTCGACCAATTTGGCACGCAAAAACGCCTCTGGCCCCCGTTCCAACACCTTGGCAAACAAGGTGTCATAGTAGGATTTGAACAGAGCCGGATCCCCACTCAAGAAGCGCGACTCCAGCATAGAGGTACGAATTTCCACATCTTGGCGTGCAAGTTGCACACATTCCTGCACAGTGCGTACTGCATGGCCAACATCCAGATTCAGATCCCACAGGCAGTAGAGCATGCGCTCCACCCGTTGGGAAATCTGGTCCTGTGGTGACCCTTGCGCTGCTTGAGCCGGGTGAGGCGTACCCCCCTTGACAGGCCGAAAAGTGTTGACATCCTTTTTGGACCTGACAAAGGTTAGTTCGTTCGGCAACAAGAACAACAGGTCGATATCGGAAAAGGGGGCCAGTTCGCCCCGCCCGTATCCGCCGGTGGCGATGACGCTGAAGGTACCTTTGCCATTCTCCCGGCCATCGTGGATATACCGATAGAGACGCTGCAACAGAATATCCATCAAGAAGGCATGCCCCATTGCCACCTGCTGACCGGAGGCGCCATCCAGATGGTTTTGATGCAGACGTTGACGACCCGTTGCCAACGCCTCTTTCAACAGCGCCAGGAACTGCTGCCGTCGATTGTCCGTCCCTGTGCCAGCCCCCGTCGCCGCGAGATTGCTCTCTGTTCCGGCGGTTGCGGTGGCACACAAATCGGCCAATTGACGATCCAGCGTCTCCACGTCCAATAAATCGGTTTTTTTGAAAATACGCACGTTCCGTTCCCACACGCCGGGACTTTGGCAAGCGGCCAAACCCGCAGTTTGCCAGAGCCAAATTGAATTCTGGGCGGTTTACCCCACTGGGCTTGCTTTCAGCAACCTTGCTGAAGCAACCTTTTACATGATAACTTTGTTGGGTTTTAAGAGTACGTCGGGATTCTCGCAACCCAGGCCCACTCTACAGCAAGGCAACCTTTGAGGCAATACGACTCATGTTCAGCAAATTGTTCGGAATGTTCTCCACCGATATGGCCATCGATCTGGGTACGGCCAATACCCTGGTCTATGTGCGGGGCAAAGGGATTATGCTCTCCGAACCTTCGGTGGTCGCCATCCACGAAAACTCCCGTGGCACCCGCAAAGTGCTGGCCGTGGGCAACGAAGCCAAGCGCATGTTAGGCCGCACGCCTGGCAACATCAAGGCCATTCGGCCCATGCGTGACGGTGTCATCGCCGATCTGACCATTACCGAGGCCATGCTGAAGCATTTTATCTCTCGCGTGCATCGGCGGCGCCTGTTCTATTCGCCGCGCATTATTGTTTGTGTACCCTGTGGGGCCACCTCTGTGGAGCGTCATGCCATTCGCGTCTCGGCGGAAAATGCTGGCGCGCGCGAGGTCTATCTCATTGAAGAGCCCATGGCTGCCGCCATCGGGGCTGGGCTGCCGGTCACCACGGCCAGCGGCTCCATGGTGATCGACATTGGCGGTGGCACCACCGAGATTGCCATCCTCTCTCTGGGCGGTATCGTCTACTCGCGCTCGTTGCGCATTGGCGGCGACAAGATGGATGAGTCGATCATCAACCATGTGCGGCGCAAATACTCCTTGATGATCGGGGAAGGCACCGCCGAAAACATCAAAATCCAAATTGGCTCGGCGTTGCCCCTGCCCGACGCGTTGGAGGTGGGCGTCAAAGGGCGCGACATGGTGCATGGGGTGCCGAAACATCAGGTCATCACCAATCCAGAGGTGGTGGATGCCATGTCCGATCCGATCAACGCCATCGTGGACGGCATCCGCCTTGCCCTGGAACAGATTCCGCCAGAACTGGCCGCCGACATTGTGGATCGGGGGATCGTCATGACCGGTGGTGGTGCTTTGGTCCGTGGTCTGGATAAATTGATCGCCCAACAGACCGGCTTGCCGGTCATCGTTGCGGACGACCCCCTTTCTTGCGTCGCCCTCGGCTCTGGACGGGCCTTGGAAGAGCTGGATACCATGTCCGACATCCTCATGGATCGCTGAGCATGCCCCCGCTGTACGCGGCATCACTCTCCGGCACGGCCTACCCCCTGAGCGGGGTTGGGCACGGCGTTCTGCGGGGCTTGGCGTGATTCTCCTGAAACATCCGCCACGCCAACTCCTGCTGGTCAGCCTTGCCCTGCTGGCCACCGTGCTGCTGCTTACCTTCTCCCCCCATTTTCCGGCCAACCCTCTGCTGCAACACAGTCGCGAACTGCTGCAGGAGTGGGCCATGGAGGGGGTTTCCCCGTTACTGCGCCTGCTGCAGAATCCCATTGTGGCCACCCACTCTCTGGCCGACCGCATCCAGGGCATGCAGCATATCGAACAGGAAAACCACAAATTAAAGCTGGAGTTGGACCGCATGCACTCTCTGGCGGTGCGTCTGGAGGAGCTTTCCCTGGAAAATCAGCGGTTGCGTCTGCTGTTGGGCATGCGCCCAGCGCACTCTGCGCAGGAGTTGGTGGCGCGGATTATCGGCAACTCTTCCTCTGCTTTTGCCCGCTCTTTTCTCATTGATGCTGGGCAGGAGGATGGGGTTGGCACGGATACCATTGTGCTGGGCATCAGCGCCAAGGCAGGTGGTGGCCTGCTGGGCCGCATCGTGCAGAGCTCGCCCCATAGTGCCTTGATCCTGGCCTTGCCGGACTTGAACTCGCGCATTCCGGTGATGGTGCAGCGCTCCCGTGTCCGCGCCATTGTTTCTGGGCGCAACAAGCCTTTGTTGGAGATGGAATTTGTCGCCAAGGGGGCGGACATCAAGCCCGGCGATCTGGTGGTCACCTCTGGCATTGGTGGCGTTTTCCCGAAAGGTATCCCGGTAGGGCGGATTCATGCCATCGCCGCCACGGAAGAGACGGGCATGTTCCATCTGATCAGTGTCAAGCCTTTGGTTGATTTTGACCGGGTGGAGGAGGTACGTCTGTTGCTTGATCCGGTTGAAGAGTCAGTTGCTCCCCAGGAGAGCAACCCCTCCTCTTCGACCACCCAAACCCAGACCCAAAATGGCCACAAGACACCGTCCGTCCCCTCTGTCCGCCCGCGTAGCAATTGATGCAACGCCGATGAGTGTCCTGAAAACGGGCATGGGATCCAGGGGAGATTCTCTCCCCTGGCGGTTGTCACCTGAACGCCATTGCGAGAAAGCACCACCAACTCAGCGCCATTGCGAGAAAGCACCGATCATACCGCCAGGGCTCCACCACTCACCCCTCCCCCAGAGGCCCTTGTGCTTGCCTCGCTGTTGATCGCCTGGATCCCTGCCCTGACGTTGTTACTGGCGGTGGCCATTCAGGAGAGTTTCATCCCGTTGGCGGCATGGTCTGTGCTGCGCCCGGATATGCTACTGATCAGCCTGAGTTATTGGCGTCTGTACCGCCCGGATCTGTGTACCATCCCGTTGGTTTTTGCCATTGGTTTGCTGGTGGATCTATTGAGTGGCACCCAACTGGGCCTGAATGCCTTCAGCAAACTGATTTTATTGCTATTGATTGGCCGTTTTGGCCGGCGTTTACGTTCCATGAGTTTTTTGCATGTGCTGTTTGGCATTCTGTTGCTCTCTCTGTTGGATGCCACTCTGCAATGGATGGTCATGAGCGTGATCAAGGGCTATGAGGCCCATTGGCCGATGCTGTTGGGCCGCCCTGTGGCCACTGTGTTGATTGCTCCGCTGTGGGCCTCGCTGTTGATCTACATTCATCATGGCTGGTTGGAAAATGTCTAAGTCTCTTCCCTTGGCCAAGCAGGAGCGTTGGTGATCCATGTTTGATGAGAAGCCGAAGACGTTTCAAGTGGATGCCCGCCGCCGTCTCCTGGTTCTGGGCGGTGGCATTACGCTGCTTTTTTCGGCTCTGACCAGTCGTCTTTTCTACCTGCAACTGCTCAAGAGCGGCACCTTTCGCGATATGGCCGATGACAATCGCATCAGCCTGCAACTGCTCTCTGCTTCGCGAGGCCGCATTTTTGACCGTAACGGGGTTTTGTTGGTAGAAAATCTGCCCGATTATCAGTTGGTAGCCATTCCCGAACTGGCCAGCCAGCATCTACGCCGTTCGCCACGGGACCGCAGCGGACTGGCCCGCCTGCTGGAGTCGTTAAAACCACTGCTGCAGTTGGATGACAAAGAGATTCAGACTGTGCTCAAACAGGCCAGTCGACAGCGGGCTTTTCTGCCCCTGACCGTCAAGACCCATCTCACCTGGGAAGAGGTCAGTCTGATTGAAACCCGCATCCACGAACTGCCTGGGGTAACCATCGAGGTGCAGCCACAGCGCTACTACCGCACGGCGACGTTGGCCTCCCACGCCATCGGCTATCTGGGTGAGGTAACCGCAAAGGATCAGGCCCGTTTTCAGGATATTGATTTTCGCCCTGGCGACCTGTTGGGCAAATCCGGTGTGGAACGGGCCATGGAGAGCAAACTGCGTGGCATGGATGGCCTGCGCGAAATTGAAGTCAACGCCTATGGTCGACAGGTGCGCGAGTTGCGCCGTACACCGCCCCGCCCCGGACAGGATATTGCCTTGACGCTGGATATGGATCTGCAGCAGGAGGCGGAACGGGCTTTGGCGGAATCTTCCGGCGGTACGGGTGCCATGGTGATCATGCGCCCCCACTCTGGGGAGTTGCTGGTCATGGCCAGCCAACCCAGCTATAATCCCAATCAGTTCGTCAACGGTTTTCTGCCGGACGAGTGGCGGCAACTGACCCAGGATCCCAACCGCCCCCTGACCAACAAAGCCATTCAGGGCCAATACCCCCCCGGTTCCACCTTCAAGATGGTGGTGGTTTTTGCGGCCTTGCGTTTGGGCAAACTCAGTGAGCATGACACCTTCTACTGTCCCGGCTATACCACCCGGCAGGGTCATCGTTTTTATTGCTGGAGACTGCACGGCCACGGCACCGTCAACCTGACGCAGGCCATTTCCCAATCCTGTGACGTCTTTTTTTACGAACTGGCCGAGCGGATTGGCATTGATGCCATCCACCAACAGGCCTTGCGCATGGGGCTGGGCACCTTGACCGGCATTGCTTTGGAGGGGGAGAGGGCAGGTTTGATTCCGTCACGGGCCTGGAAGCGGTCCACCCACAAGGCCGGCTGGTATCCTGGCGAAACCCTGATCACCGCCATTGGTCAAGGCTATACCCTCTCTACCCCCATGCAATTGGCGGTGATGATCTCGGCCATTGCCAATGGTGGGGCTGTTTATCGACCGTTTTTGGTCAAGCCTGAGCAGGCACCGTTGGCCGTCACCCCTGGGCAGAAGCCGGGCCCTGCGGGTATCACCCCCTTGTGGCATAACCATTTTCGCCCGGAACATGTGGCCTTGATCCACACTGGACTGGAAGAGGTGGTGCATGGTGTTCTGGGCACGGCCCGCACCGCCAAACTGAATGGCGTGCGCATGGCTGGCAAGACCGGCACATCGCAGGTGGCGCGTCATCGCCGCACACAGTCTGGATCCGTGCTGAAGACCACCAATCGCCGCCTGATGGACCATGCCATGTTCGTCGCCTACGCTCCGGCGCAACAACCCGAAATCGCCGTTGCGGTTATCGTCGAACACGGTGGGGGGGGCGGCACCAATGCAGCGCCCGTTGCCAAACGGGTCATGGATCTTTACTTTGCCAAGCAACGGGGTGAAACTGTCCCTGTGCCCCATTTGCCCGGCAACAACCCCATCATCCCCAACCCGGATGATGAATTGGCCGAAGAACCCCCAGACGAAGTCGATTCCAACCCTTGATACCCGACACTGACCATGCGGCCTGCCCTGACACCCCATAACCCGGTTACCGAACCGCCGATTCACCCCGCCGACCCGGAGCAAAAAAACCGCAATCCGGTTGAGGGGGTCTTGAGCGTCGATGGCTCCACCACCCTAGGCTGGAAAGAGCGCTGGCAGCGTTTTCCCTGGAGCCTGATTTTTCTGCTGACCCTCACCTCTCTGCTGGGACTGGTGGTGCTCTATTCGGCGGCAGGCAGTCATTTGACCCAGCCAGACAGCAACAACACCCAATACCTGCTGCGCCAAGCCGGTCGTTTCGCTCTTGGCTTGGTGCTCCTTTTTGCTGTGGCCGTGCTTGGCAACGAACGGATCTATCGCCGTTATGCCTATCTGGCTTATGGTTTTTCGCTGGTCTTGCTGATTGCCGTCTTTCTTTTCGGCAGCATCAGCATGGGGGCACGGCGCTGGCTCGACATCGGCTTCATGCGCCTGCAACCTTCTGAATTAATGAAGGTCACCATGGTCCTGGCTGTTGCCCGTTACTACCATGACCGAACGGTTGTGGCTGGTTTTGGCCTGCGTGATTTGGCCATCCCTTTGCTTTTGATCATCTGCCCGGTTGTGCTGATTCTCAAGCAGCCCGACCTGGGCACTGCCATGATCATTGCCACGGTGGGCATGGTGGTGATCGTGATTGCCGGACTCTCCTGGAAGATGATCACCGTCTCGTTTGCTCTGCTGGCTGCCGCTCTCCCCGTGGCCTGGAACGCCATGCATGACTACCAACGCCTGCGGGTCTATACTCTGTTTTTCCCGGAGAAGGATCCGCTTGGTTCCGGCTACCACATTATCCAATCCAAAATTGCTGTTGGATCCGGGGGATTCCTGGGTAAAGGTTTTCTCAATGGCAGCCAAAGCCATCTGGATTTTCTTCCGGAGCGGCATACGGATTTTATTTTTTCCGTGCTGGCGGAAGAGTGGGGTTTTGTCGGCTGTGTTGTCTTATTGATTTTGTATCTGTTGATTACTGCCCGTGGTCTGTTGATTGCCGCCACGGCGCAACACCGTTTTGGCCTGCTCACTGCTGTGGGTTTTATTGCCCTTTTTTCTTTTCAGGTCATCATCAACATTGGCATGGTCATTGGGCTTTTGCCTGTGGTGGGCATTCCGCTCCCTTTGATCAGCTATGGTGGCAGTTCCATGATCACCCTGCTCTTTTCCATGGGGCTGATTGCGCATGTGGCCATCTATTCCAAACAGTATCGCAAAACCATCACTTAGGAGCACAGCCATGCAATTGACCGAACTGGCCCATCATCTTCATTTGAGTTTGCCCACCCTGGACGCCGATTTCAGCGACGTGGCCCCCCTGCATGGATCGGGAGGAGAGGATCTCTCTTTTATCACCGAGCGCAAATGGCTGGACAAGGTTTTGGCGGGATCCGTCCGGGCTGCCGCCTATTTGGTTCCTGCCGAGTTGGCAGAACCGCTGCAGCAGGCTCAGATTGCCCATCTGGTCACGGCGACCCCCGCGTGGCACATTGCCACGACTGGTGTTTTGCTGGGGCGCCACACGTTGAACGTACTTGGCATCCATCCCAGCGCCAGCATTGATCCCAGTGCCCAACTGGCGCCCGGTGTCTGCGTTGCTGCCAAAGCGGTCATTGAGGCGCAGGTGGTGATCGGGGCGGATAGTGTGATTCATGCCGGGGCGGTCATCCAGCAGGGGGTACACATTGGCGCACGCTGCATCATCGGCAGCAACAGTGTGATCGGTTTTGATGGTTTTGGTTATGAATATGCGCAAGGGCGGCACCAGAAAATTCCCCACTTAGGCACGGTAATCATTGAAGATGATGTAGAAATTGGTGCCAACAGCACCATCGATCGGGCGCGTTTTGGGGCCACACGCATTGGCAGCGGCACAAAAATCGACAATCTGGTTCAGATCGCCCACAACGTAGAGATTGGTCGTCACTGTCTGATTGTTGCTCAGGTTGGCATTGCGGGTTCGTGTCGCATCGAAGATGGGGCGATTTTGGCTGGCCAAGCGGGTCTGGTCCCCCATGTCACCATTGGTCGTGGGGCCCGTGTTGGCGCGGCAACCGGTGTAGCTGGCAGCGTCCCTGCTGGCAGCACTTGGTCTGGCTGGTATGGTCAAGCCCATCGGGATAACATGAGCCAACTGGCCGCCGTGCGTGCGCTCCCCGCCTTTATCAAAAAGGTGCAAGCCTTTATGAAAAAATGGGAAGAAAAAGACCAACAGCCTGGATAAAGATCATGGGGTCAAGGGAAGATGATCTCTTACTCCAAAACTCTGAAATCTATAAAAATTTTTGCGGGGTCCAGGGGCGATGATCGCCCCTGGCGGGTGCAGGGCGGAGACCCACAAGCGTTAACCTGATCCAAAGATCTGAAATCTCTAAAAATTTTTGCGGGGTCCAGGGGCGATCATCGCCCCTGGCGGGTGCAGGGTGGAACCCTGCTTGTAATGTGCGGCGTTTTTAAGAAGCAAATGCGCAGCATTTGCGCACGCCGCACCAATCTGTGCCCCGCAGGGGCACGCTTTGGGAGGGCGGACGCCCGACATACACCGTGTCGCTTGAACAAGATTGCGAAAAGTCACGGTTTATCGCCCACACACCGAGGAATTTTCTCTCTGGCGCAGAGAATATTGCCCGACTATTTCAGCACCCCTCGTCTGCCATTACTGTCTACGGGCATTGCCACATGTCCTGCTGGAGAGGTCATGGTGACAAACATGTTCTTGAAAGCAGGGGTCGGGTTACCATCTCCCATGAAATCCAGGAAATAGGCGTGACCTTTGATGGCATCCGCTTTATTGTTAAAAACATCGCAATCCAGGGCATAGACATTGTTTGGTGTTTTTTCCATATGTTCTGGGCCTGTATGCCCTAAACGGCGGGTAAACTGCCCATTCTTGACATTGGCCACTTTGCTGGCGGTCATAGCCATATCATCGCCCGCATAGTAGACAACAACATTGCGGGCGGCATCTGGAATCGCCTCGCCAGGTTCACCATCTTCCAAAGCCTCGTTGGGAATGTCTGCGGACATCATAAAGATGTTACGGAACAGTTGCGGAATGCCCCCTTTGCTGCGCGCCCATTGCCCCAGCGTGTACATCAAAACGGCATTGCCCATGGAGTGGGAAAGAATGTTGATCCGTTTGTAGCAGGGCGTATTTTTTTGCTCCTGTGCAGCGCGCCAATCCATGAAGCGAGCGAGAAGACGGCTGAAACTCTGCTGGCCTGACATCTGGGCCGTATCTTCATCATCCCAATATTTTTTGATAAGCGGTGTCGTGCTTTCGCATGGCCAGATGATCGGGATGACTTCAACTCTTTTTTCCTTAGCGTTCCCTGCCTGTTTATCACACATCCACTGCAACTCTTTTGCCCGATTCAAAACATCTCTGGGCAGATTGTTGAAACCATGAATGTAGAGCAAAAGGTTGGTGGCAGTGGCATTGTCACTTTCGTTATCTTTCAATCGCGACAACAACTCCTCACTACCCACAACGTGGAATTCATTGGCGTTGCCTGTTGTTTCACAATAATGCACCGATTGCGTCATCCGGTTGTCATTTGGATCCATGGTCACCATATCACCCGGCTGCGGATCAGGATCCAGAGCCGGATTATCCAAAACCATTTGGTAACTTGTCGAACCTTTGATCAGTGTCAGTTTTCTGTTTGTAATGAAAAGCATCTTAACCCCCTCGCATGACATGAGAACAATAAACTTTGCTTGATATCTCACAACCTCACGCAAAAGTCAACAAATTTAAAACCTGCATCTAAAAAACTGAAAAAATCTTCAATATACTGTTATAATGATTTTAATTATTCATATTGCCGACACAAACCCAAAGACAACTGAAGAATGTAATATCTAACTGCATCGTTACCCATACATTAACTAAACAACAACCTCCTGTTCGACAGAAAAGAATTCATCATGATATGCAATGTTAATAGTCGGGCATCCGCCCCATAAGCGTTAACATACTCCAAAGATTTTAAATCTTTAAAAATTTTTGCGGGGTCCAGGGGCGATCATCGCCCCTGGCGGGTGCAGGGCGGAGCCATGCTTGTAATGTGCGGCGTTTTTAAGAAGCAAATGCGCAGCATTTGCGCACGCCGCACCAATCTGTGCCCCGCAGGGGCACTCTTTGGGAGGGCGGACGCCCGACTTTTAACATTGCGTCTTATAAAAAGTTTTTCACTATCGAACGGGTTTTTGCCGCTCGGTCAACGCTTATTGGGCGGAGCCATGCTTGAAATGTGCGGCGTTCCCTCGCCCAAAAAAAAAGCCCCAGGGGCTCGGCCGTATCCAGGATTAGTGGGGACACGGCGTACTGCCAGGGGCGGATGCAAGCCATGTTAACAAAAGATCCCCATCGTGTCAACACGATTGCAGGGCTATCGCATTTGGATTTTTTCCTGTCGTTACTCTGGCAACACGGTGCATGTCGGGCTGCCGCCCTCCCAAAGCGTGCCCCTGCGGGGCACAAATCTGTGCGGCGTGCGCAAATGCTGCGCATTTGCTTCTGTAAAACGCCGCACATTACATGCATGGGCTCCGCCCCTGCACCCCGCCAGGGGCGATGATCGCCCCTGGACCCCGCAATAAATGGTGTTAGTTATCTACTCATCCGAAAGAATGAGATGGCACTGCGCAACTGCTCAGCTTGCTCCAATAACTTCTCGGCAGTCGAAGCCGTCTCTCCAGACGCCGCAGCATTCTGCTGAATCACCTGATCCAACTGCTGAATCGCCTGATTGACCTGCATCGCCCCTTGCGCCTGCTCACGACTGGAAGTGGCAATCTCCTGCACCAAGTCCGACGTGCGCTGAATGTCCGGTACCAGATTGGCCAAACGCGTCCCCGCCTTTTCCGCCACCACCTTGCTGTGCCCAGCCAAATGGGTAATCTCACCCGCCGCCGTCTGACTGCGCTCCGCCAACTTGCGCACCTCGGACGCCACCACCGCAAAACCCTTGCCATGCTCGCCCGCCCGCGCCGCCTCAATGGCCGCATTGAGCGCCAACAAATTGGTCTGCCGCGCAATCTCCTCAATGCTGGAAATTTTGCCAGCAATCTCCTTCATCGCCGCAACCGCCTCGGCCACCGCCTGACCACTCTCCTGCGCATCCCGATTGGCCGATATGGCAATCTGCTCGGTCGCCGTGGCATTCTCCGTGTTGGTGGCAATGTTGGCCGTCATCTCCTCCATGGCCGCCGAGGTCTCCTCAATGGAAGCCGCCTGATTGGAAGCCCCCTCCGAGACCACATGCGACGTGGCAACCAAATTTTGACTGCCATCCGCCACCAACGCCGCCGAATGATGCACCTCGCTGACCACCTCGCGCAACTTGTCCGACATGCGCGATAAGGCCGCCGCCATCTGCCCAACCTCATCCTGGCCGCCCGTCGACACCGTCACCGTCAAATCACCATTGGCCATGGCGGTCAAACTGCCAGCCATCTGCCGCACCGGTTCGACAATCAACTTGCGCACCATGCCGGAAAACAGCAAAAAGCCAATCACAAACACCGTACCCGCCGCCAACAACATCTGCAACAAAATCTCATTCTTGGCCTGCGACAACTCCGACAACGGCGAGGAGAGAATAATCGCCCCTACCTGCTGATCCACTTTCCAATCCTCTTGGTCAAAACCAAACCAATCCACCTTCTGCTTGTTGCCGTGACACTCCATACACCCCTCGTCGGCGCGAATTTCACGGACAAAAACAAACTGGCCACTGGCCGTATCGGCCCGGGCCAAATCTTTCTTGCCACTGCGGCTCAACTCATCCAACAAAGCCAGTTCGCTGGCACTGCCCTGCGCCTTTGGATCACGAGGCCGGTCACGCTTGAATACCCGTACCCCCATGCGACTGTGCTCCATCGCTGCCTTGACCGCATCCAACATGCGGATCACCGGAATGGTGCGGTGCAGATTGGTCTGCCGCGCACACTGCAACCGCGCCTCGACAGAACCCGCCTTGCGGCACTCCTTGGCCTGGGTGTACGCCTCGGAAGAGATCAACTCATCCTTCCACGCCTTGCCCATCGCTACCCGTACATCGTGCCCAGCATCCAACGCCGCCAAAGCCGTCGATGCCTTTTGATGCTCAAACGCCTCCACCGCATCGTTCAGATGCAGATAACCCAAGACAAAAATAGCAAGCATAAACAGAGAAGTGAACAGCAATATCAACTTGCGTCCAATGCTCATGCCGGTAAAATCCATGGCAAGACTCCCCCTGCAGTGGTGGAAATGAGGTATCCTGATAGCAAAATTGAATGATCTTTATAAATATCATCACAATTGTAAAGCAAAAAAAATGTAGAATTACCTGCCAAACCTGCCAAATATCACAATCTTGCCAAGCCATACATACCAAAGGGAAAAAACGTTCACCCACCGACAATCACAGACTTGCGATGCTGCAGGCAGGGAATGCGCTGCCGACTCTGCAGCACCCGTTCGCGCTGCAGTTCTGCCAGCGCAAAACCACGCCCCTCGGCACAACAGGCCACCACCTGCCCCCACGGCTCAATGATCATCGAGTGGCCATAGGTGCGCCGCCCATTGACATGCACCCCCCCCTGCCCGGCAGCCAAGACGTAGGTAAAATTTTCGATGGCCCGCGCCCGCAACAACACCTCCCAGTGCGCCTCCCCTGTCACCTGGGTAAAGGCTGCCGGTACCGTCACCAACTCCGCACCGGACTCCGCCAGGGCACGGAACAGCTCCGGGAAGCGCAGATCATAGCAGATGCTCAACCCCAGGCGTCCCATAGGGGTGTTCACCAGCACCGCCTGCGCACCAGGGACAACCCGATCCGACTCCCGATAGGGGGCCTCGCCCCCAAGATCCACATCAAACAAATGGATTTTGTCATAGCGCGCCTGCACCTGCCCGCCGGCATCGACGACAAAACAGGTGTTGGTCATTTTGTCGCTGCCCTCAACCCGCAGGGCAATGGATCCCCCAACGATCCACACCCGATGTCGGGCAGCAAACTCTTGCAAAAACTGTAAACTGGGGCTGGCAGCGGCATCCTCGCGATGGCTGATCTTCTCCGCATCGCTACACCCCATGAAGGAGAAGTTTTCCGGCAGAACCAACAATTCGGCCCCCTGGCGCGCTGCAGAGGCCATCAGTCGCCCCGCTTCGGCCAGATTATAGGCCCGGTCTGCCGTACTGCACATCTGAATCACCGCTGCCCACATCCCGCTTACCCCGCCAACAGAGGATCCAACTCACCAGCCGCTTCCAATTCATGCAGGTCATCACAACCGCCCACATGTTGCCCGTTGATGAAAATTTGCGGGACCGTGCGCCGACCATTGGCGCGGCTCACCATCTCTTCGCGGCGTTCTGGATGCTCGGTCAAATTGATCTCCTGGAAGGCTACCTTCTTTTTGCTCAACAACGCCTTGGCCCGCACACAAAACGGGCATACTGTGGTCGAATAGATCACTACCTCAGCCATTACCTGCTCCTTGAATTCGTAGGAATCGAATAGTCCAACTTACCCTTCCGGTATCTTTGCCTCATGCACAGACACCGCCGCCAAACAGGCTACCACCACCCGTCTGGCCCCTGCCAACTTCAACGCCTGGACCGCCGCATGTACTGTGGCACCAGTGGTAAAAACATCATCCACCAACAACAGATCCGCACCCGCAACCCGTTGCGGATCAGCCCGAAAGGCGTGGCGCACGTTCGCTGCCCGTTGCAGGGCATTCAAATGGGTCTGTGGCTGGGTACGCCGGATACGCCGCAACAGATCGGTCCGCACCGGTACCCCCAAATGGTGCCCAAGCGCCCGTGCCAACAAGGCCGACTGGTTGTAACGACGGCGCAACACCCGCCACGGATGCAACGGTACCGGCAGCACCATGGCCACACCTTCCCAGCGCAACTCCCGCTGCAGGCGCTGCCACAACAGCCAGCCCAAAGTCCGCGCCCACTCTGGACGATCCGCAAACTTCAACCCCACAATCCAGCCGGTAAGAGGCTCCGCATACTGAAAAGCAAAATAGGTCGCATCCGCATACTGTTCCAAAGCTTGCAGACAATAGCCACAGCCGTTCATCACCCCCACCGTGCGCTGCCCACAACGCAGACAATAACTGTCCGGCTGTTTGGGCAACAGCGCAAGACAGGGTTCACACAACCGGTCCACCTCCGCCATCTGCGCGCCGCAGTGTAAACACTCGGCGGGAAAAAAACCATCCCATAGTGTGTGCCAGCCACGACGCCACCAACTTCCGTTCACCTCTGCCCCCGTGTGCTGCCCCACCCTAAAAATAGGCCCGTGCCGATTTTACGCTGGCAATCTTCCGGCAACCGTTGTAGTTTCCTTTATTGTTCCGCCCAGCAAATCCTTTTTTCGCCCGGTGTACCCCATGTCCGAGCCTGTCTCCCAAATCTACCCGGAAATTCTTGCCCAGGCCGCTGAACTGCGCCAGCGCGACGCCCTGATCAACATCGATGAAGAGCAGGTACAATTGCTGATCTTTCGCTTGTTGGAGCACACCTTTGCCATCCCCGGCGCACACGTCCGGGAGTTGCTTCCCGCCGGGGAGATCGTCCCGGTACCGGGCAGTTCCCCCCTGTTTCTTGGGGTAATCCCCGTGCGCGGCGAAATTGCCTCTGTCCTTGATCTGGCCCGCCTGCTGCAGTTGCCACCCGGCACCAGCGCCACCGCCCACAACCGCTCCAGCCGTATCCTGATCGTCCAGAAAGAGGAGATGAGTACCGGCATGTTGGTCGATGCTGTCGAAGAGATTCGAGAGTTTCCCAAAAGCGCCGTCCAAACGCAACAGGCTTCCCTCAACACCCTTCTGGAAAAGCTGTCCCAAGGGCAACTGCTCTTCAACCACCAGCCCACCCCCCTGCTCGATATTGCCAAACTGTTCCAGTATCTGCAGGAGCTGTGTGCATGAAGCCTGAGCTTGTCACCCCAGAGCTGCTGATCCTGCTCTTTCACCACCAGGACAGCCGCCTGGGTATCGCGGCGCGCCAAGTAGCCCACACGCAACGCTGGCATCCCGAACATGGGCTAAAAAATATAAGTTATTTTCATCACTGCCTGCACACCGGCGACTCGGATCCACACTATTGCGATCCCTACCTGCTCGCCCCCGCCGCACGACAACACAGTAACAGGGCTCTGCTCGTTGATCGTCTGCAGGGCGTGCTCGCGCTTCCCTACCGACAACTGCACCCCTGGCCACCGTGCCTGTTGCCTGCCAGCCAGAATCCCTATTGGGCCATCGCCCTGCCCGATACGGGCGCACCGATCCTGCTGCTGGATCTGGGCCGACTGCTGACTGCACGGCCACCACACCTGACTGGCCAGGACACCCCTGTTTGAATGTGCCCGCGTTGTTGTGCGCAGGCTTAACTTCTCAAAAAAATGGCTGAGTCGCGCCTATTCAGAACCGGCCAACCCCTAAACAAGACGAAACAGCCATGAAAATGCCATCGCCAATTGACCTTTTCCACGCCATTACCCTGACCCTGCCGCCTGCAGCGCTGTTTTATTCGTTGCTCTGCCCATCCTGCATCACCAACACTGGGCAATGCGCCTTGCCAATCAGGTGAACCAGTGGATTGGCGCTGAACAGGCGATCGATCATGGAACGGTCCCGAGGCTCGCACACGATGATGTCACAACTGCGCTGCCGTGCCACCTCTAGAATGACCTCATTGGCATCGCCATCCTGCACCAGACCATCCGCATCCACCTGCCCCATTTTGGCTCTGGCCACCAACCGGTTCACGGTCTGGTTCATCTCAGTCCGGTCGCGGCCATCCGCATCGGCAACGGTCAAGATGGTCAGCGGTAAACGGGCCTTTTGCGCCAAGGAAAAGGCCCCATTGGCGACATTGTCGCCCTCGCCCAGTTCTGGATCCACCGCCAGCAAAACACCATTGCTCCAGTACGAAAAAAGCCGTGGCACCACCAGAACAGAACACTCTGCTTTTTCGATAATCTTGGTGGTTGCATCGCCCACCATGAATTTGGCCATGCCACGCCGTCCCCGACGCCCGATGACCAACAGCTGCGCGCCCACCTCTTTGGCGACTGCCAAAATTCCCTGACTGGGATCTTTGGCTGGACGCAGCAACACCGAACTTTCTATTCCCTTTTCCCGACACAAGGCGTGGATCCGTTCCACGTTCAAAGAGGCATCCTGCTCCTCCACAATCGCCGCATCCGTTCCCGCTTCAGCCATCAACAGGCGCAACACAATCAACTGTGAACCATGCTGAACCGCCATCTCGACTCCGACCCGTTCCACCCCCGCCGAAAATTCCGAGCCATCGGTAGCCACCAGAATGACCTTGAACTGATCCGGATCCACCATACTGTCGTGACTCATGATCTCTCCCTTTGAGTATGTTCACCCCTGAAGGCGCGCAATCTGGAACAGGGTTACCTGTCCGTCCCGTCTGCCTCCACCTGACCCACCGTCGTACATGGTATGCGGAAAGTGACCGGTCTTCAAGGAGCGGCAACGGCACGCACGTGAATTGAAATTATCTTTATCCATTTTATTCCACCGTCAATCATGGCCAATACTCTGCATATTGGCGGTTGCGATGCCATCGATTCGCAAAAAAAATCTCATTTTCCTGAAAAAAATTCACATGACACCTTGCCCCATTCTTGACGGCGGTGGAATAGTGAGCTAATAGTGACGGGCTTGATCGAACGGACGTTACCAGTGGGGCAGTAGTGCTGAAAACGGCGTAGCATATTCCGTATAAAGAGCCGGTGCTCTCCTTGCTTGGCCAACCCGCAATACCCTACTCTCCTCATGACCACGGAATCGGGAGGACGACCTATGGCCGCAATCGTCGTTGATGAACCGCAATCTTCCTTGGGAAACCATCCCCCCATGTATGTCGAAACCATTCGGCGCCTGTACCGCAAGGGTGCCGATACGCAACTGACGCGCATTCTCAGCCGCCTGTTGCCCGGCGACATTGCCATGGTCATCAACAGCACCGATGAGATGGAAGAGGCTGCTGACATCTTCAATCTGATCACCCAGCCCACCCAGGCTGGTGAAACGCTGCAAAATCTACAGGAAGAGTATCAGATTCACATCATCTCCTCCTGCACCTTGGACCGTGCGGTTGCTGTTCTGGAAAATCTGCCCCCGGACACCCGCAGCCGCATTCTGAGCAAGCTCAACCCAGAGGTGGGCTCTCACATCATGAATGCCTTGGGCCAGGAGACCCGCAACGAGGTACAGAACCTCTTGCAGTACCTGCCCGATACGGCTGGCACGTTGATGACCACCCAGTTTTTTGCCATCGACGAAAACACCACGGCCCGCGAAGGGTTGGAGACCTTGCGCAGTCTGCCCTACCATGAGTTTGTTTTCTACGTCTACATTCTTGATGAACACAATCGGCTGTCTGGGGTCAGCTCCCTGCGGCGCCTGCTGCTTTCGCCGCCCGACAAGCGGGTTGGGGAGATCATGGACCGCCGGGTTCACACCGTCAACGTGGATACGCCACAGGAGGAGGCGGCCAAAATTGTCACCGCCTATGATCTGATGGCGATTCCGGTTGTTAACGATCAAGGGGTGTTGCGTGGGATTATCACTGTCGATGACTTGATCCATGTCATTCAGAACGCGGATACGCAGTCCATGCTCAAATCGGTGGGGGCGGATTCGGAGCAGTCGCAAAATATTTTGACCCAGGCCATTACCTCGATTGCGCGCAATCGTCTGCCCTGGCTGGTGGCCCCGTTTATGGGTGGTCTGTTTGCCGCCTGGACCTTGGGTGAGTTTGAAGAGACCATGTCGCGCGTCATCCAGTTAAGCTTCTTTATGCCGATGATTTTCGGCATGGCTGGCAATGTGGGCAGTCAAACGGCGGTGGTTGCTGTGCGTGGTTTGGCCACGGGGGTCATCCAGGTCAGCGACTATTTTGCGCTTCTCCGCAAGGAGACCAAGACCGGGGTTCTGATTGGTCTCTTTTATGGTGCCTGTCTCTCGCTCTATGCTCTGCTGGTCTTCAAGAGTTCTACCCTGGCCTTTGTGGTTGGCGTCAGCATTCTCTCCAATATCACCTATGCCGGTGTGATTGCTTCCAGCCTACCCTTGTTGTTGCAACGCATGGGCCATGATCCGGCCATTGGTGGCGGTCCCTATGTTTTGACCACCGTCGACGTGTTGGGGGTAATCAATTATCTGATGATTGCCACACTCGTCTACGGCTTCTGATGACCATGTTCCCGCGCCAACCTTTCGCGACCAGGATGAACTGATATGGCTATGATGGATCTGGAAGAGAACAAACCTGCCGCCGTGCAACCGCCGAAAAATAATATCTCTGAGGCCATTGTGCGCCTGCATCGTCGTGGTGCCGGTGCGCACCTTTCGCAACTGCTCAGCAAGCTCAAACCGGTGGATATTGCCTCTGTCCTGAACGGTTTTCAGGAACATCGTGCGCAGGAGGTTTTTGCTGTCATCACCCCGCTTGCGCATGCTGCCATGGTTCTGGAGCACCTTGACGACGCCCATAAGCAGTCGGTCATGCGCCAGACCAGTACAGAGCAGGCGTGGGCCATCCTCAACAATCTGCCGTTGGAAACCCGCACCGCCATCTTAAGCAAGTTGGATGATGTGACCAGTGAACGTCTGCAGGAGAGTCTGGAGACCAAGCAGCGTCCGCAACGGCCTGTCGACAACTATTCTTACAAGGAGAATACGGCAGGCAGTCTCATGGAGACCAACATCCTGGCCTTGCCGCACACCATGACTGCTGCCGAGGCCATTCGGACCATTCAGGAGCTGGACGATCAAAATTCGATCTTCTACCTGTATGTTGTCGATGAAATGCATCGTCTGAGTGGTGTCTGCTCGTTGCGCCGTTTGATCCTGGCCAATCCAGAAAAATTGTTGATGGAGTTTACCAGTACCCGTCTGGTCAAGGTCCATGTGGATGGTCCGCAGGGAAGTGTGGCGCAACTGATTTCGCGTCATCGTCTCCTGGCCGTACCGGTCGTGGATGAGTTGGGTATGTTGGTAGGCCAGATCACCATCGACAATTTGATTGACATTATCCAGGAGGAAAATACCGAGTCCATCATGAAAATGGCCGGTATTGGTTCCAGCAAGACCAATGTCCTGACGCAATCTCCGTTACAGATTTTTGCCACACGTGTCCCCTGGTTGATTACCGCCTTTATCGCCTATCTGCTCATTTCTGCCATTCTTGATGGTTTTGAGCACACCTTGGCGGCTGTGGTTCAGTTGGCCTTTTTCTTTCCCATTGTCATTGGCATGTCGGGCAATGCGGGCAGTCAGACTGGTGCGGTTGTGGTACGCGGGTTGGCTCTTGGCACCCTGCATGAGGGCCATTTCTTTCGCTTGCTTTTCCGCGAATTGGGGGTCAACTTTATCCAAGGCAGTATTTATGGGGTGGCTTTGGGGGGAGCATCCTATTTGATCTTTCAGAACCTGCTGCTTTCTTTGACTCTGGGCATTGCCATGACCCTGAGTATTTCGTGTTCGGCGGTTATTGCCATGTCGTTACCTTTTTTCTTCAAAAAATTGGGGGCGGATCCTGCCGTGGCGGCTGGACCTTTGGCGCTTGCCTTTATTGACATGGTTGGTTCCATCAACTACTTGACTGTTGCTTTTTTCATGTTCAGGTTGTAGCGACCGTTTAAATTTCTGCGGGGTGCAGGGGCGATCATCGCCCCTGCACCCCGCAGAAATGTTATTCCCCCAATAAATTCCGCACCGTATCCAACAAA
>PDZU01000083.1 GCA_002753095.1 Magnetococcales bacterium
GGCGGATCTGGATGGTTTTTTTCATGTTCAGGTTGTAGCGACCGTTTAAATTTCTGCGGGGTGCAGGGGCGATCATCGCCCCTGCACCCCGCAGAAATGTTATTCCCCCAATAAATTCCGCACCGTATCCAACAAATGGGTCTGATCAAAGGCACCTTTGACGATATAGGCCGAAGCACCTGCCTCAATCCCACGACGCTTATCCTCCTCCTTGTCCCGCGAAGTGACCAAAATAATCGGCGTATGCCGATACCCCTCTTGCTGGCGCAACTGGCGCGTCAAAGAAAAACCATCCAACAACGGCATCTCCACATCGGTAATCACTAGGTCGAACGGCTCCGCCAACGCCTTGGCATACCCCTCCTCCCCATTTTCCGCCAAACTGACCTGATACCCCGCCCCTTGCAAAATGGCCTGCTCAATCTCACGGTTGGTACGGGTGTCGTCCACCACCAACAAACGCCGCGCCACAACCCGCTCCACCCCAGGCCGCCCCCCCACCATGGCCATCTCCTGCATCCGCTTCCACAGCAGCAGACCATCCAACACCAACACAATCTCATTCTGTGCCGAAATCATCATCCCGGAAGCAAAAGGATGCCCCCGCATAAAATAGGGTAGCGGCTTCAAAACCACGACCTCTTCATCCACCAACGTATCACACAACACACCACGCTGCCCCTGCGCATGCGACAAAACCAGAATGAGTTGCCGACGCTCCCCGCGCAACCGCACAGCAGACGGCGTCATGCCCAACACACTCTGCAGTGCAACCACCGGGATCATCTGCTCCCGCAAAGCCAAAGCGCGCCCCCCCAATACCGGCAACAAATCGCCGTCCGTCACCCCAACAATCTCGGCAACCGCCGCACCAGGAATCGCCAACAACACCCCATCCACCCGAAACAAAACAACCCGCACCGTGGCCAAAGTCAGCGGCAAACGCAATAAAAAACGCGTCCCCTGCCCGGCCTCGCTCTCCACCCGAATGGATCCCTGCAATACCTCAACGATGTTGCGCTTCACCACATCCATCCCCACCCCACGACCCGACAGGTCAGTCACCGTGGCCTGGGTGCTCAAGCCCGGATGAAAGATCAACTCCATCACCTCGCTGTGCGACAGTTGCCCAACTGCCCCCGCATCAACGATCTGTCTGGCAACCGCCACCTCCTTGAGGCGCTGCAAATCGATCCCCCGTCCATCGTCCCGCAACTCCAACGTCACCTGCCCACCCTGCGTGCCAGCCAAAACCTGAATCGTCCCCTGCGCCTCCTTGCCAGCCTGCACACGCTGCTCTGGAACCTCAATGCCGTGATCCACCGCATTGCGCAACAAATGCAAAAAAACATCCCCCAATTTTTCAATGATCACCCGATCCAAACGGGTTTCACTGCCGCGCACCTGCAACTGAATCTCCTTGCCGCTGGCCTTGGCCAAATCCCGTACCAAACGGGGCAGCATGTCAAACAAGGTGGTCAACGGCAACAAACGCATCTCCAGCGTATGCACATACAAGGCATCCAACACCTGATCCAGCAGATTGACGTCCGCACCCAATTGCGCCACCGTCTGCTGCAACGACGCCGTCACCCCCCGCAAACGCCGCGAAGGTCGCACCTCCAACATCCGACTGCACATTTGATGCGCCTGCCGCACCTCCTGTAAACGCTGCTTGATCCGCTTGCGAAAAAATAGCGACTCCCCAACCGTCTGCAACAGACGGTCAATCTGATGGGCATCCATGCGGATGGTGGCATCGCCACTGCGACCAACCGCCCGAATCGCCGGTACACTCGGCACACCCGGCCTGCGCGGCAACAACGGCACAAGCGCCTCCTGTACCACCTTGACCTCCTCCGGCAGCGCGACCGTCTCAACCGCAGAGCCATCCACCAGCACTTGGGGTACCCGCTCCACCTCGCCCCCCGCCGCCAACTGCTCCAAGGCCAGACAGAGTGCCTCATCCTCCACCAACTCGCCCGCCCCACTGGCTACCTGCTCCAGCAAGCCCCGCAAACCATCCAAACCAGCAAACAATACATCACCCATCCGGGGCGACCAACGGATTCTCTGCTCCCGCAAAGAACCCAAAACATCCTCCATCTTGTGTGCCAACACCGACAAGGCGACAAAGCGCATCATGCGCGCCGCCCCCTTCAAGGTGTGGGCCGAGCGAAAAAAACCATCCAGATCCGCCGTCTCCGGCAACTCCCCCTCAGCCAACTTCTCCCACAACAACAAACAACGATCCATCTCACCCACATGCGTGTGGGCGTCAGCCAGGAAAGTGGCAACAAACTGAGCCCGGTTCAAGGCCATCTCAACCGTCCGCCTCGTGCCATTGCGCCGGATCCGTCAGCTTGAAACGGGCAACCTGCTCCTTCTGACTCTGCGCCAAATGCGCCATCGCCTTGATCCCCTGACTGGTCTGGTTGATGGAGGCCGAACTCTGCTGAATCCCCAGCTCAATCCCCTGCAAGGCCACCAAAATCTGTCGGTTGGCCGTCTCCTGCTGCTGCGTGGCCAACGAAATCTGCTGCGTGGCATCGGTGGTGCTGCCTACCCCCTCTACCACCTCCGCCAACATGTGCGCCGCCCGCATGCTGATCTCCATCCCCTCCTCAACCTGCTCCGCATCCCGCCGCGCCGCCAATACCAACCCTTCGATGGTGGCATGAATCTGCTCTACCCGTGCCGCAATATGCCCCGTGGACTCCATCACCGAATCCGCCAAACGACGAATCTCCGCCGCCACCACCCCAAAACGCTTGCCAGCCTCCCCGGCACTGGCTGCTTCCAAGGCAGCATTGAAGGCCAACAGTTTGGTCTGATCGGCAATGGCATTGATGATGCTCATAATTTCAGTAATTTCCACCGACTTTTTGCCCAACTCGGCAATCGCCTTGCCGCTGCGCCGATTGGCCTTGGTAATCTTTTTCATGCGATCAATCACCACGGCCATCTCCGCCGCGCTCTGATTGGTTTTGGACCAGGCGTCACTGGACATCTGTAATACCCGGCGCGCATTGTCGGCAATCTGCGCCGACGAAGAAGAGAGCTCCTCCATCGTACAGGTGATCTCCGTCACCGAGGCCACCAACTCCACCGCCGTCGTCGACTGCTGCTCCACGGCCGCCGAAATTTCCGCCGAAGAACGACTGACATTATCCGTCACATGCAACAAAGCCCGAATCGATTTTTCCAAACCATCCGCCAAACGGTTGGCCGCATCCATGACCTGAAACAATTCGTTGCGGCTTTGGAACGGTACCGCAAAATGAAAGCTTAAATCTCCACTGGCCAACTGATCCAACCCCGTGGGCACTTTATGCAGATAACGCTGCAAAATCTGCCCAACCCATAAGCCGATCACAATCGTCAGCAACACCCCAGCCAAGGTGCCGATCAAGCTGCTCCACTGGGTGCGTGTCACCTCTGTTTCGGTGGCCACCACCTGCTGCGCCATCTTTTGATCCATCCACTGCATCTGCCGATGCACATCCTCGGTGATCTTTTGCGCCGTTTTCTCCATGCCCACAATGGTCCGCACCATCTGCATGTCTTTGGCCAATAACTGCTCCAGAGTCTGTTGATAACCACTCATATCCAACGTCCTGCGCATCTTCAGCAACGACTCGCTGGCATCCCGCGCCAGACGATCCAGCACCACCCGGATGCCATTTGCCCTGCCCTCGCTCGGATCGGTCATATAATCCACCTCGGTCAGGCGCAAATCGGCCAGCGCAGACTCCAGAGAACGATTTTCCAACTCATAAATCAGAATTTCGATCTCTTCCCGGTGCCGGTTCAAGGTCACCCGCAAATTTTGACTGGCATGCATCGTCTCGCTCAACTGCTCAAAAGCCGCCGCATACTCCTGCAAATCAGAGAGAATCGCCTCCGTCGCCCCATGGCTTAACGCACTCACCTGACGGCGCAATTCCGCAACCAAGGTCTGCATCGGCTTGCCCGCCTCCAACTGCCGACTCATCTGCACCTTCAGACGAATGTTTTCCGCCTGGGCTACCCCCAACGACAACAAACGCCATCCATCCTTCTCCCGCAGCCCCCGGTATAAATCCCGATTCACCTCCTGCACCTCGCCCAAGGAGAGGTGATTCAAGGTGATCACCGCCAGGAAAATCACCAACGATACCCCCGACGTCAACCGCATCCAGGTTGCCATGGAAAAACGTGCAAACAGTCCCGAACGATTTTGCACCGCCCACCGCACAATTCTGCGCATCCTCCCCCCCTTTCCCAATCAGGCCGGATTCATCTGCTGTAACCGGTTTTGACAGTATTGGATCAACGCCTGTTCGGCAAACGGCAACGGCAACAAAGGCAATCCATGACCATGTATGCCGCCCGCCTGGGTCAGTCGATAGATCACGACTTGATACTCACGCGCCGCCATGCCCAACTCCTGCAACGACTCATAGGCCTGCGCCAGATAATAATGAGGCAACCAACTGGCCGGATTCAAGAATACCGCTGCCCGCAAATGGGCAATCCGTTCAATGGCATCCCCCCCCTCCTGATGGAGGCCCATCGCCAACAACACCAACCCCTCAAAACACAGCGCATCCCGTTTGATCACCGCCCGGCACAAGGCAATCGCCTCGCGCAGCGCCGAGCGATCCTGCCAATCACACAACAACACCGCCGCCTTCAACGTGGCAACCTGAGGATGGGGTGGATCGCTCCACAACCGTTTGGCCACATGCTGCAACGCCTGTTCCACCTCATCCGCCAACGCCAGACGGACCACCTTGGCCATCTGACGCTGCCGATCCATCTTGTTGCTGAGCTTTTCACCCGCCAACAAAAGATCCTGCGCCACCTCTGCCGCCCGCGCACGCATGGCCGTAGCCGGTTGCGCAATAGGCTCACGCGCTCCCTCCTCCCGCTCCCGCCGCTCCTCGCCCGGCCACGTCAATACAGGTGCCACACGGCGCGCCAACTTGCGAAAGAAGAAACGGCCCTGCCACGCGTCCAAATGGACGTCGTTCGGTCGAATCTGCGGCTGATTGTGGAAGAAGATCTCTGCCGGACTGAGAAACAGGCAACCATGCGGCGCCAACTGCTCCAACAAACGACAAAAAATGGCCCGCTTCGACTGGGCATCAAAATAGATCGAAACATTGCGGTAAAAGATGAAGTCCACCCCCCGCAACGGCTCTGGATAGATCTCCGACATCAGGTTCAATGGAAAAAAAGCCACCTTGTCCTGCAACTGCGCCACAATCCGCTCCCGCCCGGAACCATCCCTGGCAAAATATCTCTGGCGCAACCCCCCATCACAGCCCCGAAACGCACTCTCCCCATACAAACCATCACGGGCCACCTGCAGTGCCCGACCATCCACATCCCCGCCACGTACCTGAAAGGGGTATTTATCGCCATGACTCTCCAGCAGCAGTATGGCAATGGAATAGGCCTCCTCGCCGCTGGCACACCCGGCACTGACCACCGACACAGGGCGATTGAGCCTCTGTTTTTGCTGGTAGCTTGGCAGCAACGCATCACAAAACAGGCGCAACTCCTCCATGCCACGAAAAAAATAGCTCTCGTTGACCGTCAACAGGGTCAGCAGGGCCGCAAACTCCTGGTCACTCTCCTGCACCAACTGCCAATAAACCTGCCGCTCGCCGATGGCACAGACCAGCATGCGATCCTCCACCCCTTCGCGCAGGCGACTGATCCGGTTCTGATCAAAAAACAACCCGCTGCGTTCCCGCACCAGGGTTTGCCACTGATGCAACGCAGCGGGTGTCCACTCCTCCGGCACAGACTGTTTTACCATCACCCGGAACCCCGGGTTCGCAAAAACGATGCACAAGCGGTCACCGACATGGCCTGGGCAAACAGGTCGCCCTGCAATAACGTGCAGCCATACTGCTGTAAACGCTGCTGATCCTCCGACGTTGTGATGCCACCAGCCAACATCTGCCAGCCCATTGCCTCGGCCATGGCACGCAAACCAACGATGATCTGCGCGCGACCACTGCCATCCGGCAAACCAGCCCACAACCCGGAATCCAGCTTGATCACGCTCACCCCCGCCGACTGGAAAATGGCCGGAGAAAAGGGACTCAACCCCACCTCTCGCAAGGAGATCTTCACCCCCAACCCCTGCAGCATCTCAAACAAGGGGGCCATCTTCTCCCATTGGTTCATCAGCACCGTGCTGCTGATCTCCAACTCCAAATGGTGCGGCGCCATACCCGTCTCCTGCAGTACCATCTGCAACATCTCCGGCAATATGACACCCTGTTGCAAGTAACGCAGCGATAACGGCACCGTCGCCCGCTCAAGCCGATGACCGTTTGCCAACCAGGAACACCATTGCCGACAGACACTCTCCAACATCCACAATCCCACCGGAATCATCAACTCGGTCTGTTCCAGATGGGGCAGAAAAATCTCCGGCGTCACCGGTTGACCAGAAACCGCAGACTCTTCACGATGCCAGCGCAATTGGGACTCCATCCCAACAATCCGACCCGTATGCGCCTCCAAGCGTGGCTGATAATAGATCTCAAAAGCCCGCTTGTCCCAAGCCAAACTCATGGCCCGCTCCATGCGGGCCCGTTCCGCCGCCGCCTCGTTCATCTCCGGTGTAAAGAAACGAAAAGTGCCACGCCCGGCCTCCTTGGCCTGATACATGGCCGCATCGGCATTTTTCAGCAACGACTCCATGGTCGCCGCATCCCGTGGAAAAAAAGTGATGCCAATCGACCCGGAAATCGATCCCTCCCCCTGCGGCAGTTGGAAAGGCCTGTTCAACTCTTCCAAAATCCGCCGCGCCACATACTCAATATAAAACGCATGGGTCAACCAGGGCAAAATCACGGTAAACTCATCACCACCCAAACGCGCCAGCAAGTCTGTGCCACGCAAACAGCCGGCAATGCGCCGCGCAGCCTCCTGCAACAACCGGTCACCCGCTTCATGGCCCAAAGTATCATTGACCTGCTTGAAACGGTCCAGGTCAATGAACATCAACACCAACTCCCTGCCACTGCGCTGGGCAGCGGTAATCGCCTGAGCCAAACGGTCATAAAAAAGAGCCCGGTTGGCAAAACCCGTCAACGGATCATATTCCGCCTTCTGCTTGAGCGCCTCCTCCAGTTGTTTGCGCTCCAATACACTGGCAAGGGTGGAAGCAATGGACTGCAAGAAACTCTCCTCTTCCGGCAAAGGCTGACGGGCATGGGCCAAGTAGAGTTTCATCACCCCAATGGGATGCTGCTGCAAAAGAATGGGCACTACATAACGGCTGCTGTCGACAATCCCGGAACAGTTGCGCTCTGCCCCGCTCTGCTCCGGGGCAATAAAGAGAATCTTCCCCTCCTGAATGGCCCGCCCACACAAGCCCTGCTGCAGTTGCAGCACCGACACCCTGGCACACGACGACTTTTGTTGTTCCGTCAACCCCACCGCCGCCTTCAGTACCAGCGCACCGCTGCCGGGTTCCAACAAAAAAATGGCCCCCTTGGCTTGCAAATCCAACCAGGAGACCGAGACAATCACCTCCAACATCAGCGCCAACTGCTCTGGCAGGGGCAAACCAGTCATGGCCGACTGCAGCAGGCGGTAGATGACCGTGCGTGATTCAAAATCGCGCTGAATCTGGGCCTCATTCTGCTGTCGAATCAGCAGTTCGGCAGCCAACTCTTTATTGGTATGCTGCAACACCTCCAGAAGCTGGCGATTTTCCCGCTCGATACGCACTTTGTCCAGCCATTTGCCCACCGTGAATAGCACGGTGGATTCGATATTTTCATCCTTGAGCAGATAATCGTCGGCACCATCGTGCATCACCCCGATGGCCGTTCCTACATCGTCGTTACCGGACAGAACGATCACGGGCAAGCGCCACCCCTCCTGCCGCAACCGTTGCACCAGGGCCGTCCCAGAGAGGCCGGGCATGTTCAGATCGGTAATGATCAGATCAATCGGCACTGCCCCCTGCAACACATGCAACGCCTGCTGACCATCGCCCGCTTCGGCAACCCGATAGCCCCCCTCCTCCAGCGCACTGCGCAACAGCATGCGGGTAAAGCCATCATCATCCACAATCAAGATCCGGTTTGCCAGGCTCCCATCCACCATTGCGGTAGCCAAAGTCGTCATGCCTCCCCCTGCACTGTACGATTTTTGTTTCACCTTCAAAAGGCAACAAAAGCCACCCGACTGGACATAACCACCCCAACAGTCCTCGCCCCACGCGCACGCTCCGTCCTGCCGCAGCGTGAACAAATATCCTCACTTTAGTCTAGCAAACCACTCCCTGCCATGCTAACAAAATTCACGCTCTAAACGATAATTTCAATTGCCTAAAATTTCTTATGCAGCCCGGCAGCCTGACTATGGTAGAATATGATCAATTCCGAGTCGATCATGGAGCCTGCCCGGCCGTATTCAATCAACCAGGATCGTTGTGAGTCCCTACCGATGCAGGAGATCATTGTGGAGCCCATCAAGGTTCTTATTGTCGATGACAGCGCTGTTGTCCGTCTCGGTATCCGCAAGATGCTGGCAACCGATCCCGACCTTCAGGTAGTCGGCGAAGCCAGTAACGGCATCGAGGCCCTGGCGCAACGGGCAAGATTAAACCCGGACATCGTCACCATGGATGTCAACATGCCCGGCATGAATGGTCTGGAAACCACGGCACAGATCATGTCCAGCAACCCGGTCCCGATTTTGATCGTTACCGATCTGGACACCGCCAACTTGGCCTTTGAAGCCATCTCCCACGGTGCGCTGGATCTGCTCGGCAAGGCGGAGATGAATCCGGAGAATATCCATCAATTCATCCGTAAAATCAAACTGCTCTCGCAAATCCGGGTAATCCGGCATATTCCCGCCCACCGTCAACCCTCTGAGTTGCCCACCCCATCCGATCCCATGAGTGGGGGCCATGCCATGGATTGGATCATTGCCGTGGCCTCCTCGACCGGGGGCCCCAAGGCGTTGATCACCTTGATCAACACCCTGGGCAGCGATTGGCGCACCCCCATTGTCGTGGCGCAACACATTCACAGCGATTTCATCCCCAAGTTGGTGGAGTGGCTGGAGAGCGTCACCCCCCTGGTTGTCTGCGTTGCCAGCGACCAGCAACGGTTGCTGCCAGGCCATGTTTATCTCTCCCCAGCCGATCGCAATCTGGAAATCTCCTCCCAGGGGCGGGCTGTGCTGACCCCGCACAATCCCAAAGAGATTTACCGTCCCTCCTGCAATGCCCTGCTTGCCTCCGTCACCCGTCGCTACGGGATGCAGAGTGTCGGCGTTATCCTCACCGGTATGGGGGATGATGGTGTTGAGGGAGCCAAAGCCATCAAGGCAGTGGGAGGTCACGTACTGGTCCAGGATGAGGCGACCTGTGCCGTCTATGGCATGCCGTTGGCAGCGCAAAAAGCCGGTTGTACCGACCATGTGCTGCCCATTCAGGAGATTGGCCTCAAGATCCGCGCCATCATCGACCGCCGCCGCATGCCCAGACCCCTGCCAGGACAGGGTTGACAAGCGCCCCTCGTCATGGAACGCATCAAGGAGGTTTATCGTCTGCACGGCCAGCGTCAACCACAACAGGCGTTGCGGTTGGCGGCGCAACTGCTGGCCGAGGGGATTCGCTCTCCCACACTCCTGAATCTGGCTGCTGTCTGCAGTTTGGAGGTGGGGCTGGCATCACACGCTGAAAAGCTGTGGCAGACCACCCTGCAACTTCATCCCACCTACAGCGATGTACACGCCAATCTGGGTTATCTCTACCAGGAACAGGGTCGCTTCAGCGAGGCGGAACAGGCTTATCGCACGGCCTTGCAACAGCAACCGCAGCGCGCAGCGCTGCATGGCAATCTGGCCTCCCTGTTGCTGGAACAACAGCGCCCTGCCGAGGCAGAAGAACATTTGCGCATCTCTTTGCAACAGGATGCCCACTCCCCGGAGAGTTGGTACACGCTGGGGAATCTGTGCGCCGAACAGCAACGCGATAACGAAGCGGAAGAGGCCTATCGCCAAGCGTTACAACGGCAGCCTGACCATCCCGATGCCGCCTGGAATTTCAGCCTTTTTTTGTTGCAGACTGGTCGTTTTACGGAGGGCTGGCCCCTGTACGAGGCCCGATACCACCCCCTGAAAAAGGAGCGCATTGTCACCTTGCCCGTGCTGCCCTTCCCGCAATGGCAGGGCGAAGATTTGACCGGTTGCACCGTGCTGGTGCTGGGCGAACAGGGCCATGGCGATGAAATACAATTTTGTCGTTTCCTGCCCCTTCTCAAAGAGCGTCAACCTGCCTGGATCACTCTGGCCTGCAAAACACCCCTCATACCCTTACTGCAAAGCGTTGCCGGGGTGGATCTGGTCGTCGCACTCGACACCCTGCCGCAACTGCCACCCCATGATTACTGGATTTTTCTGCTCTCTCTCCCAGGCCGTCTGGGCATCACAGCCCAGACAATCCCTACGCACATCCCTTATCTCGCACCACCTCAACGACACCTGCAACAGTGGCAGCATCGCCTGAGCGGTCCCAGACCCAAAATCGGCCTGCAATGGCAGGGTTCTCCGGCCCATCGTAATGACCGCAACCGTTCTGTGCCCCATCTGCAGCACCTGGCCCCCTTGTGGCAAAATACAGCCTTCGCCTGGATCAGCCTGCAGGGAGGCAGCGCAGCACAACAACTCCAAGAGATTTCCACCCGCGCAGCACTCCTCGCGCTGGGGGAAGAGATCCGCGATTTTGCCGACAGTGCCGCCATCGTTCAACAACTGGATCTGGTCATCAGCGTAGATACCGCCCTGGTTCACCTCTGCGGCGCCCTTGGCATCCCCTGTTGGGTTCTCCTACCCGCCAACGGTACCGATTGGCGCTGGCAGTTGCACCCGCACACTTCGCCTTGGTACTCCTCAACCCTGCGCCTGTTTCGGCAACCGCACAGCGGTGACTGGACCACCCCCATCGAACAGGTCAAGCAGGCGCTGCAGGCATGGTCAGCCAACAGTGCCTCCCCCCTCCGTCACTCCCCAACCTGACACAACGCCAAACCAGAAACCGCACCACATCAACACAAAGCAGAAATGTGACAATCTAAAAGATCTGTAACCAGATCATGCAACAATTGGCTGCGGTGACCGCGCGGGCTGGCCATGCCTTGACCGTGCGCATGGCGTTAGAACATGCACTGCATCCCCCTGCAGCCATTCAGGCGCTCATACAAAAGAGAAACCTGCAAAAATTTCTCTTTAATCTGCCCTCCCCTCTCCCGGCAGCGCACCTCCCTGCGCTCATCGAGATGGTAGAGTTGCTCCTCTCCTGCCGGGTGATGCCGATCCTGCTGGGCGACATGGCGGAGTTGCTGCGCAGTGGTTTGTTGCACCATCCGCGCTTGAACGCGGCCAATTTTACGCTCTATCCCAGCCAACGCCACATGGATTTTCATCCCAGCCACCCGATTGATAACTGTGCCAACCATTTTTCCTGGTTCATTGATCAGCACGGCGACCTATACCCGTGTGGCGGCCTGTCTGGCAGAGCCAGTTGCCGTTTGGGGACGATTCAGGAAGAGTTTCCCCCAATCCTGTAACGCCTGCAACAGCACCCCACCTTGAATTTTGATCAATTGATTCACGCAGGCCCCCGCTTGAGCGCCACGCACGAAAAAGCGGTCAATCGCAGCAACATCCCCTTCAAATGTCTCCTGCATCGCCGGGATCTGCAGCAACAGGCCACCTGATCAACCACGCGCAGCCGCCTCCTGGTCCAGACCTGAGGCATTCGTTCCAGCCATTCCATGCTGTTTGCCTGTGTCCTGGCAAACAGCATGTTTGCTCCGTCCACGCCTTCAACCACAACGCCGCCAGCAAACCACCCCACCTCGACCACTGATTATTTTGATATAAATCAAAATAATGCACAATTGACAGGCACCCGCATGCCGCGCCATCACTTTGAGTTGCGCGCCACGGCATATAATTTTTTAACAATTTTTTCAAAATATGCAACTTTAATAGATTATGCCTGTCTTAGTATGTTTCGCACACCACCCTGCCCTTTGTCAGAAGGAAAATTTATTCATTATGAAAAACACAAATAGGACACTTGTATCTTGTATTGTCTTTCTTGTTCCGTCCCTGTATGCGAGCATTGGTCATGCCACGAATGGCTATTTTGCCACAGGTTTTGGCACAGCCAACAAGAGCATGACGGGCGCGGGCGTTGCTCTGCCACAAAGTGCCATGGACACGGCGATCAATCCGGCCCTGATGGCCCATGTGGGCAACCGGATGGATGCGGGAGTGGCATTGTTCATGCCGGTACGCGGTTTCACGGCCAATCAGCCTGCGGCAGGGGGAGGTGCCACCCCGACCATTCCTGTTGGCACCTATGAAAAGGACAACGATTTTTTTCTGGTGCCCCATTTTGGCTGGAACAAGATGCTGGACAGTGAGCGCGCCATTGGATTGAGCATTGGTGGCAATGGCGGGATGAACACGGATTACAATATTGCTGTTTTTCAAAATTTTTCCAGCCCTGGCAACACGGCCACCTCACCCACTGGGATAGACATGGCCCAACTGTTTATCGGTGCCAACTATGCCCAGAAGATCAATGCGCAACACACCCTGGGCATTGCTCCGATTCTGTCGGTACAACGCATCAGCATTGAGGGTTTGCAACCGTTCAAGCCCTATTCGGCAGCACCGGATGCGGTCACCAACAACGGCTATGATTATTCTTACGGTGGCGGGCTCAAGCTGGGTTGGTATTGGACACCCACCGACACATTTTCGGTAGGAGCTTCCTACCAGAGTCGCCTGTACATGACAGCGTTTGACAAGTACAAAGGACTTTTTGCCGACTCGGGCGATTTTGATATTCCGCCCATCATCCAGGCAGGTATTGCCTTCAAGCCTGTACAGGATGTAACGGTTGCCATGGATGTGCAACGCATTCAGTTCAGTCAAATCAATGCGGTTGGCAACAATAATGGTGTCGCGATGATGCCTGGCTCGATTATTCTGGGCACCAAGAATGGTCTGGGATTTGGTTGGGATGATATGACCATCTACAAACTGGGGGTACAATGGCAGGCCAATGCTGACTGGACGCTGCGTGCTGGTTACAGTTTTGCCAACGAGGTAATTCCGGGACAGCAGGCCCTGTTCAACATTCTGGCCCCAGCCACCGTCACGCAGCATGTTGCCGTTGGTGCCAGTTGGAATTTTGATGCCAACCACAGCCTGAATTTGTCTGCGACCCATGCCTTTGACAAGCGCATCAACGGCAGCAATCCCAACACCCCCACACAGACGGGTTCGTTGGATATGTACCAGAATGAGTTGGAGTTGAGTTGGAGCTATCGGTTTTAGGTCCGATTATACTTGGTTCTGTTTAACCAGTAGAAGCATGAACCACAGCGCAGATGCGGCATCCACAACCATCATGGGGAGGCAACACAACGTGGCCTCCCCATGATGGTTGGGAGCCAGTTCGTTGAGTAGCTGGTCACTTTGCGACAAGCTGACCGCACAGACGACAAAAGGGTCTGTCACGGTTCAGCCACCATGTCAAGGCAGAGAAGGCACGCCAGGAGTGATCCTGGTAACTCCCGCCTGATTAAGCAGTTGGTAAATCTCATCCACCTTACGACGAGTTCCACGATTTTGGCAGTAGGTGAAAAACGCCCTGTCCTTGGCCCTGGTAAAAGCCACAAAAAATTCCTGCAGACCTCCTTCTCGGTCATCCTGTATGCTCCAAAATGAGGAATCATCCAACCCGATAAACAGAACGGTGTGAAATTCCAACCCTTTGCTTTTGTGGATTGTCATAAGCGGTATGTCATTGACCCCTTCGAACCGGTCAAATACATCTTTCCAGCAACTGGCTCCCTGACAGCTTTCCTGCAACAGTTCGCAAAAGCCGTGCAGCACTTTTTCGTACCACTCACCGTAAGCGGTGAATTCTCCGCGTATCTCAATCCGTTGACAGGGTAGCTTTATTGACGTTCCATGGGAGGAGGTTTTCGTAATCGTCCACTGTTGTTGCAGAGGGCAACCGGGTGAACAGATGACGCAGGTAGGCAAACGGTTCCAATTCGTTTGCTTTGGCGGTTTCGATCAGGCTGTAGAGGTTGGCAGATGATTTGACGCCACGCACGG
>PDZU01000014.1 GCA_002753095.1 Magnetococcales bacterium
AGGAGATGGCTTTCCAGGACCGAAGACGCTTTGGATAGGGCTACAGAGGGTCCATGACTTTGCTTTGGCCATACAGTGCCAGAAAGAGATGGATGTTTGAGATGTGGGTAACGATGTGACTTAAAATTCCTGATAAAGCAGCAAGCGATAATAACTGGCTTGATACAGATCCAAATGATGTCAACAGTAAACTTACAGCCGCAAACAAAAAACATAAAAACATGATCAAGCCGCTAGTTAGGCTTGTCAAGTATTGGAATGCTCAGGATGGGTTGCGCGTCTATTCATCCTTTTCTTTGGAGAAGTGGATTGTTAGTCTAGATTTTAGCGGATGCCAAAATCTAAAAGATTGTTTGTTCTTTGTTTTTGATAATTTAACCGACAATTTGAGCAGTGAAAGAAATAATAAATTAAGAAGAGCTAAGGAGGTTATAGCGAGAGTGAGATATAGCGAACAGCAGGGATTAAGTTATTTCTCTGAAAGCTGTATCTGTGATTTAATACCTTAGTTTAGGTTAGGGGACAGGAAATCGGGGGATATATATGGATTCGGATTCGGGTGACAGTATAGATTCGGATTCGGGTGACAGTATACGCATTTCCTAAATCTGGTGTCTTGCCCCTGGTTGGATTCGGAATTATGGGGACAGTATACGCATTTCCTAAATCTGGTGTCTTGCCCCCGGTTGCTTGGCAGTACGCCTCCTGTTTAGGAGTCAGCATGTCACATTACCCGACCAACAAGAAGTTCAATTCGGGTGACAGTATACGCATTTCCTAAATCTGGTGTCTTGCCCCCGGTTGCTTGGCAGTACGCCTCCTGTTTAGGAGTCAGCATCTCACATCACCCGACCAACAAGAAGTTCTTGCCAATCTGTATCTGAATGGATACAATCGCTGTCGTGTACACAATCAAACAGACCGATATTTTCGCCTCTTGGCTTATTGGGTTGCGGAACGCACAGGCCAAAGCGGCTATTTTGCGACGGCTGGTCCGTGCCTAAGGTGGCAACCTGGGGGATGTAAGGTCTGTTGGTGATGGCGTGTCTGAGATGCGTGTGGATGTTGGACCAGGTTTCCGGCTGTATTTTACTTTGCGGGGTGGCTCTCTGATCCTGCTGTTGAGTGGGGGAGACAAGTCTACCCAGGAGAAGGATATTGAATTGGCACAAAAATTGGCGAAGGAGGTTTAGGCCATGACCATTACGGATTTTGATCCAGCCGCATACCTTGATAACAAGGAGGTAATTACTGAATATTTATCTCAAATCATGGAAAACGGGGATACGGACGAATTGCTTATAGCCATAGGGCATGTAGCCAGAGCACGCGGCATGACACAGATTGCCCAGGTTTCTGGAATGGGACGAGAGGGCCTCTATAAGGCTTTTTCCCCAGGGGCCAAACCGCGATTTGATACGGTCATGAAAGTGCTTCGCGCCATGGGCATTAAGCTGCACGCTGTTCCTGCCTGAAAGAGTCAGCATTCCAACCTCTGCCAGTCGGTTGTTTCTGTGACTGCCGCATCGTGTTACTGTACCACCTGATGTTCACCCAAAGTGTACCACCGAGCGACGTCTTGCCAGATTTCTGGGGAAGGCGATTGACCAGCCAGGATGGAACAGTTACCCTGCAACTGGCCACTATTCAACGGAATTAGGGGGACATATATGGACCCCTCCCTGGGTGCAAGGGTAATTTGAAATTTAAGGTTTTTCAAGGCTTTCGGCTTGTCCTCAATAGGGAGAACACAGCATGCTCTACAACTCCGGGCAGGCGCTAAATCTGCTTTGCATCGGTTCGGGCCGCAGTGACGCAGCTTTCCGTGAAGGCCAAGAAGAAGCCATTCGTCACATTGTCGAAGGTAAAGGCCGATTGCTGGTTGTGCAGAAGACCGGCTGGGGCAAAAGCTTCGTCTATTTTATAGCGACCAAATTGCTGCGCGATGCCAATAGCGGGCCAGCGTTGTTGATCTCCCCCCTATTGGCGCTGATGCGAAACCAGATCACCGCAGCAGAGCGAATGGGGGTTCGTGCCGCCACCATCAACTCTGACAACATGAACGACTGGACGTCGGTCGAGGCCAAACTGACCAAAGACGAAATCGACATTCTTTTGATTTCGCCCGAACGCTTGGCGAACGAGCACTTTCGCACTCATGTGCTGGCGCTTGTCGCTGCACAGATCTCTCTGCTGGTCATTGACGAAGCGCATTGCATTTCCGATTGGGGGCACGACTTCCGTCCTCACTACCGACTGCTGGAGCGCATCGTCAGGACGCTGCCGCCCAATCTTCGACTTCTCGCTACTACGGCAACAGCGAACCAGAGGGTGATGAACGACCTCTCTGCGGTTCTTGGCCCCAATCTCCATGTATCGCAGGGTGATCTCAATCGCACCTCACTTTCTTTGCAGACCATCCGCCTGCCCAGCCAAGCCGAGCGCCTTGCATGGCTGGCGGAACAACTTGCCACGCTACAGGGCCACGGCATTATCTACACGTTGACAGTGCGTGATGCCAACCAAGTGGCAGAATGGCTGAAGACCCAAGGCTTCATCGTGGAGGCCTACACCGGTGAAACCGGAGATCGCCGAGAGTATCTTGAACAGGCGCTGCTGAATAACCAGGTCAAAGCGCTGGTTGCCACGACGGCCTTGGGTATGGGCTACGACAAGCCCGACCTGGCCTTTGTCATCCACTACCAGATGCCGGGTTCGGTGGTTGCCTATTACCAGCAGGTTGGTCGGGCGGGACGAGCGCTGGACTCTGCCTATGGGGTACTTCTCAGCGGTCAAGAAGAATCTGACATCAATGACTGGTTTATCCAGAGTGCTTTCCCGACACGACAAGAAGTTGCCAATGTCCTGAAGGCGCTTGAAGATGAGCCCAACGGCTTGTCCGTCCCTGAGTTGCTGAGCCGAGTCAATCTGAGCAAAGGGCGCATCGAAAAGACGATTGCGCTGCTCTCCCTCGAAGCACCGGCCCCCATGGCCAAACAAGGCAGCAAGTGGCAACTCACGGCGGCAAGGCTGAGTGAAGCGTTTTGGAATCGAGCGGATCGCCTCACTGCACTGAGGCAAGACGAGTACCAGCAGATGCAGGACTACGTCAGACTGCCGTTTGGTCGGCACATGGTATTTCTGATCAATGCACTCGACGGCGATTCCAGTCGTGTCACACAGCCTCCCCTGTTACCCCTGCCCACCACCGTGAATGCCAACTGGATCCGTGCGGCCATCGCATTTCTTCGTCGAATCAGCTTGCCTATCGAGCCGCGCAAACAATGGCCCGTCGGTGGAATGCCTCAGTATAGGATTGATCGTGCGTCACCTATTTCCCATCAAGCGCAGCCCGGCAAGGCTTTGTGCGTTTGGGGTGATGCCGGTTGGGGGGGCTTGGTTCGACAAGGCAAATACAACGACGGCCACTTTTCTGATGATCTGGTTGCTGCCTGCGTGGAAATGATCCAGGAATGGGATCCGCATCCTGCCCCAACATGGGTGACTTGTGTTCCTTCACTGCGGCATCCCGATCTGGTGCCAAATTTCGCGCGACGCTTGGCTGCTGCGCTGGGTCTGCCGTTTCATATGGTCATCGCAAAAACAGTCGCAAGACCCGAACAGAAAACGATGGCAAACAGTACACAACAGGCGCGCAACATTGACGGATCGCTTGCTCCTAACGGCCAACCCATACCTCACGACCCAGTCCTCCTGATTGATGACATGGTCGATTCACGTTGGACGCTGACTGTGTCTGCATGGCTCCTCCGCAAGAACGGTAGTGGCGCAGTGTGGCCGATGGCCCTCTCACAGACGGGGCATGACGAATGACGCCAACCCTTTCACCGAATACCCAGGCGATCCTGCTGCTGACAGCACCGCTCATTACCGGACGCGGCACTGCGTCATCGGATCTGCTCTCGCCTGGTGAGTACAAACGCCTTGCCCGCCATTTGCGCGAGATCCAGCATCAGCCAGCCGATCTTGTCTTGCCGGACGCAGCTGAGATCTTGCGTGCGTGCCAACCGGTGATTGACGAGAACCGACTGAAGAGACTATTAGAGCGCGGATTCCTGCTGAGCCAGGTGTTCGAGCGTTGGCAAGCGCGTGCCATCTGGGTGGTCAGCCGGGCCGATGCCGATTACCCCCGGCGCTTAAAAGCGCGACTGCGTGAAGACGCACCTGCGGTCATTTATGGCTGTGGGAACAACAGTCTGCTGGACTCTGGTGGGCTTGCGGTCGTCGGGTCGCGTCATGTGGACGACTCCCTGATCGATTACACGATGGCAGTTGGCCAGCTTGCCGCTCGATCGGGGAGAACGCTTGTCTCAGGCGGCGCCAAGGGCATCGATCAGGCCGCCATGCGTGGTGCGTTGGAAACAGGTGGCAAAGTCTGTGGCGTGCTGGCGGACAGTCTGGAAAAGACGACCATGAACCGCGAGCACCGCAACTTGCTGCTCGATGGCCAACTGGTGCTGATTTCGCCTTACGACCCATGCGCTGGGTTTAATGTGGGAAATGCGATGCAGAGGAACAAGCTGATCTACGCATTCGCTGATGCCTGTCTGGTTGTTCATTCAGATATCAATAAAGGTGGCACATGGACTGGCGCAGTCGAGCAACTAGACAAATTCCGCTTTGCCCCCGTCTATATTCGATCAACGGGAGAACCGTCGATTGGCCTTGATGCCTTGCTTAAGAAAGGTGCATTGGCTTGGCCAAACCCGAATAACGAGGAATCGTTCAAGGCAGTGTTCACCGTAAAGCCAACACCGATAAAAGTTGACAGCATGACAGGCAATTCAATTGTTGATACGCATGTGGCGCTGGCATCACCCAAAGAAGAACCGCCTTCTGCGAACCCGGGTTCCAAATCGGGGATACCGATCATCAATGCGAAGGAATCTTTAAATCTGGAGTCAACTCCAGCTAATGCATTGTTTGCATTGGTGCGCCAGTCTATTTTGCAACTTTTAAGCACACCAATGAAGGATGCTGAAATCGCTAAATCGTTAGATGTGTCAACAGCCCAGGCTAAAGCGTGGCTCCTACGTCTCGTCAACGAGGGAATATTGGAAATGCAAAAAAGACCTGCCACCTATACCATCAGACAGAAACGTCTGCTCGAATAGAACTACGATACACCAAACCGCCGCCCCTGTTCCTCCCAATCCAGCGGAATTCCCTCCCGCAGCTTCTCCAGGCTGATGCTGTCCGGATATGCGTCGTTGTCCCCAGCCAAGTCGGCGAAGCCGCAACATGGCAGTTACATCGTCTGCTTGTAGCATCTGGTTTCTCCCTTGGTTAACGTGTCCAAGGATTGAAACCTCATTTTTCGTTAATGTCATCTCTCCTCCTTGCCGGAGGGGGGGCAATTCTTCATGTCGCCGGGGGGCCAGTTTTACATGTCGCCTGACACAGGGGATTGAAATGGGGTACGGTACGCCAGTTTGAGGCTGGTTTTGGTCGGCGTGGAGGGGTGAGCTGTGGTTCGGGACGGTGTGCGTCCTTTTGGACGATTTGAGGTGAAAACGATCAATCGGCCTATCATTTCGCATGACTTTTGGATACTATGGGTGCGGTAGCCGGTGGTGTTGCGCATCCGCTTTTTTGCATCCAGTTGTAGACGAGGAAAACATGAACCAACCATCCCCGTTGGCAGAGGCTTGATTCTGTTTGGATAAATGGCTGGGGTGGCCGGTTTTTTCAAGACCTCCTCCTGGCAACCGAAGCGGTTGTCGGTGGCAAGGTGCGTCTGGACGGTACGCGCATCAAGACCGGCTATGAAATCATCTGGAATTCGGGGACACCATACGCATTTAACGTTTCGAATCGATGGTCCCCCCTTCTGTTTGTGGGGGGTGTTTGCCGTCCCCCGGAGTAAAACCAGACATGGGCCGGGCGATCACCTCGCAAGAGAGATCCCCGGCCCATGCTGTTTCGTCGGCAACCTGCAAAACTACTTCTTGGCGTGGTTGTCCTTCGCTTCACCGGTGCGGGGGTACCGGTCTTGGCATCGCTCTTGGCGGTGGCTTCGGGTTTGCTCTTGCCTGAACATCTAGCTGGACTAGGGTAAGCGTCTTCTTCCGTCAACCAAGTCCACGGAAAGTTTCCAGAGGATAACGCCATGACAACTTGGTTGGACCGCTTGGTGGGATGGATCGCACCGGAGGCGGCGATGGGTCGTGCCCGCGCTAGGAAATCGACTTAGGGTAATTTCTTGTCGAGCCTCATTTTGCGCATGGTGTTGGCGGTCTGATAAAAGGAGATGGCATCGCGCAGTCCGTCGCCATCCCGTTCTGTTTGCAGCTTCTGTTGTTCCTTGCCTGCATCGCGCGTGAAGCGATAAAAACTTGCCTGTTGCTGCGGACTAAGCACGGTCAAACGCTCCTCCTGGATCATGCCGAGTTTTTGATAGGTGCCGATAAAGGCCCGTCGCGCCGTGGCAGGCGTCTGAAAAATATCCTGACCAAAAAAACGGCTGGTGTAACTGAACTGCAACAAGCCAAAAATGGTGGGCATGATGTCGATCTGGCTCATCAAAGCCCCCTCAAAGCGGCTTGCTACATGGCGCGGTGCATGAACCAGCAAAGGAATATGGTAGCGAAAGACCGGCAATTCGGTTTTGCCCGCACTGCTGGCGCAGTGATCCGCCGTAATGATGAACAGGGTATCGTCGAACCAGGGGCGTTGTTTGGCCTGCTGCATGAACGCACCGATGGCCCAGTCGGTATACTTCACACCACCTTGACGCCCACCAGGAGAGGGGATGTCGATCCGCTCCGGGGGATAGGTGAAAGGGCGATGGTTGGAGGTGGTCATGACAAAAAAGTGGAACGGATTGCCCTGCGCATGCGCGCGATCGGCCTCGCGGATGGTCCGGTTGAAGAGATTTTCATCTGCCACACCCCAGATATTTTCATGGGTGATTTCACTGGCCTCCATCTGGGTGCGGTCGGTGACCTCAAAGCCATTATGCCCAAAAAAATAATTCATATTATCAAAATAACCGTAGCCACCATAAAGGAAGCGGGTATCGTAGCCACGCGCCTTGAACAGCGCGCCGGTAGAGAAAAGATCTTCATTGTCCGGTCGTTTCACCTTGCTGCGTCCCGGCGTGGGCGGCACGGAAAGGACCAGACTTTCCATGCCCCGATCGGTGCGGTTGCCGGTGGCATAGAGATTGGTAAAGGTGAGCGACTCCTTGGCCAAACGGTCCAGATTCGGGGTAAGGTTGTTCTTGTTGCCGAACAATGCCATGAACTCTGCGCTCATGGATTCGATGGTTAGCAGGATGACATTAAGCCGTTTTTCTGGCCCTGGATTGACAATTTGCCGGGCAATGTCCAGCGGATCGATGTCGGCAAGGGGTTTGCTGTCCGTGGACTGCAGCAGAAGTTCACGCACACGGGCCGCCGCCTGCACGTTATCGTGTTGCAGATAGAACACTTCGTAAGGTAACTCATTGTTGATAAAGGCGGAAAAAAGAGAATACACACCGTTTTTGGCCAGTTCATTGTGAAAGCGGTTTGGGGAGACCTCGGAGAGGCCCTGATCCACAGTGAAAAAGGCGAGCAGCGGAATGAGCAGATAAAGGGCGCCCTGCCGGATGCGTGCAGCAAGCGCGGTGGTGGCTGCGAAGGTCGATGCCAGCCAACGGTGCTGTCGCATCAGCCAAGCGGTGGCCAAACTCAGCAGCAGAATGGCTGAGAGCAAAAGGGGCACTGGATAGGACTGGCGAATGTTGCCAATGACCTCGTTGGTATAGACCAGATAGTCGACGGCAATAAAATTGTAACGCACGCCAAACTCATCCCAGAAAATCCACTCGGCAACGGCATTGAAATATAAAAGATAGATCGTACAAAAAAAGAGAAACTGAAAGAAAAATTTGTGCAAGCGGCCGTGCAGCATTCTGTCGGGCAGAATGATCAGATAGAGGGTCAGCGGAACCGCAAAATAGAGTGCGGCGAGGAGATCATAGAGTAGTCCAGATGCGGCGATCCGTAGGAGATTGCTCAACGATGGGTCGAGGGTATCGAAGGCTTTGATGCCGAGAAGGATCCGGGTGGCCAGTGCCATGGCCAGGAACAGTACCAGGAACAGGTGCAGTGCGCCAAAACGGGCGGTGAAAAAGCCGGTGGCAGGGGCATGGCCGGGGGGAATGTCCTGTGGGTGCGCAGACGGGCGCACGGTGGCGGGAGGCGGCGGCGTGTTCATCGTGTGTGACTCAAGGTATCGTAAGGTGTCTGAACCCAATGGGGCTCCCGCAGAACAGCCGTACTTAATGTTCTTCGCGCAAAAAAGTCAATGGCAAAACGGCGTTAAAACAGGTGCAAATCTGGAAGAACGCTGCCCTGGCAGATTCAGTACGGGGTCCGTCGGGCGACAACCTGTTGCAACATGCTGAAATGACAAAGAATAATTAAAATCCGTCCAACCATTCGGCAAAGAAGGCGGCACCTTGTTTGACCAACGCCGGTCCATGCTGTTGTGTCTCTGCCCGAAGAGTGCGGACGGAGAGATGGTTGTGGTTGATCTCCATGGTGTTGCCGATGAACCAAGTTTCCAGTCGGCGTGGATCGACCTCCATGTGGCATTGCAGGGCCAGAATGCGTGGCCCCACACTGAAGGCTTGCGGATAGGCGGGGGTGGTGGCCAGCAGGGTAGCCGCAGCAGGCAGGTCGAAGGTGTCGCCGTGCCAATGCAACAGGGGGATGGTGTGTGTGTCCTGTTGCAGCAGATGGTGCAAGGAGGAGTCTCTGCCCTCTGGGGTAAGCTGAATGGGAGCCCAACCCAACTCTTTGGCGGGGCCGGGATAGACTCTGGCGCCCAATGCCTTGGCCATCAGTTGGCTGCCCAGGCAGATGCCCAATGTGGGCAGGTTGGCGGCCATGCGCTGTTCAAGAATGCGCAATTCATCCAGGATGAACGGATAATCCTGCTCCTCATAAACGCCGATCGGTCCGCCCAACACCACCAATAGTTCCGCCGCAGTCGGATCCAAAGCGGAGAGATCATCCACCCCGGCTTCAAGATAATGCAAGCTGTATCCCTTGTTGTGCAGTACCTCGGCAAAAAAGCCCATATCCTCGAACAGGACATGGCGGATGGCGTAGACGTTTTTCATGGTTTCTCCTCTGTGTGGCATGATGTACATCAATAGTAAACGGGTGTCGTGTTGATTGCAAAAACATTTCCAGGCGTTGCTGAATCTGCATGTTGTTTTATTGTAGAAGTACATATTTTTAAAACAAATAGTGGGCGTTGGCAAGGCTGTCATGGTGCCAGACGCGATTGTCATGTCGACTGCATTCTGGGTGTAAGCCTTTGTTGTCTGATAATCCTTATGCAGGAATAAAATTTCTCTTGGATGTTGAACTGCAGGTCGGTAATGTGTACACTGCGTGCGACGGATGGTTGGTTGTTGTGTCCACAAATAGAATCACGCGCCTTCCCTGGGCTGGTCGTGTTTGGGGGGCGTGGGCCGTTCGGCTGATGTTTTTTTATTGGGCGTGGATGGCTTTGTCTTGTGGGGTGGAGAAATATGAAAGATCTGAAATTGGGCGTTAAGCTGGGGTTGGGTTTTGGTTTGATTCTGTTGTTGACCATTGCCGTGGCAGTAACAGGTTTGAACAGCATGGGCGGTGTTGTGTCCCGCGCCGACAAAGTGGAATTTATGGGGGACATCACGGAAGGGATGCTGCTGGGGCGCATCTCCATTCGCGAATATCGGCTTTACAAGAAGCCGGAAGATTTCAAGGCGGCCCAGGAGCGCATCGAAAATATTCGCAAGCAGGCGCTGGATGCCAGGGATCACAAATTCAGTAGTCCGGCCAACAAGGAGCAGATGGAGCGGATCATCAAGGCTTCCGAGGAGTGGGGCAAGCAGTTTCAAGGTTTTGGCGATCTGGAAAAGGGGTTGGCTGCCAAGATGGAGGAGATCCGTGTGGCGGGGGGGGAGACGCTCCGCGAGTCGGAAAAGATTGCGGCGGATCAGGGCGAGCAGCTACAGATGCTGCTCAATCAGGTAGAAAAGGAGGCTACCCTCGCTTCTGGTGCCCATGAGGTGGTCAACAAGATAAAGGACCGGGTACGGAAAGCAGATATTGCACAAGAGTTGGCGACCCGATTTGTCGAGGTCAGGAAGAATGAAAAGGAGTTCATTCTTTCGCAGGACGAAAAATGGTCCAAGGCGGTGACGGAGGAGGTCACCAAGTTGCTCGCGAGTGCCACTGGGCTGAAAAATTCCTTCAAACGGGAGGTCAATATCCAGCAGGCCGAAAAGGTGATCAAGGCGATCGGCAGTTACGAAAAGCTGTTCAAGGAGTATGTTGCCATCATGGGGCAACAGGCCGAGTTATCCAAGGAGATGCTCGTGCGCGCCATGGTGGTGGATAAGGAGGTGAATGCGGCCAAGAGCGACCAACAGCAGAAGATGAAGAGCGAGGTCAGTGCTGCGGACACGATCCTTATTGCGGGCAGTGTGATTGCTGTGTCGTTGGGTGTGGTCATTGCTTGGCTGCTCACGCGGGCCTTGGTTGCTGCCTTGACCCAGGGGGTGGTGTTTGCGCAGCGGATTGCCTCTGGTGATCTGACGGCGACCATTGAACTGCAGCAGAAGGATGAGGTAGGTCAGTTGGCGGAGGCGTTGAAGGGGATGGTGGAGAAGTTGCGTGAGGTGATTGGAGATGTTTCCACGGCAGCGAGTCATGTTTCTGTGGGCAGTAATGAAATTTCCGATGCCGCGCAGAACCTGTCGCAGGGGGCCACCGAACAGGCGGCTTCGATCGAAGAGACCTCTTCGGCCATGGAGGAGATGTCCTCGAATATTGCCCAAAACTCGGACAATGCCAACACCACTCAGACCATTGCCCAACAGGCGGCACGGGATGCCGAAGAGGGGGGCATGGCGGTTGGCGAGGCGGTGCAGGCCATGAAGGAGATTGCGGCCAAGATTGGCATCATTGAGGAGATTGCCCGGCAGACCAACCTGTTGGCCTTGAATGCGGCCATCGAAGCGGCACGTGCTGGCGAACATGGCAAGGGGTTTGCCGTTGTGGCGGCGGAGGTGCGGAAATTGGCCGAGCGGAGTCAGGCGGCGGCGGGAGAGATCAGTCAATTATCGGCTTCCAGCGTTGGGGTTGCCGAGAAGGCTGGTGGCATCATCAATACACTGGTGCCGGATATTCAGAGAACTGCCGAATTGATTCAGGCGATCAATGCGTCCAGTCAGGAGCAAAACCAGGGCGCCGGGCAGATCAATCAGGCGATTCAGCAGTTGGATCAGGTGATTCAGCAGAATGCTGGTTCTTCCGAGGAGATGGCGGCCACTGCCGAAGAGTTGAGTGCCCAGGCTGACCTAATGGCGCAGGCCATTGCCTTTTTCAATTTGGGGCAGCAGGCCGCCGGGGTAGGCAGATCGGTCAAAAAACAGCCTTCTGCAGCCAAGCCCAAGCCGACCGGCAAAGCGGTGCAACTGGCGCCACAGTCGAAAAAGACAGGAGGGGTGGCCGTGTTGGCTGCCAAACCTCGCCCCTCTGCGGGTAAAAGTGGCGGTGCGGTGTTGAACATGGGGGGGGATGATAAGGAGTTTGAAAAGTTCTGAGCTTAAGCCTCACGCAATGGGATGAAACCTGATGCCATAGCGGAGTCCACGCTAAACAGTGACCATGCCGTTGGAAGGACGGTGCAGTACCTTTCATAATGCCTGTCGGCATTGACTTCCCTGCCTTGGTTGACCCTTCCTTGGGGAATCGGATGAAAGAGAGAGTGGTTTTTTCCACCGAGCAGGGCAAAATGTGCCCGGAGTGTCAGCGTGCGGTGGCGGCGTGTGTGTGTCGCAAGGGGGCGGTACTGCCCACGGGTGGGGCGGTGCGGGTGGCGCGTGAGACCAAAGGGCGGCAGGGCAAAAGCGTGACGGTGGTACGTGGTCTGCCCCTGGAACCCCTTGCCTTGGCGCAACTGGGCAAAACCTTGCGCACGGCATGCGGTTCCGGTGGCACGGTCAAGGAGGGTGTGATCGAAATCCAGGGCGACCACGTGGAGCTGGTGCTTGCCAGCCTGCTCAAGCAGGGTTGGTCCGCCAAGCGTGGCGGTGGCTGAAACTCTGAGGCTGTGAAAAAACTCTGCCTATCTGCGCTGCCAGTGAAAGTTGGCGGGAATATGGGCCTTGCCATACTTGACCACAACAAAGCCTGGGCAGCGACCATACAACGATCCGGTCGATGGGCAGGGGTGGGTAGACCGGAAGGCGCGCAGCGCCGCTTCGTCGCTATAGGGGCGGTGCTGTTTTTTGCCGTGGTGGTGGCGCCGTCCAGAGCTGTCATGGCCAAAGGCCGGTGCAGACAGAGATAAGCCCAACAACAACAGGGCGAACAACGATACGTTCTTCATGTCATTCCTGTAGACTGCTAACGCCGATGATGGGAATGGTGTCCGTGGCCATGCCAGAACAGGTGGTGGCAGCCCGTCGTGCCAAGCATGCCACACAACAGCAACACCATCATAAACGATCTCTTGATTCGGGTGAACATGGAAAGTGCCATCCTTGGGCCTTTTGCGGTTTGGCAAGAGGTGTGACACTGCTGCCTTGTCACACCTCTTGCTGGGTGCTGCCTCTGCTGGAGACCAGAAGAATAACTTTATTTCTTGGCGTCAGCGTTTTTGGCGTCTGCTGTTGACGGGTGCGGCGTTTTGTTGTCGTGCTTGGCCGGTGTCGTCGCGGTTCCGTTTTTGGCCTCGGTCTTGGCGCTGTTTTCCGCCTTTTTGGGCGCATTTTGCTCTGTCGTGGCCGTGCTGGTCTTGGTCGGTTGGTTGTTGCTGCCGGCGGGGGTCGCTTCACTGGCCGCCAGGGCAGTGCCAGAAACAGCCAGAGAGGTTGCCAAAGCAGCCACGATCGTTGCCAATTTATTCATTGCTTTTCCTTTCATTCGGTATATTGTCCTGGTGTTCACACCAGCCTGTTGTGTTTGTTTGGCGGTTGAGTGCCGCTCTTGCCTACTTGGACGGCGGCAGGAAAGGTTTCTGTCGCGGTGGGCAAAAAATAGTGCGATGGAGTTGAAAATGCGAATTTTACATACCATGTTGCGGGTGGGCGATCTGCAGCGCGCGTTGCTTTTTTATACCGAGGTGCTGGGAATGCGTCTGCTGCGGCGCAACGATTATCCAGAGGGGAAATTTTCCCTGGCGTTTCTTGGCTATGGTGACGAAGCAGAGCAGACGGTTCTGGAACTGACCTATAACTGGGGGGTGGAGCGTTACGAACTGGGTAGCGCTTTTGGTCACCTTGCCATCGAGGTGGAGGATGTCTACCAGGCCTGTGATGAGATCCGGCAGCGCGGTGGAAAAATTGTCCGCGAGGCCGGGCCAATGCAGGGGGGGACAACCGTTTTGGCCTTTGTGGAGGATCCGGACGGCTATAAAATCGAGTTGTTGGGGCGGAGGGGGTAAGAGGTGAAGATCACCTTTCTGGGGACCAACGGCTGGTATAATTCCAGCACGGGCGACACGATCTGTATTCTGGTCGAGGGGCAGGGTGAGACGATCATTCTGGATGCGGGGAGTGGTTTTGCCCGCTTGCCGACCTTGGCTGCTGCGGGGCAAACGGTTAACCTGTTGTTGAGCCATTTTCATCTGGATCATATCAGTGGGTTGCATGTGTTGGGCAAATATCGTTTTCCGGGTGGTTTACGCCTGTTTGCGCCCACTGGAGGGCGGGAGGTGCTGCAGCGCTTTTTGGCGCAACCGTTTACCATGCCCTGGGACCGCTTGCCTTATCCGGTGCGTCTGCACGAGTTGCCGGAGGAGAGTGGGCAGGCCCCCTGGCTGGAGGCGTGTCGCGAGATGCGCCATACAGCGCTGACGCTGGGATACCGGATCCGTTTGCAGAATCAGGTGGTTGTCTATTGCCCGGACACAGGCTATTGCGACAACGCGCTGGAGTTGGCGCGTGGCGCGGATCTGCTGTTGGCCGAGTGCGCTTTTCGGCCTGGGGAGGAGGAGAGTTCTTGGCCCCATCTCAACCCGGAAACGGCAGCCCGTCTGGCGTTGCAGGCCGGGGTCAAGCAACTGGTGTTGGTCCATTTTGATGCCAGTCGCTACGTGGATTTGGCCCAGCGTGACGAGGCGGTGCAGGCCGCGCGGCGCATCTTCCCCCAGGTGATCGGCAGTCGGGATGGCATGGTCTTGGAGATTTGAACTCAAGCATTGGCGTAACAGAGAATGTCTACCGTAGAATACCTTCACGCCACGGACCACCGTGGTCATTATGTCAAAACCGCAGAACGCACCGCCTTGCTGGCAGAGTTGCGGGAACATTCGCGCCGTCATGGCGATGCACCGTTGGCCGTGCCGGTGGTGCATGTCATTCTGATGAACAGTGCCGGCTTGCTGCGTCTGGTGCAGAGGGGGGACAAGCCGGAAAATCCTTTCATGTGGGACAAGGCGGTGGGCGGTCATGTGGTGTGGGATGACCCCCGACTGCCCAGGGAGGCTTTTGATGCCAACCTGCGCAAAGAGGTGGCCGAGGAGGTGGGTATCCAGGAGGTGGTGTTGGCCGCCGATATTTTTCAGTATCGGCAACTCCAGCTTTCCGCTACCCTGGATTACCAGGCCCAGGCACTGCTCCATCTTGTCGACCTGGATCCCTGGCAGGCGGGTATCAGTCGGGTGCGCCAGGGCGAACCCTGGCTGAAACGGCAGTATGTGGCCACCTATGTCGGCATTTTTGATGGTCCGTTCGTTTTCATGGATGGCGAGGCTCAGGCCGAGCGCACCATCAGCAAACGGGATCTGATGATGGATGTTCTGGAACAGCCATGGCTCTATGCCGATGGAGTGCGCACCTTCATGCAACGCTACTACCATCTGCTGCGTGTGGCATGAAAAGGAGCACTGCCGTGCCGCAGGACAAGGAAAGCTGGCGTTTGAGTGTCGTCATTCCGTGTTACAACGAAGAACAGACCTTGGCGACCTGTGTACAGCGCGTGCTGGCCATCGCCAACCCCACACTGGCGATTGAGTTGATCATCGTCGATGATGCCTCCAGCGACAGCAGTTTGGCGGTTGCCCATGCATTGCAGCAACAGTATGCGCAGATCATTGTGCTGCACCACGACCAGAACCAGGGCAAAGGGGCCGCCTTGCAGACCGGGTTTCGGCGGGCGACAGGGGATTTTGTCGCCATCCAGGATGCCGATCTGGAGTATGACCCGAAAGATCTGCTCCGCCTGGTGGAACCGATGCAGCAGGGGGTGGCGGATGTGGTCTTGGGCTCGCGCTTTATCAGCCACAGCCCGCATCGGGTGCTCTATTTTTGGCACTCTGTGGGCAACCGCCTGTTGACCCTGCTCTCCAACATGTTCACCGACCTCAATTTGACCGACATGGAGACCTGTTACAAGCTTTTTCGCCGTGAGGTGATCCAGCAGATTGAGATTCAGGAAAAACGGTTTGGTGTCGAACCGGAACTGGTTGCCAAACTTGCCCACATGCGCCTGCGCATCTATGAAATGGGCATTTCCTACCATGGCCGTACCTATCAGGAGGGCAAAAAAATCGGTCTCAAGGATGGTTTTCGTGCCCTCTATTGCATCGTGCGCTATAACGCCCATCAGGCACCGGTCGCGTTGCAATTTTTGGTCTATCTGTTCATTGGCGGCACGGCAGCCTTGGCCAACCTGTTGCTCTTTCTTCTCTTTTTGTTCAGTGGTGTCCCTCTGCTGGCGTCGGCCTTGCTGGCCTTTTTTTTGGCAGCGGGTGTCAACTATTTTCTCTCCATCTGGATTCTCTTCCGCCATCAGGCGCGCTGGCGTTCGTGGCTGGAGTGGAGTCTGTACCTGCTCTCCGTCTCGCTGATCTCCCTGTTTGATGCCGGCATCACCCAGTGGTTGTTCCAGAGCGGATTTTCGGCAACCTACGCCAAAAGTAGCGCCATCGTAGCCAGTCTGTTCCTCAATTTTGCCGCCAGACGCTATCTGGTCTTCCCGGAACCCACCGGCAAAAGTTGGTGATGTTCTCATGAAGCCGATTTCTCTTGGCACAAGGCAGGAGTTGTTGGCCTGCCTGTTGCTGATCGCACTTGTGGCCCTTTTTTATGGGGTGACCAGCCTGCCGGGCCATGATTGGGGCGATGATTTTGCCCTGTACATCCACCATGCGCACAATCTGCTCTCTGGCCTGCCCTATCGGGACACCCAGTATCTGTTCAATCCAGAGATGCCCAAGATTGGACCACCCGCCTATCCGCCCGGTTTTCCCCTCCTGTTGCTGCCGGTTTTAAGCCTGTTTGGTGCCTCTTTGCCGGTCATGAAAGGGTGGGTCAGCGCCTTCCTGTTGGCAGGATTGCTGGTGTTGTTCCGCCTGTTTGCCGGACAACTCTCCTTTGCTGCCCGCTTGACGCTGCTCGCCCTGGTTGGTTGCAATGGTGTTTTTGTGCAGGTGAAGGAGGAGATCATCTCTGACCTGCCCTTTCTGTTCTTTGTCCTGGTGACCTTGGACGCCTTGCAAACGCCACCGCCGGCCTCTGCCGGGCAAAAATGGTGGCTGCAGGCCCTCTGGCAGGGGGTGCTGATCTATGCCTGCTATGCCATCCGGGTGGCTGGTGTGGTATTCATTCCGGCCATGTTGTGGCGGGATTGGTTGCAGAACCGCTCCATCAGCGCCCAGAGTCGCCTGACTGTGCTGCTTTTTTGCCTGCTGGCACTCCTGCAACAGCGGTTTTTTCCGGGGGGCGGGGGATATTTTACCTCACTGTTTCTGGACTTTCAGTGGGCGGAGCTGCCGAGCAAATTCTACCATAATCTCAACTATTTTACCTTGATCTGGGGGGAGGAAAAATGGGTGCGTCTGTTGCTGTTTGCAGGCAGCGCCCCACTGGCGGCGCTGGCCTTGCTGCGCGCTTGGCAAAAAGGTCCGACGATCATTGAAACCTTCAGTATCGGTTATTTTTTGTTGATCCTGCTCTGGCCATATACCGGGGTGCGCTTTGCCCTGCCTCTGTTGCCGCTCTATTTCTATTATCTGCTGAGCGCATTGCAGAGCTTGCCGCCCCTGGCGCTGCGCAGATGGCGGGTGCCGGGCCATGTGCTGTTGTTGCTGGCGGGTTTCGCCGCCTATGCCCTGCACTATCAACAACAGTGGCAGGGGGGCTACTGGTCGGGGCAGCGCGATGGCATCCATCAGCCCTATGCCCAGGCGCTTTTTCAGTTCATCCGTCAGCAGACAGCCCCGGAGGCGGTGATCCTCTTCAACAAACCCCGCGTGTTGGCCTGGATGACCGGGCGGAGCGCCGCCGCTTTCGCGGCGCAAGATCCAGAGCGGTTGTGGGCCTACATCCAGAAGGTGCAGGCCAGCTATTTGATTGATGCCTTTTTGGAGGGCGGACCGGCCACACCCGGCCTGCAGCGCTTCATCGCCGACCATGCAGAGCGCTTGCAGGTGGTCTTTGCCCAGGGGCCGGTGGTCGTCTATCGGATCATATCGCCAGAATAGGCTGCCTGATCGTTTGCGGCCACCATGGCAATCTGCTCTTGTTGGGCGCGGGCCATCTGGCGGGCCCGTTCAATTTGGGCGCGGTCCATCAGTGGGACCAGGGCATCCCGTGTCTGTTTGGCCAGTGCCGCCTGTTTGCCACCCTGCAGGGTACCCAACTCGGTCCACATGTAGGCCAGGATGAAATCTTTCGGCACCCCCTGACCATTGAAATACATCATGCCCAGATAAATCTGCGCCATGACCACCCCCTGATTGGCCGCCTGCAAATACCAGACGGCAGCCTTGCTGGCATCCATAGCCACACCCTGTCCTTTTTCGTACAAGGAGCCCAGGCGGTATTGCGCCTGGGCATGACCGCCTGTGGCCGCCTTGCGATACCAGTAAAATGCCTTGTGCATATCCTGGCGCACTCCCTCTCCCTTCAGGTAGAGTTCCGCCAAATGGTGTTGGGCCTTGCCAAATCCCTTGTCTGCAGCCCGCTGCAACAGCGTGATGGCCAACGCATGATCGACCGGCACATATAGTCCGGCAAGATGAATGCGGGCCAGTTCATATTCCGCTGCCGCCCAACCGTGCTCTGCCGCCTGCTCCAGCAGGGTGCGCGCCTGTTGGAACTTTTGTGCTGCACCCTCTGCCGCCAGCAAGGTCAGTCCAGTCAGATAGCAGGCGTGTGGTTCCCCCTGGTTGGCCGCTTTTTGCAGCCACTCCGCTTTTTTTTGCAGATCTGGCGCAACACCGTCGCCGTTGCCGTAGCGCAGACCGAGTACCGTTTGCGCGGGTGCATGGCCCTGTTCGGCAGACTGCAATAACCAATGTACGGCCAATGCGTTGTCTTTGGGCACCCCCTGACCAGTGGCATATCGGGTGGACAGCAGGTATTGTGCCTCTGCGGCTCCCCCGTTGGCCGCCTGTTGATACCAGTGCATCGCCTGGACGCTGTCGGCGGGTGATAACGCCTTGGCCAACTCCAGTTGTGCCGCAGCATGGCCCTGTTCCGCCGCCCGCCGCAACCAGTGTATGGCCTCCGCAGGGTTGGCGACCGGCATGCCGTCCTGCCCGTACAGCAGAGCGAGGTGATAGGCCGCCGCCGCCGAGCCCGCTTGGGCTGCCTGCTGCCAGAAGCGCTGGGCCTGCTCCTTGTCCTGGGTCACCCCTGCGCCTTCCGCATGGGCCATGCCCAGTTGGTCAAGTGCCTCTGCGTCGCCCAGTGCGGCAGCAGAGTGCCAGTGGCGCACGGCCTCGCGTGCATCCTGGGGCAGGCCGTTGCCGCGCCAATAGCGCTCGGCCAATGCCTTGAGGGCGGGCAGATGCTGTTGTTGGGCCGCCTGCTGCAACCAGTGCAACGCCTCTGGCAGACTCTGTGCGTCCTGGTGCGTGCTCAGCCATTGGCTGAGGGCGTATTGGGCGTCGGGATGGGCCTGCTGCGCCGCCCTGGTCAACCAGAGGACGGCCTTTTGCGGTTGGGCGTCGAAGGGGGGCTGCGTGCGGTAGAGTATGCCAAGGGCATATTGTGCCTCGGCAAGGTTTTGTTCAGCCGCTTTCAGCCACCAGGCGTGCGCCTGGTGCCAATCCTGCTGGCACCCTTTGCCGCTGGCGTAGGCGTTGCCAAGTTGGTACTGTGCCGGGGCGTATTGTTGTTGGGCGGCACTGTGCAGCCAGCGCACCGCTTCAGGCAGGTTGACGCTCACCCCCTCGCCGCGTTGGTAGGCTTGGCCCACGGCAAACTGGGCTTCGGCATCGTTCTGTTGGGCGGCCATCCGTTGCCAGCGCAACGCCTCTGCCGGATTTTTTTCCGTTCCCCGGCCTGTCGCATGGCATGCGGCCAGCCCCTTTTGTGCCAGGAGATGACCCTGTTCCGCCGCTTTTTGCCAGTGGAGCAGGGCGAGTGGGGCGGTGCCGGTGGCATCATCCCCGTCCAGGTAGTGCTTTCCCAACGCAAAATCGGCAGCAATCCAGCCCAACTGGGCCGCTTTTTGCAGCCAGAACAGGGCATGTTTCTCATCCTTGTCCACCCCCAGAGCCTGTTGATAGGCAGAGGCGGTCAAAAAGGCCGCTTCCGCATTGCCCCGTTCTGCCGCCCGCAAGAGTCGTTGGAATTTATCCCGATCGTTGAGTGGCAGCGCAAAAACCAGGGCATCATAGAGGTTGGCAAGGTTTTTCAGCATCGCTTGTACCATCCAGGACCAGCGACTGGGGGGGGCGGTCAAAAGCTGGTCTGGAATGGGGGAGCGGGATGGCGTATGCCACACACCCAGAGCGGCCTGGGCTTCGGCATGGTTTTGCTCTGCGGCTTTTTGCAGCCAGTACAGGGCTTGCAGATCGTTTTGTGGCAGACCATCACCACTGGCATAGCGTTTGCCTAAAGTAAACTGGGCCTGGGCGTTACCGGCGCTGGCCTGTTCCTGCAGACCTTGCAACCAGAGTGTGTCCGGGGCAGCATTGAACAGCTCCAAACCGATCAGGATCAGGAGTGCAAGGAGCAGTAGATAGGGGAGAGGCTGGCGCACGGCGGCTGTCCATGGTGGCTGTGGCTGCTGGCAAACAGGGGGCGACGGTTGCGGGTGGTGGTCGCCACGCCCGACGCAAGACCGATTATAAACGAAAGTCAGAAAAGGGGGTAGAGCCAGTGCATGACGCGCAAGCAGAGCCGACAGTGGGGCGACCCGTGACCTTTCTGGTGACGGGGGGGGCGGGATTTATTGGCAGTCATCTGGTGGACGCTTTGCTGGCGGCGGGCAGGCGGGTCATGGTGTTGGATAATCTTTCGGTGGGCAAGCGGGACAACGTGCCGGAGCAGGCCCAACTGATCGAAGGGGATGTGGGGGATGAGGCACTGCTCAGGCGCCTGATGGATGAAGTGGATGGTTGTTTTCATCTGGCGGCGCTCTCCTCGACGGTTTTGTCGCACCAGCGCTGGTTGTACAGCCATCGCACCAATGTGGGGGGGACGGTGACCGTCTTGGAGTGTGCCCGCGCCACGGCACAGCGGCCCGCCGTGCCGGTGGTTTATGCCTCCTCGGCTGCCGTGTATGGAGATAACCCGGACGCACCGTTGGCGGAGCAGGCCAAGTTGCAACCTTTTTCAGCGTATGGGGCGGACAAACTGGGCAGTGAACTGCATGCGCGGGTTGCCGGGGTGGTGCATGGTGTTCCCACGGTGGGTTTGCGGCTGTTTAACGTGTTTGGCCCCAGGCAGGATCCCCATTCGCCTTATTCGGGGGTGATTTCCCATTTCTTGTTGCGGGCGCAACAGGGTGAGGTGCTGTCGATCCATGGTGATGGCGCACAGGTTCGGGATTTTGTGCATGTGCGGGATGCGGTGCGTTTTTTGCTGGCCGCCATGGCGCATGCGCAGCCCACAGGGCAGGTGTACAACGTGTGTACGGGTCAACCGACCGCGATCCTGGCGTTGGCGCATTTGATCATTCACTTGAGCGGCAAGGGCTCCGGGTTGCAGCACAGTGCGGCCAGAGTGGGCGATATTCGGGTCTCTATCGGCGATCCAGATCTGGCTGCCCAACGCTTGGGCATTCGCACGACGATGACTCTGCGTGAGGGATTGCGGGAGATGGTGGCTTCTCCTGCGGCGTGAGGGGCGGCGCATAAAATTCCATCCGGCTGCTGCGCAGACCAAGGGCCAACAGCACGCAAAAATAGGCTGCATTGACGGGTATGTGAAAATTAAAATCCAGCAGGCCATGGATGACCAGAGAGAGGGTTGCGACCAGAGAGGCATCACTGGTGGCAACGAGCAGAGGGGTTTTGCCCAACCGGCAGCAGCGCAGTGTCTCACGCCAGATGGCCAGCACGGTCAGTGCCAGCAGGCTGTAACCGATCACCCCTCGATCGGCGAGCAGTTCCAGATGGTCGTTGTGGGCATGGTCAAAAAAATGCTGCGCGATGCTGGCGGGTTGATAGTGTGGGTAGAGATAGGCAAAGGTTCCGCTGCCGCTGCCAAACAGGGGAAAAGCCTGGATAATCTCTTTGCCGGTCACCAGCACGGCCAGACGCCCTTCCTGCAAAAAATTGGTATCCAGAAAACGGTTCAGGAGCATCTCTACGGCAGCGCCACTGCCCAGCAGGACGGCCAGCAGTGCCAGGGGAAAAAACAGGCGTGCGCGGACTGGGCCATCCTGGGTGTGTCCACCGCCCAGGCGGGTGGCCAGGGTCACCAGCAGGAGGGCCAGGAGCAGGGCGCTGTTGCCGCCACGGGATTGGGTCAGGACCAAGGTGGCCCAGAGCAGGAGGCTGATCCCGGCCAGAATCCCGAATGAGCCGGAGAGAAAGTGGAGCGTGGCATGGAGCCGATCCCAGCCGGATCGCGCCGCGCCGCGCAGGGCGGGGGTATGGCGCAACAGGCCGATGGCCAACGGCAGAACCAGTTCCAAAAACCCGGCCAGGTGGTTGCGATTGACAAAACTGCCGCGCACATCGCCATTGGCTGTGGTGCTGATCAACAGCAGGCTTAAGCAGACCTGTCCAATGCCATTGGCGAGCAGCACCCAGAGCACGGTTTGCAGGCGTTGTGGCGACTGGATCAAGACCAGCGTCAACCAGAACAGACCGCCATAGGCGACTCCTTTCAACCATTCCACCCAGGTGGCCTGGAGGTCCAGGGAGAGAGGACCGTTCCGTGCCATCTCGGCCCAATGGCGGATGGTGGCGGTGTGTGGGCTCAGCAGGGTCAGGAGGCTGTCGGAAAGGGGAACGGTCTGCCAGAGCGGGTAGAGCAGGGCGGCCAAAAAAAGCCACAAGACCGGCCTGCTGGCCTGCAAAAAGGACAGGTCGGCGGGGTGACGCCACTGCCGCAGCAGCCAGACGGTGAGCAGCAGCAGAACGGCAACCTCCATGAAAGACCAGGCCCAGGCGCGGTTACTGCCCAGGGGCAGGGGCAGCCAGATCAGCAACAGGAGATAGGCGCGGAAAAGTCCGTTCCTGGGGGGCTCTGCAGAGGGTTTCAGCCCGCTTTTTGGGCGGCGGTGAACAGCTTGTGCCATTGCGGACTCTGTGGCAGAAAGGGTTGCAGGAGCTCCAGTCGATCAAACTGGCTGGCCAGGGCGATGATGCGGTCCCCCTGTTCCGGGAAGAGTAGAGCGATGGCTGCGTTGACCTTTTGTCGCGCCGCTTCGTCCAGGGTGGACCAGAGGGCAAAGCCGATGCTGTTGATATTGCCTTCCGTCTCCAGATCCAGGTTGAAATATTTGTTCATGCGGGGTTTGCGCATGTCGGCCTCGATCAGCAACACCTTCTCCCCGGACAGATGAAAGGCGCGGGCCAGATTGATGCTGACAGTGGTTTTGCCCTCCTGCGGAATGGAGGAGGTGACGGTGATGATCTGCGGCGGATTGTCGATGGTCAGGACAATGCTGGTGCGCACGGCGCGCACCGCCTCCGCATAGGGCGAGTTGGGTTGATTGATCATCATCCCTTCCGGCGAAATGGGGCGGCGGGTGGAGGCATACAGTTTGGGCAAGGTGGCCAGAATGGGCAAACCCACCGACAGTTCCAGATCCTCCGGGCTTTGCACGGTGCGGTCCATGCTCTCCAGCAGAATGGCCAGCCCGATGCCCAACAACACACCAAACGCAACGGCGATGCTCAGGGAGCGGCGTTTGTTGGGGGTGAAGCTGCTTTGTGGCGGTTTGGCCGGATCGATGATGCGGGCATTTTCCGGTTCCATGCCTTCGCTGACACCCGCCTCCTTGAACCGTTTTTGAAACAGCTCATACAGTTGCCGGTTGGCCTGAACATCCCGTTCCAGATTGCCCAAGGTAAAGGCCCTCTTGCGGTACTCCTGCAAAGACTCTTTCTGTTCGGCCAGTTGTTGTTCCGCCTTGTTCTGCTGCTGCACGGTAATCATGTAATCGTGCTTGCTGGCGGCGATGGTCCGTTCTGCCTCTTTGGCAATTTTAAGCCGAATCTCGGAGAGTTCCGTTTTGACGCGGATGATCTGCGGGTGTTTTTCCCCATATCGGCTGGCAAGTTCCGTCAACTGCATGCTGACCTTGGCGGCATCTTTCAGGAGATTATCGACCATGGGATTATCCCGGATGGGCAGATCTTCCGGGTGGTTTTTATACTCTTCCATCAGGGCCTGGAAACGCTCGTAACGCACCTGGGCTTCGCTGCGCCGCGTGCGCGCCTGCATGACCTGATTGTTGAGGGTCGACAGCAGTTGCGAGTCCATATTCTCCTCTTCGGCAGAGCCCAGCATGTCGGCACTGCTGCGATACTCTTGCAACTTGCGCTCCGACTCCTCCAGGGTATGCCGCAGCCCATCCATCCGTTTCATGAGCCAGTTGGCGGCATTCTGGGTCATTTTCAGGCGGGCTTCCAACATTTGGTCGATGTGGCTTTGCGCGATGCTGGTGGCAATCTTGGCCGCCAACTCTGGCGATTCTGAAACAAAAGAGAGGCTGACTAACTGGCTGTTGCGCACCGGGGCCACGGTAATGCGCGACATCACCGTATTGACCAGGGCCGCAAAGCGGAGCGCGTTGTTCTGCTCGGATGCTGCATCCTGAGCCGCCACCGGGGGCTCCGGCAGCAGCGGCAGATAGGGCTGGACCCATTTGGGCATCCAGGGATGCTGGGTCCAGTTGGCACGTTTTTTCTGATGTTGTTCGTTGAATTCAGGCACCTGATCCAGACGTTCGGCACGTACTACCTCCTCGATCAGGTGGCGACTCTTCATCAATTCCACCTGGGTTTGCATATAGCTTTGTGAACTGTAGTCGGTGCTGTAGACGTTTTCGATTGATACCACCTTGGACTTGCTCTGTTCGATCAGCAGGACCGCCGTGGCCTGATACATGGGAATCTGGGTGGACAGATGCAGGGCTGTGGCCACGGTAATCAAAAAGGTGATAAACAGAATCTTCCATTTGTGGCGCAGAATGACATGCCAGTAGTAGAGCAGACGAATACCCGTCTCTTCTTCTGGAGCGACCACGGGTCCAGCCGCACCTGCCTCATTGTGGAGGAACGTTCCTTCCACACCTTGTGGGGTGGGCAATCCGGCGGTGCTGGGGGCATGCGAAGTCATGGTCATCTCACCAGAAACTGGCCGTTACCTGGATGACATCGCCCGGAAAAACCGGATCATTCATATCCACCTTGTGTTCCTTGAAGGTGGGATCATCATCATGAACAACACGAATATCCTTTTTGTCGGCAAAGTCGGTGAAGCCTTCAGCCAGCGCGATGGCCTTGCGCACGGTGAGTCCCGGTTGAAAAGGATAGCCGCCCGCTTTTTTGACCTCGCCATACATGTAATAGACACGATACTCGGCGATGGCCACAGAGACAATGGGGTTGACCAGAAAACCGTCGGCCAAACGTTGGCGAATGCTCTCTTCTGCCTCCTTGGCCGTCAAGTTCAGGATCCGTACCTCGCCAATCAATGGCAGAGTGACGCTGCCCTGGGGTGACACCCGGGTATCCACGCCAAGACTGGGTTCATTTTCCACCGTGATTTTGATCTTGTCGCCCAAGCCGATGCGGTGGGCCATCTCTGGCGCGTCGCTGTTTTCCTGCTGCATGGTGGCCATCGGCACGTGGATGATGTCTTTTGGCAGGATGGCATCTTCCAGGTTGACCGTGGCGATGGACTCCCAACCGCTGCCATTGCGCCGGGTGATGGAGAGTCGTTTGCTGTCGGCAAACACTCCAAAGCCGCTGGCCTGGGTGATGGCACGGCGCACGGTCAAGCCGGGTTGGTAGGGAAAACGCCCCCCCTTGCGTACCTCGCCATGGACATGGAAGTCAGGATATTTGGCCATGCTGACCCTGACCACCGGATGGCGCAGGTAGCCATCCATCAACAGTTTTTGCAACTTTTCAGAGAGTTCTGCCGTGTTTAGTCCCTGAACATCCACCTCGCCCAGCATGGGCATGGTGATTTTGCCCTTGCTGTTGACGGTCTGTTCCGTTTGCAGATCTGGCTCTTCATCTACGCTGATGCGAAGGACGTCGCCGCTGTCCAACCGGTAGGACTTGAGAAGGGCCTCAGGGCGTCCCGGCGCCGTTGTCGGGCTGGTGGCAGCGGGTTCAGCACTATTTTTGCCCTCTGGCACCGTCACCTGACCCTCTTCTGCCGCCTGCAGGGGGAGTGTTGCCATGTTAAAGAAAGTCAGAAGCAGCAGGCCGAGCAGCAGTGCGCGTGGCCAAGCAAACGCCCGCCCGCCTCCTGCACGCTGATCTGGACCTCTTTCTTTCACCAAAACGCTCCTCAAGGTGTGTTGCAATGGTTGTGTCGTTCTACATGGAACCGGTCAGGGAGAGCTGTATGGCATGGCTGTCGAAGCCGCCCCCGGACACGGTGCTGGTTTTTATTTTGTTGACCACCTCTGTGGCGAGGGTAAACTGATTGGACAAACGGTATTCCATGCCCACCCGGCCCGTCGTAAAGTCCTCTTGTTTTCCGGTTGTATAGGCGTTGTTGATCAACTCCCAGCCCAGCATCAGGCGCCAAGTACTGCTTAAGGTGTGATCCACCCCGGCCTGATAGGTGGTGGCGATGAAACTCTCATTGGAGTCCTCGCTATCCTGCGCGTTGCGCTTGCTGCTTAAGTTTACCTTGGTGCGGCTGAAGGGCTGCCAGACAATGCCTGCCTCCCAGGTGGCGTTGGTGTTGCTTTTGCCGGGGTCGTTGGCCAGGATCTTGTCGTTCAAGCCCACCTTGATCTGCGATTCGGTCTGTGCGGTTCCCTTCCAGGTCACCCCGGTCAAAATGCGGTTTTCCGTGCTGTCCATACGCGGTGAGTGGACGTAGGCGGTCTCCTTGCGCCCCATATCCAGCAACAAGCTGGTTTTGGGGGAAACAGCCCACTTGAAGAGGAGGCCGTTGTCAAACCACTGCCGGTCCATGTTGGACTGCCCATTGTTCTGTGAGGTTCTGTCCGACTGTTCCAGCTTAAGTTCGCTGGTCAGGCGGCGCATTTTCAGGCGCAACGTCTCCTTGAAGCTGTTTTGCAGCCAAGTATTGGGACCGGTCGGGGTGCCGGCATTGAACTGGGTCGCCGCTTTGCCTGGGGTGCCCCGTTCATCGTTTTCCAGGGAGTGGGTATAGCCCAACTCCACATCCACCAGCCTGGAAGGGGAGAACTTGTTGTTGATGCTCAATTGCTGATCCACATTGTCCTCGCTCTGCACCTCCCTGTAGCGACGCACCGTGGCCGAATAGGAGAGATCCGCCTGATTCTGCGCCCACTTGTGCAACACCTTGACCACCGATTTCAACTGAGTCATCACATCCGCACGCAGATTGGTTGCCGTCTTGTAGATGTTGTCATCCCAACGACTGGTCAGTGCAACCTCCGGCATAATGCGCACACCACCGACTGGAATACCCTTGGCAGCCGGGGCTGCTCCAGCCCGTCCCGGTTTGGGCAAGGCGAGGCTGTCTCCCTCTTCCTGAGGATAATTCCAGGTGGCGGTTTCCACGACCGGGCGCGGCTCCAGCAGGCTGGGCAAGGGCGGGGTCGTCTCCGCATTGCCCTCCTGTGTGGACGCAGCGCTCTTATCCTGAGCCGCTACCGTTGCCACATCAATCATCGGCAGGAGGATGACCCAAACCATCCAGACCATCGGTTTGGCCGGTTTCTGCTGCACGGAAAAGGAGTTGCCCGCTATTATCATGCAAAATTCATACCGTTATCGGGTTGCGCATCACAAACCAACAATACGCCACAAAGAGGAGCAACAAACCGTAAAACAGGACAAAATCTGGCACGCCAGCCAGATGGCCCAAGGCGCCGGTTAGGGCAAAGAGCAGGGATCCGCCATTCAGTAACAAAAATATCTGCCTTTTGTCAAATCCCCGTTGTTGCAGGCGGTGGTGCAGGTGACCCTTGTCGGACTGAAAGGGCGATTGGCGCTGCAGCAGGCGGCGCACGATGCTGCTGAAAAGCTCCATCAGCGGCATGGCCAAGAGCCACAGGGCGGTGACCGGGGCAAAGGGTGGTGCTGTTTTTTGGGAGAGGGAGACGGTAAAGAGAAACAGGCAGAGTCCCAGCAGTTTGCTGCCGGCATCTCCCATGAAGGTCAGCGGGGTGCGTTCGGTGGTGAAGGGGGCGTTGACCAGCAAAAAGGGCAACAACACGGCCAGAAGCAGCATGATCCAGGCGGCCCACTGCGCCTCCCCCGCCCAGAGCGTCAAGCCGAGCATGACCGACAGGGAGACGAAACTCTGTCCGGCGGCCAGACCGTCCAAGCCATCCGACATGTTCAGGGCGTTGAGGGTGCCGACAAAGCACAGCACCGTGAATGGGGTGGACCAGAGGCCCACGTTCAAAGGGCCGGTGCCGAGCAGATTGCCCAGTTCACGGACAGTGATCTCCCCCCCTTGGATCAACAGCATGGCGATCAACAGCTCGAAGAGCAGACGGATCCGGGTGGACAGGGTGCGGCAATCATCCCAGAAACCGAGCAGCACGACGGCGGTCAGTGCGCTGCCGAGGATGTCCAGCGCAAAGGGTGGCGGTGCCAGAAACACGCTTCCGGCCAGCAGACCGCCAAACATGGCCACACCGCCCACCATGGGTGTGGGCCGGGCGTGCGGTTTGCGGGAGGTGGGCTGGTCCAGCCAGCCGATCCGGCGTGCCAAAGGGATGCCCCCCGCCAAAAGGGCCAGTGTGACCAGTAGTCCGAGGCCGCTGCTCTGCCAGGGGAGGGCGTGGGGTGACATGTTCAATGGGTTCAGTGCCGTGTGTGGGTCTGCAGGGCTTCCTGATACAGGGCGTGCAGCGCGGTGGCGATGGTATCCATGGTATAATCCCGTAGAGCCAGGGCGCGGGCCCGATCTCCCATGGCGCGGCGTTGGGCTGGAGAGAGGCGGAGCAACCGGGTGATACCCTGCTGCACGCCAGCCGTGCCGACTGGGATTTCGATACCACCCTGGTGTTGCGACAGAGTCGGAAAATGGCATTGCTGCGTATAGACGGCTGGCAAACCGGCTGCCATGGCCTCCAGCAGGGCGGTACTCAAGCCCTCACTGTAGGATGGTAGCACAAATGCACTGGCCATCGCAAATAAATCGGTCTTTTTTTGCCCAGTTACCTCACCTGGTAGGTGTACTTTATCGCCCAGTCCCTCCTGTGCGATACGGGTTTCCAGGTGGTGGCGGTAGCCCCGGTAGTCTGGACCGGCCAACACCAGTTGCCAGCCCTGGGTTTGGTTGTGACGACAGAGGTTGCCCCAGGCGGTCAAAAGATCATCGAGCCCCTTTTCCTGCCAAAGCCGGCCCAGGTAGAGCAGCACCGCCTGGTTGTGCAACGCTGGCCAGTGGTCTATGCTCTGCAGCGGGGCGGGAGAGGGTAAGAAGGCGGAGTCGGGCAGCCCGTTGGCGATCACCCGGATGGGGGTGGTCACACCGGCCTGTTGGCAGGCGTGCTTCTCTTGTTCCGAGAGGGCGTGCAGAAAGGTGGTCTGTTGCAGCAGGCGGTCCAGCAGCAGCCAACGATAGAGACGTTTGTGCAGGGCCTGATAGCGCCATGTTTCCATCAGCGAGCCGTGTGGCGTAATAATGCAGGGTTTATTTAAGGCCCGCGCGGTGCGGCAGGCCGCCCAGACCGGATGGTCCCACAGCATGTGGGCATGGACCACATCGCAGTCGGGCAGAATCTGCCACAAAGCGTCGGCCAGTCCCCGACCACGAAACCAGCGTGCGGGCCAGACCGGGGGGAACAGGTGGCTTTCTGGATATTCGGTCAGCAGGTGCGCCTGTTGGGTCTGGGGGGCCACCCCGATGATGACCACCTCCATGTGCTGCCGCAGGGCCTGATAATGGCGTTGCACAACGGTGGCCGGGCCACCATGGCTGCTGTGGAGCAGAGCCGAGACGATGGCCAGACGGAGCGGTTTCATGCTGTGGGAGGTTGCGGCAGGATCAGTTCGGCCAATTGCTGCACACCGCGTTCCACCGGCCATTGGCAGGCGGTGTGCCATGCCCCCTCCTGCAGATGGCGCAGCAGTCGGGCATCCTTGGCCAGCGTTACAATCTGTTGGCTCAGTTGCTGTTCATCCCCCACAGGATGGATAAAGCCAGAGTATCCCTCTTTGACCCGGTCCACGGCGGCTGCACTGGCCTCTGATCCCAACACCGCCAGACCGGCGGCCATGGCCTCCAGAATGACCACACCATAGGGTTCCCAACGGGCGGTATGGAGCAGCAGATCTGCCTGTTGCAGAACGGCGGGTAGCGCTTCAGGGGTTTTCCAGCCCAAAAAATGGACGCAATCGTGTACACCCAACTCGGCAACCTGTTGCTGCAGTTGTGCGCGCTCTTCTCCTTCGCCCACCAAGCAAAAGACAAGGTCGGGGTGCTGACGCTGTGCCCTGGCAAAGGCGCGCAGGGCGATATCCCATCCTTTGCGATAGATCAATTGACCCACACCCACGATTACCCGCAATGGTGACAAGGTGGTCTGCTGCAGGCGGGCCGGTTTTTCGCCCAGGGCGATCCAGTAGGGAAAAACAATGCTTTTTTCTTCTGGACAGCCCAACTGGCGGATGGCCCGAACACCCGAATCGCCGGTTGCCAGGGAGCGGTGGGCGTGGCGAAAGATACCGCGCAGCAGGATGCGGCGCAGCAGGCGCAACCACCAGGGTCGTTTGCCGGGCAGGCGCTCCTGCCACTGGATCGCCTGGGGCAGGGGGGTATCGGTCCAATACAAAAAGGGTCGTTTGGCCAGGGTCAGAGCCAGCAGAGCGGCCAGCAGGGTTGGCGTGTAGTAGGAGGCAATCATGAACCAGGCGTCTGTTTCTTCGTGCAGAACGCTGCGCAGTAAGCGCCAATCCAGGTTGGTTTCGCCAGCGGCGATTTGCCATTGGTAGGGGCGGGTGTTGTGCAGGGCGAAAGGATGGGTCGTGGTCGGCCCCATCATGACGATGACGCGCAGATCAAAGCGTCCATCGCTGGCGATGGCCTGAAAAAGCGCATCATGATAGGGGGTGAATTCGGGGCAGAACCAGACCAGTCTTTGCCGTGGCGGCATGTCAACGCTCTCCCTTGATCGCTTCGATGATCAAGGTTGCCCCGTCTCCGATGCGTTCTGCCCGTTCGATGGTGTGGATGTCGGCAATGGCGCTTTCCAGTACTTGGCATGCGTTGGCATTGGCGAGGCCCGCTTCCTGAAAGAGGGCCAGCAGGGAGGTGCGATCATACCCCCATTTGTGCGAATTGAAGTCATACAGATGGTGATAGAGGCGGCGTAGGGATTGAAAACGACCGCTTTGCGTGAGCGGGGGGCGAAAATGGAGACGGTGTAGCAGGGTGTCGGCGGCGCTGTGGCCGGGGGCTTGCGGCAGAATGTGGCCCTGCAGGTAGTCCTGAATTTGCACGGCCAGGTTGGGTACGGCCATGCGTACCACGCCACCGGGGCGGCAGCAGCGTGCGCACTCCCGGAGCAGGGCCAACGCCGCCGCCCGATCCAGATGTTCCAGCACATGCGAGGCATAGATGGCGCGAAACTGCTGATCGGCAAAGGGCAGTCTGCGGCGCAGATCCAGATGGTGGATGCTCTCTGGCCAGGGGTGGTCGGCATGAAAGCGGGGCAGCAAAGCACAGGCGATGGCCAGACGGCGCAGTCTGGGCCAACGGGCCAGCCAGACATGCCAGGAACCATCGCTGTTGAGCCAGCCTGCGGGCGCAAAGCCGCCGCAGCCCAGGTGCAGTTGTTCTGGCAGGGGGGTGCTCATGTGGGACTCTTTCGTTGGCTGACTTTGCGGGCGATGCAGTAGATTTGCGGTGCCAGGGTGGGCAAGCGGTTGAGCAGGGCAAAGCCGACCCGGCGTTGCAATTCAAAGAGGGACCAGGGGCGGGGATAGCAAACCACGCTGCCGATTTGTTCCACGCGGAAACCCCACTGCGGTAACATGTGCTGCAAGGTTTGCGGTGCATAATAGAAGACATGTTCCCAGGGATCCAGCGACAGGGGACGGGCCAGGAGGCGATACAGAAACCGTTTCCAGAACAGGGCGCCAGCGTTGGGAATCGACAGAAACAGCAGCCCTTCGTCGGCAAGGGCGGCATGGAGTTGCTGCATGACGGTGTGGGGATCGCGCAGGTGTTCCAGCACATCCCACAGGGTGATCATGGCGAAGGCGGGGGGATGGGTGCATTGCTGCAGATAGTCCTGGCAGTTGCTTGCCTGCCGGACCTGGGAAAATTTTTTTTGGGCATGGCTGGCCTGGGCTGCCGACGCATCAAAGCCGTAGGGTTGCCAGCCCTGTGTGGCGGCAAAGTGCAAAAAGCCGCCGGTGCCACAGCCCACATCCAGCAGTGGGCGCGGTTCGTCTGGCCACAGGGGGTGGGTGATGGCCTGCCATTGTTGAAAGGCGGCCTGTTTATGGGCGGACTGGCACCAGAGATGGTCTGCATCCAGGGCGGAGGAGGGTAGGTTGACATAGTCTGGGGAGACTGCCTCGTACTGTTCCAGGGTTTGCACCGCCTGACAGCGCCGACAATGGACGATGGTATAGGGCAGGCCCTGGCGCTCTTCCTGGGCAAAAGGGTGCAGGGCATCTGCCTGACATAAGCGGCACGGTTGCATTGGCGTCTCCATGCCACATGCTACCACATCCCTGCTAAAAATGAAAGTTGCGGGTTATCAAGAAGCATGGCAATCGCATGTGCAAGTGACATGCACGTTCCTGGAGGGCGGTAGCCCGACATGCACCGTGTCGCATCGGAAACGTTACAGAAAAAATTCAAATGCGATTACCCTGGTTTCAAGAGCGGGGCAATCCCTTGACGCCAGGAGAAATCTGGTGCTACACCAGACCAATCAAAGGACACACCAAGAGACCAAATCCAGCCCGCATAATAAATACCATGGACCACTACCCCTGGCTCAGCCCCCCCGACCACACGGCCCAGGCGCTGCGCATGGATCACCATCTCTGGCACTACGGCCAGTTGATGACCCACGCAGAACTCCTGTCACGCGCCATCGATTGGAGCATCGCCGGTCCGTTACGCCTCCTGGCCATCCTCGGCAACCAGGATCCCTGGGTCTATCCGGCCATGCTGGCAGCACACCGTCTGGGGGGCGGGTTTCTACCCCTGCACCCCGCTTTCCCATCGGAACGCCTGCAACACATGCTGCACCAATGCCAAACCCGCTTGCTGCTCGTCACCAGCGATGGACTGGCCACCCTGGACCAACTGCTGCCCAACTTGTCCGACTCCATGCTCTGTATCATCACCGAAGATACAAAGGGGAATCGCCCTCTGCTGTTCCCACAACACCGTTTCCTCGACAGCACCGACCTGCAACAGCTTCCAGCACGCCCGGCACACCCCGCACCCAATACCCAGGCTGCCTATGTGATGTTCACGTCGGGAAGTACTGGCCGTGCCAAAGGTGTCGCCGTCAGTTTTGCCAACCTGCATGCCTACGTCCGCTACTGGCAAACACACCACCCCATCGGCCCCGGCGATCGGGTGGCCCAACCCGCCGACATCACGTTTGATCTCTCCATCCATCCCATCTTTGTCTCCTGGGCCAGTGGTGCGCTGCTGTGCCCCATCCCACCCGCTACCCGCTTCGCCCCAGCCCGCTTTATTCTGGAGCAACAGTTGACAGTCTGGGTCTCCGTCCCCTCGGTCGCCATGATGATGGAACGGCTCAACATTCTGCGCCCAGCCCTCTTTCCAACCATTCGCCTCTCCCTCTTCTGCGGCGAACCCCTGCCGACGCGTACCGCCGAAGCGTGGCGCCAGTCCACACCCCAGGGGCGACTGCTCAATCTGTACGGTCCCACAGAGGCCACCGTGGCCATCTCCGCCTTTGAATGGCAGGCCGAATCCGCCCAACAGGAACCGCCAGGAAACGTCCCCATTGGCTGGACCTTCCCCGAACAACAGGCTGCCCTGCTGCAGGAGGATGGCTCTCTCCTCCTCAGCGCCGGAACAGGTGATCTCTGTCTGGCCGGTTCCCAGGTAACCGGCGGCTATCTTGCCGACCCCGACAAGAGTGCCGCCCACTATTTTTACCACCCCGACAGCGGCGCAACCCTCTGGTATCGCACCGGGGATTGGGTGCAACGCCGCGAGGATGGTTGCCTGCTCTTTCTCAACCGGGTCGATCAGCAAATCAAACGGCATGGCTACCGCATCGAACTGCACGAAATCGAACATGTGCTCCGCGCACGGGTCGGACATGACTGGGTGGCCGTCATCCCCTGGCCGGGCGGCACACAACCCGTGCGCGCCTTGGTCGCCTGCGTGGCCGCAGAAGAGAACAGCCCCACTGCCGACTGGTTGCAACACTGCCGTCAGCACCTGCCCAGTTACATGGTCCCCTCCCGCATCATGGTTGTGCCGCAACTGCCCCTGAACCATAACGGCAAAATCAACCGTGCCGCCTTGCAGCAACTTGTGCAAGCCACCCTCTTTCCCACCGAGGCAACATGACCACCCCACCCCTTGCCGAGACCATTCTCTCCTTTCTCAAAAAAATCAATCCGCACCAGCCCCTGCCCACGGCAGAGCAGAATCTTTTTGAACTGGCCTTGTTGAGCAGCAGCGATTTTATCACCCTGATCCAACTGCTGGAGGAAGAGAGCGGCATCCTGCTCGACTTTACCCAAATCGACCCGGCAGCCCTGGCCAGCATGCAGGGGTTGCTGGCCGCCTTTTCTGCCGCCGAAACAGGCTCAAAATTGTAATTTTTTCTGCAATTTTCGCAGGTTGTGTGCGGCCCAACCAATCTCCTCTGGATGGTGCACGTTGGAACCGGGCGAGATCCAGGCATCATACTGGCAACAGATCTCCAGATAGGGCAGCAAAGGAGAATGATAGGCCGGGTTCAACTCGATGGCCGTACCGTGCCGGGTTGCCTCCTGCACCACCTGGGCAAACCGTTGCAACGGCAAGCGGGCACCCAACCGCTGACAGGTGCCACCCGGATGGGCGATGGCATCCACCAATGGATTGACAGCCAAAGCCATCAAACCGCGAAACTCCCGCTCCACCAACGCATCCGGCCCCAAGCCAGCCAAAGAACGTACCCCCGGATAGGCATGCACCGCCCCCAAGATAAACTCCACCTTGGCACGCATGGCCGCATCCAGCAACAAGCCCCCCTCATAATCGGTAATCGGCACCTCCAACCCACACAGAATGGTGATTGCCCGCTCCCCGGAGCGCAACTGCTCAATCTCCTGCCAGTAGCGGCTGAACCACTCTCCTGCCTCCGTCAACTCCGTTTCCGTATGCTCGGTAAAAATCAATCGGGTGATCCCCTGCAACCGCGCCCGATGCAACAACTCCGACAACGGCGCAGAACCATCCGAATAGGTGGAATGAACATGATATTCCCACGCCGGGCAAGCGTTTTCCGCCATGCTGCGGGCTGGCACAAACAGCTGCTCTGGACGCGGTTTTATATACTCTGCCATGACAATACACACACACCGGCTAATGGAATGATTTTATAACAAATTATAACATGATATTGCGGCACAAGTAAAGCAGAACATCCTGACAGAACCGAAGAGAAACTTGAAAAAAGCATTCATTTACGGTAAACTGATCTTGCAGCGGATTCACGGATGTACAATTTTTGCCGTACATTTCCCTCAACACAGTTTAACCGAATATTGCGGCAATGGAATCATTTTTTCTCCCCAAACCGATGCCGACCCATATCGCCATTGTTATGGATGGTAACAGGCGTTGGGCAAAAAGCCAGCAACTGCCCAGCGTGGAGGGGCATCGCCAGGGCGTCAAAGCGGTGCGCCGCACGGTACAAGCCTGCCTGCAGTATGGCATTTCCACGCTGACCCTCTACACCTTCTCCTCCGAAAACTGGAAACGCCCACAAGAGGAGGTCAGCGCCATCATGGATCTGCTCACCTTCCACCTGCGCAGCGAAATGAACAAACTGCACCGCGAAGGGGTCCGTTTTCGTGCCCTGGGACGACTGGCCGGACTACCACCAAGGGTACAGGCGCTGATCCAGGAGTTGGAAGCGAAAACCACCACCAATCAACAACTCTGCTTTAATTTGGCCATCAATTATGGGGGACGTCAGGAATTGGTGGATGCCACCAGACAGTTGATGCAGAGGGCCTTGAACAACCACCTGCACCCGGAACAGTTGTGCGAAAAGCTCTTTGCCGAGCAGTTGACCACGCACGGTCTGGCCGATCCTGACCTGATGATCCGTACCGGCGGGGAACAGCGCATCAGCAACTTTCTGCTCTGGCAAATGGCCCAAACCGAGTTGATTTTTCTGCCGGTCTTCTGGCCGGAATTTGCTGCAGAACATCTGCGCCTGGCCATCACCGAATTTGCCAAACGGCGCCAAGCCGCCCGCACCTGGCAAGAGGAGAGAGACGAACCCCCGCTACCCCCCTGACCTGAGCCGGGCATAATAGGCCAACTGCTCCCTGGCCACCCGTTCGGCAGCATAGCGCTGGGCCGTCGACAGCCCGACCGCAACCAAGCGCTGCCGCAAGGCCGCATCCTGCCACAGGCGCCGACTGGCCGCCACCACCGGCTGGGCCTGATCCAGTGCCACCAGCAGGCTGTTCTCTTCATGCCGCAACAGATCCCGCGTGCCGGGTACGTCGGTCGCCACCACCGGCAGAGCGCTGGCCATGGCCTCCAGAGCCACCATGGGCATCCCTTCGCGCTCGCTCAACAGCCAAAACAGATCCGCTGCCCGAAAAAGTGCCGGCAAATCGGCACGCACCCCCAAAAATTCCACCCGATCTGCCACACCATACGCCATGGCCAGTTGCTGCAGTTCCGCCCGCTGCGGCCCATCGCCCGCCACCCACAGGCGGGCCTCCGGCAGGTCACGCAAGGCCAACAACCCCACCGCCACCCGTTTCAAGGGGTAGAGCGTGCCAGCCATGATCACCTGTTTGCCCGGATTTTTTTGCGCCGCCGCACGCCAACCCAGCGGCGACACGCTGTTGGGCAGCAGCGTGATGGTCTCCGGCGCACAGGAAAGCCCCTGGGCATAATGCCGAACCACCGAAGGGGAAACAGCAGTAAGATGGCATTGTGCCTGCCGCAAAGCCCGCTTGAACAACCAGCGGCGCCACAACGAAACAGCATCCCGGCCCAATAACCAGGGATCCAGACCATGCGCCGTGAAACAGGTGACCGCCCCGGCCCGTCGGGCAGCCGGACCAGCCCAAACCAGGGCATGAAACAGGTGCAGATGCACCACCGGCAGGGCAATGTCCAGAAAAAATTGTGCCAAGCGGCGCCGAATCTGCCAATGGCGATCCTGGCGGTAAAAACGAATCGTCTCGCGGTAGAGTTCCAGACAGTGCAGATGGATGCCGCTGTTCTGCAACTGCGCGCCATACTCCTGTCGGGCCCCGATCACCACCAGATGCACCTCCACCCCCATCCCGGCCAGGGTGTGACAGGCGTTGACCACTGCCGATTCCGCCCCGGCCCGGCGCAGATCCGGCAGCACCATGCCCAAACGCAACGCAGTGGCAGGCGCTACTGGCCCAGCGTCACCCATCGCCCTCTCCCAGACGCTCAAAAACCATCACACTCATGTGGCCCAACCAGCGCCCCAGCAACACATCCAACAACAGCACCATCAGCCGCCCCCCACCCCACGGCAGGGCCAGCAGGGCATCGAGCCACCGTTCACAACGCGGCCACTCCTCCTTGAAGGTGCGCACCACACTCTGCCCACCCCGCCGCACCAGTCGAAAACCGGCCATCTCCACCCGCCGTTGCACCTCTTCTGGAGACAGCATGAACTGGTAAAAGGCAGCGCGCTTGGCGTCATCCTCCTGATACGGGGGATAGTCACCCCGCTGCGCCTTGTAACGACGCAGCACATTGAGAGAAAAAAAAAAAAAAAAAAGAGACCCACCCGGGCGAATGGTCCGCCACATCTCCTGCAATACTGCATCATAACCCGGATAAAAATGTTCAATCACCCCCAGGGACCAATACCCATCCAAAAAATGGTCGGCAAACGCCAATTGACGTATATCCTGGCAGGAAAGGTGCAAATGGGGCCAATGGGCATGGACGGTTTGGATGGTATCAAGGCTGAAATCCACCCCATAGGCGCGAAAACCGGCCCGATCCAGGGCATGCACCGTCAAGGCCAGACCGCAACCGCCATCCAGCACCCGACTGCCCGGCGGCAGATGGCGCTTGGTCACATACAAAAAGGTGTGATAGGCAGGAGGCTGGCGAAAAATCGGTCCAGCATTCTGCAGAGATTCCCGCCAATGGGCACTCCAGAAGGCCGCGTCACATCCACCTAAAATGCAGACAAGACGCCTGTTATCGGCATCATAATAGCGCACCGTCTGCGGCACTGTATCACGCATGGCCATCGATCTCCGCCATCATCTCCTGGATCAATTGTTGCCACGCCTGCAGGGCAATCGATTGATCCTGGTATTGCATGAACCACTGCCGGGCTGCCTTGCCCATCTGCTGACAAAGAGCAGGATTGTCGGCCCAATGACGCAGCTGTTCGGCCACCGCCTCGACGTCGCCCACGGCAAAGCTTGCGCCACAGTTGCCCGCCCGCAGCAAGGCCGGAATTTCGCCCTGCGGATCCCCAATAAACAAGGTGGCCCGCCCGGCAGCGGCAATGCCATACAGTTTGCTGGGAACAATCAGACCCTCCAGGGCCGGCAACAGGGAAAACCAGTGGACATCGGCAACCCCCAGTACACTCAACAGACGCGCGCGGGATTGATAGGGCTGAATCAACAGATGGGCCTGAGGATGTTGGCGCTGCCAAAGGCGCAAACGGTTCAGTCCTGCTCCGCCGCCCACGAACAGAAAACAGATGTCGGGTCGATCAGCAAGCCGCTCTGCCGCCGCCAACAGGGTCTCCAGCTCATGGGCCCGGCCCAGATTGCCCACATAGCCGACTACAAAACGGCCAGCCAACGGCCACTCCTCCAGCAAGGGGTTTTCCGAGCGGGCCTGTGGCCGGATACTGCGGCCATCCTCCCAGTTGGGGATGATGCGCACCCGCTCGGCAGCAACCCCCTCGGCCTGCAGTCGGGCCGCCATGCCTTGCCCCAAAACAACCGAATAGCGCGCCCGGCGCCAGGAAAGGTTGCGCAGATGGCGTAACACGGTCAGCAGCCAGCGACTACCGACCGGAAACGGGAGCAAGGCGGCTGCCGTCTCTGGAAACAGATCCTGATTCCAGATCACCAGATGGCACCCCCGCCACGCGATGATCGGCCACACAGAGAGCGACAGCAACGGTGGATCGGTCATGACCACCACCAGATCACCCGCTTTGGCCAACCACAACAGGCGCCAGAAGGCAGCCAGATGAAAGGTCAGGTAGTCGATAGCCCGACCGAACAGTGCATGGCGCCCAAAACGGGTCGTCCACACCCGCTGCACGGTTACCCCATCCATCTGCTGCCGCTGCGGCAAGGGCTCCAGGGTTGTATCATACCGCAAACGGCTGGTAATCACCTGGACATCGTAGCCCGCCGCCGCCAAACTGCTGGCCAGATCGGTCAGAAGACGGCTGGTGGCCGCAAAATAGTCCGGCGCATAGAAACGATTGACAAAAAGAAGAGTTCGGGAAAATTTCATACGCTCCGCAGCCTTGACAGACGGAAAGGAGTTTCCCAGAAACTATCAAATATCGTACTATCGACGCAATGGCTTGTTGCCATTGGCACAAATGGCTGGCATGGATGGGTAAGGAAAATTTTGGCATGGTTCACCCCGGGATCATTATTCGTCTGCTCTGCTTTTGCCTGCTGCTGCCACTGGGTGGCGGCCTGCTGGCCGGGGAGTTGCTCTATCCGCAACAAGATCCCCTCCCGGCAGAGCGCAAACCCAACCGCAGCGATTGGCTCCAGTTGATCCGTGAGCAGATCCCCCCCCTGCGCCAGGAACGGGGCAAACGCTGGCCCCTGGTCGCGTTTGCCCTGATCGGTTCCGAACCCTACAGCGACGAAGCGTTGCAACTGCTGTTGGCCAGAGGCATCGTCCCCTTTCTGCCCCTCTCCAGCGCGGCGCTGCCCAGCGCCCGCCGCCTGCAAGCCCTGGGCGCGCCGGTCATCCTGTTCGATGGTCGCAACGGCTCCTGGCCCTACACCCTGGAGACAGACAAAAACCAGTGGGCCTATCAATACCCTGCCGAACTGAAGGTCAACCCGCAATGGCTTGACCTGCCGGTGCCTACCCTCTTTCGCGGCTGGGCCAAAGCGGCAGAGCAGCTGCGCCTTACCCTGCAAGGCTTGCGCCAAGAGGGGGTCACCGTGCAGGCCCTCTGGCTGGACTACGAAAATGAACCCAGTCAAGCCGACTATTATGCCGCCATCCTCTCCCCCCTGGGCCGCACCTCCCTGCCGGAACAGATCTTGCGAGACGAAAAAAGTTTCCGCCACTATTGCCGTCAGCTTTGGGCCCAACTGCTGTCCGCCTATATCGCCGCACCCTCGCGGGAAATTTTCCCGACCCTTTCCATCACCAACTGGATTGCCACCCTCTCTTCTGTGGAAATGCCGGTCCTGGGCTGGCAAAACGAACCCCATCCTCCCTCTGGCAACACCCTGTTTACCGCCACCAATCCGGTTGCCTATGGCATCGATACCGCCTATCTGGCTCTGTGGAAGCCATCCTACCCCTTGGACCAGGAGCATGTCGATCAGTTCTACACCCATATCCTGTTGCGGCAGGTCTCTGCCGACAGCTTCAACCGGCAAAAACAGGCCCCCTATCTGGAGTCCGTGCCCTGGGTAGCCCGCTGGGTGGCCGACCATCCCAAGCAAAAAGTACCCATCATGAGTCGGGAAAGATACCGGGAAACCTTGCGCCATCTCTGGCTGCGTGGCATTGCCGGCATGCAGGTGTTCAATCCAGTCAACAGGGCCGACCAGATTGGCATGGCCGTGGCCGAACTGCAGGATGCCGTGGCGGTATACGACGAAATGCTCCTCTACCGCCCTTTTCTGGAAAAAGGGACACCACTGCAGTTGTCCATCCCGGAAATACAGGCCGACGGTCCGCTCTGGTCTGGATTGCGGTTGCAGAATGAGGCCATTGTCCGTATGTTCTGGCAAGGACAACCACAGGGCGCGCTGACCATCGAACCCTGGCCGGAGGGTCGCATTACCCTGACACCACCCAGTCGTGGTGCCACCTTTCATCTGCGCTTTAACAAAGAGGAGAAATCAGTGCAGATTGTCAGCATCAAACCATCATGAAACAGTTTCTTGCCGTCCTTTTGCTGCTCATGCTGCCCATTTGGCCTGCAGCGGCAGAGTATCCAACCGAGGAGATGCATTGGCCAAGCCTAGTCAACCGCGCCGAACGGGGGGAGGCGATCGCCCAATTTTCTGTCGGCTATGCGGCCCTGCACGGCGAGGGCGAACAGGATCCAGAGACCGCCCTCTCCTGGTTGGAACGATCGGCCAAACAGGGCTACGCCCCCGCCCTGCTCAAAATGGCTGAACTGTATGCCAGTGGCAGCCGGGTTGCCCAGGACCGGGACAAAGCCGCCGACTGGTATCGGCAGGCGGCAGAACAACAGGTAATGGCGGCGCAGTTTTCCCTGGCCGAACTGTTGTGGCACCATCAACCCAACAGTCAGCAAAAGGAGGAGGCCCAGCGTTGCTATCGACAAGCGGCAACGCAGGGCGTCGTCGCGGCCATGCTGCGCTTGGCCGCCCTGCTTGGCCAGGAGGATGACGCAGCAAATAGCGCCTCAGAGTCCGAGCAGTGGTATCGCAAGGCGGCCCAGGCGGGCAGTGCCGAGGCCAAGCTGGCCCTGGGATACCGCTACTACAATGGTTATGGCAGCAAAAAAGATCTGCGCACCGCGCTAGACTGGTACCGCCAAGCCGCCGAGGCGGGCCATGAAGAAGCACAATTGCAACTGGCCTATATGTGTTATAATGGCTATGGCATGCCAAAAAATGATAGAATGGCCCTGCACTGGTTTACCCAGGCAGCGGAACAGGGCAACAGTGAGGCGCAATTGAACTTGGCCGGGCTTTATCTGCGTGGCCAGGGGACAGCGATCAACCATTTTGAAGCCTATGTCTGGTTCAATCTGGCCGCAACAGGGGAGGAGGTCAGCGAATTGACCAAACGGGCCCAGGCAGGCCGGACCCAGGCTGCCCGTTACCTCTCCCGCGAGCAACAGTTCGAAGCGCAACAAAGCGCTGGCAAACGCTACTTCAAGCAGCAACGGTTCGGACACTCCAACATGGGACGGGAATGACCGTGCAGATCCGCATCAAAACAGGATGGTTGCTGAGTCTGATGCTCCTGTTGCAGGGGGCTGGCAGCGCTCTTGCGGCAGAGCCCGCCCCGGCGGCGCCAGAGCCCCCCAAACATATCGGACGGGTGCAGCAGCTTACCGGACAGGCCTTTGGCCGCGTGGCCCCGGCAGAAGCCACGGCCCTGGTCGCCAATGGCGAACTGTTTGCCGGCGAGGAGATCACCACCCGGGCCCAATCCTCGCTGACCATCCAATTTCGCGATGGTACCACCTTCTCGGTGGGGGCCGATGCCAAAGTGACCCTGGATCAGTACGTTTTCAACCCGACGGCCAGCCAAGTACAAAACACGGTACAGGTTGACAAGGGGGCCTTCCGTTTTACCTCCGGCATGCCGGTCAAACAGTCCAACGTGGCGATTAAAACACCCAATATTCAGATTGGTGTTCGTGGCACCGTGGCAGAAGGGGTAGTGGACGCGCAATTGCCCACCTTTCTGGCACTCCCCAAAGGGGAAGGCACGCTCAGCAACGCCTCCGGCGAGCAACCTCTGGCCGAAGGGCAGGCCACGGCCGCCCTGACCGGCAAACAGTCCCCGGCAGCGCCCGGCGCCATGCCGGCAGCGGTCACGGCCCAGGCCATTCAATTTTTGCAGAAGCAGTTTCCGGCAGCAGCTCTGGCCCCCGTTCCACTCAACCCGGCGCAACAGATGGCCGATGCCCTGGCCAATCAGGCCACCCTGGCACAACAGCAGACGTTGCAAAAGGCTCCCGCCGATCTGCAGGACGACAAACCCTGGCTGCGCTGGCTGATTCACCGCCTCGTCCACTGGGTGAACACGCTCATCGAGCTGTTTGAAAGCGTGGATCATTGGCTGTTTACCGAACTGCGCCGCCAGTGGCAGGAACTTGCCTGGGTACAGAGTGCCTGGGCCACAAACGAACCACAAGGGCTCTCCCCCCTCTCCCTGCTGGTCAAGGCACAAAGTGCGGGCTTGTTGAACCCGGACAGCGGCAGCGACCAGGCGGCACGACAGGCCCAGTTGCAGTCGTTCAACAAGGAGGCAGAACGGGTGCTGCCCAACGCAGCGGAGATCATCAGCAGCCATCAACAGCAACAAAAACAACAAAACTGGGAAAACACCAAACAGAGCACCCAGACTGTGGTCAGCAACGCCGCCAAAGTGGTCAAGGATGCGGTAGAACTGGCGGCCATCGTGCAACCGGTGGTACAGACACCTTCTGGCAAGTCGGAGGAGTTGGTCCGTATTGTGGTTGGCAGCGCCCTTTCTGCCCCTGGCAAAACCGATAACGGCAAGATGGCTGGCTCGGTGGTTGCGGCGGCCTGTCAGGGCAATCCGACCATTGCCGCTGCTGCTGCCTCCAGCGCCGTTACGTCCATGCCGCCGCAGGAGCGCGCCTCGGTAGCCCCTGCTGTCGCTGGCATTGCCGCCAGCATCGCACCCGTCGAGGCCAGCCGCATTGCCTCCGGGGTGGCCTCCTCCAGTGACAAGGCCAGCGCCGCCGTGATTGCTGCTGCGGTGACGGCGGTGGCCAAAGAGCAGGGGGCAGCGGTTGCGGCAGCGGTGGTGCAGACGGTGGGTGCAGAGAGTGCCGCCGAGGTTGCGGCCACGGTTGCCCGTATGCTTCCAGCCAAGGAGGCGGCGCAGGTGGCGGGCAGCGTCACCCGTGTTGCCGGGGACAAAGCGGCGGCCAGTATTGCCACGGCTGTCGCCAAAGTGGCTGCCGGGGAGGCCAAGGAGGTGCTTGGTGCTGTCTTGCAGTCCATGGAGACCCGCTCCACCCGCCTGACGGCAGAGGTGGCGGTGGCTGTCGCCTCGACAGGTGACCAAAAGGATGCCGCAGCGTTGATGAGTGCGGTGGCCCAGGCGACAGGTGCCAACCCTGAACAGATCAAGGCGGCCATGGAGCAGGCGAAAAACTCCCCGGCGGTCAAGGAAGCGCTGGCAGGGGCGGACAAAATCGCCGCCAAAGTGGAGCAAACAGAGAAGATTGTACAAGCTGTCAAGCAACAGGCTGCCGAAGTGGAACAACTGGGGCGGGAGATGGAACAGCGCCGCCAGGAGGCAGCCACCCCAGCCAAAGGTGCTGCGACACCGGAGGCTCCGGCCCCTGAACCGGCGAAGAGTGCTCCAGCCGCACGGGAACAGAGCCAATCCGGCAGCAAGAGCGGTGAAAACAGCGCCGAGAAGGGCAGCGGCCCGGCGGGAGACAACCTGAAGCAACAGTTGGCTGAAGGACTGGCCAAGGGTCAGCCGGTCATGGAGGTCTTGCAGGCGGCCATGCGCGCTGGCGGGGCCAACTCCGAACAGGTCGTTGCTGCCGCCATGCGCGCCGGTCTGGATCCGGCGGCGATTACCCAGGCTGCCGTGGCGCTGGGGGTGAATGCGGCCAGTGTGGTCGCAGCGGTGATCGAAAATGGGGGCTCGGCGGCTACGGTGACGGCAGCCGCCATCCGGGCTGGCGGCAATGCGGATGAGGTTTTGGCCACAGCCGTCAATGCGGGTGGCAAAGCCAACGAAGTGGCGGTGGCCGCCCTGGAGGCGGGTGGTGGTGGCGATCAGGTAATCGCGATGGCCATGCAGGGTGGGGTGCAACCAGAAAAGATCATGGCCATGGCCACCCAGAAAGGCCAGGAGGTGGCCTCGGTAGTCCAGTCCATGGTCCGTTCGGGTGGCAATGTGCAAGAGGTGATCGAAACGGCAGCGCGGAGCGGGGCAGATCCTGGTGCGGTGATCGGGGCTGCGATTTCTGCCGGGGCTGACGTGCGGCAGGCGGTCAGCGCGGCGGTACAGAGCGGGGGCAACCTGGAGCAGGTTGCGGCGGCTGCCATTCGGGCCGGAGGCAACGCCGGAGAGGTGACTGCCGGGGCCATTACGGCGGGGGGCAAGGTGGAGACGGTGGTCAGTGCTGCCATTGCGGCGGGGGGCAATGTGCGCGATGTGGTCACGGCGGCCAGTGCCCAGGCGCCCGGTCAAGTGCAGAAAGCGGTGGAAACGGCCATTGCGGTCGGTGCTGACCCGTCTGCCGCCCGCGAAGCGGCTGCCGCCAGCCGCATTCAGTCCATTCAGCCGGTACAGACGCTCAAATCGCCCAGCCCCTCTTGAGAGACATCACCCACACCATCTCCAGCCACAAAGTCATCATCCATCCTCTGCCATGCGCTTGACTGGCAAGTGAACAAGGAACGGATGCGCGTTCACCTCGCGCCTGACGTATCAATCTATCTGCTGTGCGGTCAGAAACATGGCCTTTTCCAGAGCAACGAAAAAGTTTTGGTAGGGCTCTGGGTCGGTAACCGGGGCGACATTGTATTGAGCGTTGGCCCGTACCTTCATTTGCTTGTCACCGTGTGTGTTGACAGTGACTGTCATTTTCAGGGCATAGCCTTTGAGCTTGGTGGCACTCACCACACCCAGGTTGGTATCCGCCTTGTCGATGACAAATTCCAGGTCTTGCAAGGTGGCAATCACAGTACGCAACGTTTTCTGTTGGTCACTGGTTTCAAAAATACGGCCCTGAATCTGCCGCAACCCCACCTGACTTTGGTCAGAATCCATCAATCGTTGTTGGGTGGTCGGGCAACCAGACAACAACAAGGAGCCTAACATAATCAGGAGGCTGGAATAACGGCAAGCCGACCAGGATAAGATGTTGCTCATATTTGATGCGCCTCCAGAAAGATGGCCTTGGACAGTTTGTCAAAAAATTCTGTGTACACCTCTGGAGTGATGATTGCCTCCTGGGTGGTGATTTGGTTATGGGTATTCATGACAGTGCGTTGAAAGGTGACCCGTACCGCAATCCGCTTTCCTTCCAGTGGACGGGTTACCAGAGAGACGCGCATGGTCTGTTCCTTGTCGATGGGCATGGCCCCGCCTCCGAACAGGGCGACAAAAACAGCCATGGTGACCTGTCCGGCATCACGGGCATCACGATGTTTTATGCCGGTGACAACCCCCAGCTTGGTTTCGCTCTCCGCCAAGGTAAAACCCAGATCTTGCAAGAGGGCGGTACCAGCCGCAAGAATCTTTAGCTCTTCACTGGTTTCGTAGACGCGCGTCTGCATTTGTCGGTTGGCCAAACTCTCTGCCTGCAATTGCAGCGCCTCTTTGGGGATGCCTGCGACACAGCCAGTCATTAAGAGGGAGAGAGTTGCAACCAGTAGTAATTTTTTTGTCATGCATTGTCTCCTCGACCAATCGACTCAGAATCGGGATGTATGGTAGGAAAAGTCAGACACTTTCTGTTGTTTGTCGAATTTGATCACGACGGTGATGGTGCGCTGCGATGTACCAGATGCACCCGTCGAAGAGGAGGCACCGCCGCCACCTCCGCCCGCAAGCGAAGAACCGAGCCCCAAAACCAAGGCATTGATTCCCCCAGAACTGTTGGAATAGACCTTCTCGGTGGAGATTTTATCGTACACCCACACCTCTCGTCTCTGGTCATCCGTTGATACAATATTGGGCGATCCTAACACCTGGATAACATCTGCAGAGGACATTCCGACACGAATTTCCCGTTGCACTTTGCCGACGGTCATATGATCTCCACCTTGCGCATCCTGCACATCCTTGGCATGTTGCGCTGCTGTCTGGCATCCCGACAACAGCGAAGAGATCAGGAAAAATACAACGAAAACAAGAGAGCGTTTCATGGTTTCAACCTCTTGAGCAATGGGTCTGATCAGAACAGAGTCATTTGCAGATCGTCTGCACTATCCACAAGCCTGTCTATTGTGCATAATCCAAAAACAGTTGTCACGGCTCGTTAAGTTCTGTACAAAAAAAACGGTTCGCACCAAAGAGGTTTTTCCGGCTTAGGTGGATGTGCGGTTTGGTGGTGCTCTGCGGGATCGCCTTACAGACAGATCTAAAGAAATCCCAGTTTATCACTAACGGAAACTGCGAAAAACTCCAAATTCCACTGAACCAATCCACTGATAGGGCGTCCCGTTCAGGCCGTTCTTGAAATGGCGAATCCCTTCCGGGGTATCGGCATTGACACCGCCCAGATCAAACCATCTGACCCCCTGATTGCGGGCATGGCAGATGGCCTGCCATAACAATCGATAGTTGCACAACAGACGGCGTCCCTCTTCCCGGTTGGCGGCAATCAGATAGGTGGCGCTATCGCCATGATGGATCGAAAGCAGCACAGCAAGCCACTCCGCCGGGTTGTCTGCCGGGGAGGCAGTCCAGAGATGGCACTGCCAGGAGGGCGAATACTGGCGCACCAGACAACCCAACAGGCGCGGATCAACAGCGACAAACTGCTTTTCCTGGGCAAATTGGCTGTAGAAAGCGGCAAATCGCGCCCAACAAAGGGCGGCAGACTGCCCATGCACATGGACCGCCTGTCGCTCGCTTTTGCGCAACAGGTTGCGCCACTTGCCCGCCAGTTGGGCGCGCAAAAAGTCCTCATCCTGGTGCAGATCCAGGCGATGCGAGGCCCAGGCCGCTTTGTTCTGGCGCAGCACAAAGCCGTGCTTCTGCAAGAGAACAGGCAACTTGGGCTCATCCGGCCAGGGCAAGGAGATGAAGAGCGCCCGGTAACGGCGCTGTCGGGCCAACTGCCGCAAAGCCAGCAGAAAAGAGTCTTGCTCCGTCAGTGTCCACTCAGAACCACAGCACACAGGCCCACGATTGATACGCACCACCCCACCCAACCAGGGCAAGGACCAGCGCAAACACTGCATCAACCCCCGCACCACGCCCTCCTGGTCCAAGATGGCCAAACGGTCACAGCGACACAGTCTGCGTTGCGCCATGGCCGAACCATACTCCCAGCTTTGCGTCAGGGTACAAGAGTGGGCAGCCTGCCAATGCTGTTGCCATTGGCCATGGTCCACCGCGCGCAGGCTCCAGGGCGCCATCAGGGCCTGGGCTGCCAAGGACGTGAGAAAAAATATTTCACCTGATGATTACCCCACCAAGCACACAGATGGTCGCGGCGCATCCGGTACGGATTATCCCCCGCCCTGTTGGCCCCCCTCTCGGAGGTGATGAATGAGGCATATCCCTCTTCGGCGGCCACAACCGGATCCACCTCCGGGCGAAAATCCAGGATGGGTCGCCCCACCGGACAGGCAATATGGGGGACATCACGCCCCAGATGCTGCAAGATATCCGCCCGACTGCGGCGCATCTCCTGGCGCACCTCCTGCACCGCCAAAAGACTCAAATTGCGGTGGCTGCGGGTGTGGGAGGCAACGGTCATCCCGGCCTCCTGCAACTGACGACACTCCGCCCAGTTCAAGAATGGAACCGTCGGACCATCCCTCCCCGGCGTAAAACCCAATATCCGTTCCAGCATCTCCGTCTCAGCTCGGCCGACGAGGGGCGCATCACGGCCCTGCTCCGCCTGCAATGCCGTCACCGCATCCACCAGGGCAGTGACCACAAAAAAGGTTGCCACACACTGCTGCTCCTGCAAAATGGGCAAGGCGTTGCTCAAACAGTTGCGATAGCCGTCATCAAACGTCATGCAGTAGTACTGTCCATCAATGGGCAGTTCGCCCCGCACCATCTGCACCGCATGCTCAAGGGAGATAAACTCCCAATAATTCTTCAGATATTTTAATTGCCGTGCAAAGGCGAGGCGCTCATCATCAAAAACATGATGGTAGCTGGTAAAGCGCACTGCAGCGCCTTTGCGGGCCATGTCAGCCGGTAACGAAAGAAAAAAAAGAGCCGTATCGCGCAACAGAGCGCGCAGGCGCCGTCGCCATGAGTAATGCTTGACGAATTGGGCATAATGGGTCATAAGGAGAGCAGATGTCACAGTTTTTCCCCTGTCATCGTCGCGCCGCCAAAAGATCTTCCCCGATTGAGCGGCTATTGGCCCATGGATCATGCTACCGTGCAAAAGACATTGGAGAATAGGCTGGTTTGTCCGGGTTGTCACGGCGCGCTGCAGCTAGGCGAGAACGCTCTACTCTGTACCTCTGCCGACTGCACGGCCTCGCCCCGCAGTTGGCCGCTGGTCAACGGTGTTCCCATCCTCCTGGACGAGTCCACCTCGCTCTTTCGCATCGCCTCGTTGCTGACAACCCATGCGACCCACACCACGCAACCCACCCCTGCAGCTTTGCCGTTCATCACCGGCCATTGGCGCCGCCTGCTCTCCCGCCTGTGGCACTTGCGCCCCGGCTTGAGCCGTAATGTGGCCGCAGAACGCACCTACCCGCAACTGTGCCGCCTGTTGCAAGAGCGTCCACACCCGGTGGTGCTGGTGGCAGGCTGCGGCGACGAAGGGGACGGCATCCACCATCTGCGCCGTCTGCCTGAGCTCACCCTGATCAACCTGGATGTACAATGGACCAAAAGCGTCACCGTGCTGGCCGATGTGCATCAACTGCCCTTCGCCGAACAAACCTTTGATGCCGTGATCCTGCAGGGCGTTTTGGAGCATGTGCTGGATGCCGCCCAGGCAGAACGCGAGGTCTACCGTACCCTGAAAGAGGATGGCCTGATCTACTGCGAACTGCCCTTTTTGCAACCCAACCATGGCGGCGCCTATGATCTGTTGCGCTTCACCTGGACCGGGCATCGCCGTTTCTGGCGCCGTTTCAGCCAACTGGATGCCGGGGCCTGCTGTGGACCGGGCATGGCCTTGGCCCATATGATCCAGCAGTTTGCCCGTGCCTGGCTGCCCTTCGCGGCTTGGCGCATCCTCGCCGATTGGCTCACCGATTGGCTGTTCTGGTGGCTGAAATATGCCGACGGCTGGCTGACCCGCACCCCCGCCGGCCTGGACGGTGCCAGCGCGTTCTATTTCCTAGGCCGAAAAAGTGCGCACACGCTCTCCGACAGCGCGTTGATCGACAACTATCAAGGCGGACAATGACCATGCCCACCCAACCGGGCGATCCCCCCATCCGGGCCGACCTGCGGGTCGGCTTTCTGGTCTATGACCTGAAACCCTTCATTGCCGACTATATCGCCCGCATCGCCCGGCGCCTGCCTGGACCCGTGCGGGCCTATCCCATTCTGGATGGTCCCGTGGCCGACGCTCTGCCCTTTTCCTGGCGGCCATCCCACCTGCGAGGGCAATTCTTTGCCGTGCGCAGCCCCGGCGCCACCCCGGAAGGCTTCCTCTCCACCATCAACTGGCGGGCAGCCTGGGCCTGCGCCTGGGAAAGCGACCTGATCCTGCTCTCCGGCCTGCAGGGGGGCACGGCCCTGTTGACCACCCTCTTTGCCACCCTCCTGGGCCGCCCGGTCATCTCCATCAACCAGACTCTGCCCCCGGATTGGGAGCAACGCCGCCGCTGGTGGATCCGCTGGTTGAAAAAATGGCTGCTGCAACGCTGCCGCCTGCATATCGTGCAATCGCCCCTGAGTCGCCGCACCCTGCAGCAGATCTACGGCATTGCCGACTCCCGGATGGTCGATGCCCCCTTCGAGGCGGGGGCCACTGCCTTTCAAGTCCATCTGCAGCGCCTGAGCGCCCCCAGAGAGAGCCTGCGCCGTGCCCTGGGCTGGCCCGATGATCTACCGGTCTTTCTCTTTGTCGGCACCCTGCTGCGCTTCAAGGGGGTGTTGACTTTGATCGAGGCCACCGCCCAACTGCAGCGACAGGGGTACCGCCTGCAGGTTATCTGTATCGGCGAACGGGCCGGACAACCGGAAGAGCCCAGCCGCGAAGCGTATCAACAGATGGCCGCCCAGGCTGGTGTGGCAGAGGTACTCTCCTTTCCCGGCCCCTGTGCTCTGAGCGACTTGGCTGCCCGCTATCAGGCTGCCGACGCCTGCCTGCTGCCCACGCAAAAAGATTGCTTCCCTAAGGTGCTGGTCGAGGCCGCTTTGGCGGGCTTGGCGCTGGTCACCACTTCCGCCTGTGGCGCCGCCGAAGCTCTGGTCTGCGATGGCGAAAGCGGCTTTGTCATCGCGCCGGATGATCCCGTGGCCCTGGCGACAGCCATGCAACGCCTGCTGGATCCCCAACTCTGTCGGCAAATGGGCGCACGGGCCCGTGCCCGCTGTCTGGCCTTCTGCGACCCGGAACAAGAGACCTTGGGCTTCCTGCAGGCCATCCATCGCGCCAGCCAACCTTGAACAATCACGCAAAACGCGCCATTCGTTCGGTCCTGATTGCCCGTGGGGCTTTTGCCGACATCTACGAACCGGCCTGGGTCAGGGCGCTCAACGATCTGGGTGTACACACCACCCTCTTCGACGCCCATCGCTACACCCTGCCCGGTCTGTTGGGACGTATCGAGCGACGCCTGCTGCTGGGACCGGGCATCCGGCGCATCCACGCCCAACTGCTGCAACAGGTCAAAGAGCAGCGTCCAGACTGCCTGTTGCTCTTTCAGGGGCACTATTTTTCCACCGCCATCATCCAGGAACTGAAGAAATTCACCTTGGTGACCGGCTATCACAACGATGATCCTTTCGGCAGCAGCCGTCATATGTTGCGCTATCGCCATCTTTTGCCTGCCTTGCCCCATTATCATGGTTACCATTTTTATCGGGCCATCAACGTCGAGGAGGCGCAACGTCTGGGACAAAAACAGGCCGCATTGGTGCTGCCGGCCTACATTCCCTGGCTCGATTATCCCCGCCAACTCAACTCTGCCCAGCAGCAACAGTGGGGCTGTGAGGTAATCTTCGCCGGCCATTGGGAGGATGATCAGCGCGTGGAGTGTTTGACCTCGCTGGCCCGGCACCAGATCCAGGTACGCGTGTATGGCGGTGAGCGCTATTGGCGCCGCCATCTGTCTGCCCCTCTCTATCGCCAGATCGGCCCCGCCCACCATCTGCCTGGAGAAACCTATCGACTGGCCCTCTCCGCCGCCAAAATCGGCCTCTGTTTTGTCAGCAAACGCAATCGGGACCAGTACACCCGCCGCACCTTTGAAATTCCGGCTTGCGGACTCTTCCTGATGGCCGAGCGCACCCCCTGGATGGCGGATACCTTCCAGGAGGGCAAGGAGGCCGAATTTTTTGCCTCAGCCGATGAACTGGTTGAGAAGGTACGCTTCTATCTGCATAATGAAACAGCCCGGCAACGCATTGCCATGGCGGGACGAGAGCGGGTGATTCATGGCGGCCATGACCTCCACTCCCGCCTGCGGGGCTGGCTTGAAGAGGTAGGCGACTGGCGTGTGGCCTTCTCCTGTTGATCTCACTATCAAGCAAAATGGCAAATTGCGCGCGCTCTGTACGAACGTGGTTTTAACCGCCAACAAATCATCGATCTGTACCATTTCATCGACTGGGTACTGAGTTTACCGGAAAGCGACGAACACCGATTCTGGAAAGAACTGTCTACTTTTGAGGAGATACAGAAGATGCAATATGTAACAAGCGTTGAGAAAATTGGTATGCAAAAAGGCATGCAAAAAGGCATGCAGAAAGGCGAAGCCAGCGTACTTCTGCGTCAATTGCAACGCCGCTTCGGCCAACTTCCGGATCCCGTCAAAGCCAAAGTCACGAATGCTGAACTGCCACTCCTGGAAACCTGGACCGACCGCATCCTGGACGCCAAAACGCTGGAGGATGTTTTTGTCAATTGACCTGTCATTGCGCTTGCTAAGCATGAAAATGACTGGGTTTCCTATCCGGCACAGCGCGTGCCGGACAGACCCAACCCATCACGCAATCACTGCGTGGATGAGCCCCAACAGAGCACAGGCCGCGATCACCTTCATGATATCGACCTTGTATTTCCACAACGCCACAAAACTGGCCACGGTGATCAGGGCGGCCCACCACTGAAAGGAACCGGCAAACGGATTTTCCGCAGCGGCCTGGGGCCAGAAGGTGTGCCATGCGAAAAAAACAGCCAGATTGACGATGACCCCAACCACGGCGGCACTGATGCCAGTCAGGGGTGCAGAAAAGGCGAGATCACCCCTGGTCCGTTCCACCAACGGTCCACCAGCCAGGATGAACAAGAAAGAGGGCAGAAAGGTGAAAAAGGTCGCCACCGCCGCCCCTGCCAATCCGGCGGCTATCTTGTTGGTCAGAACAGACTGGCTGACACCCCCCATATACCCGACCCAGGTCACCACCATGATGAGCGGTCCCGGCGTGGTCTCCCCCAGAGCCAAGCCGTCGATCATCTGCGTCCCACTCAGCCAGTGAAAATGTTCCACCGCTCCCTGGTAGACATAGGGCAGCACCGCATAGGCACCACCGATGGTCAGAAAAGCGGCTCTGGTGAAAAAGTCCCCCATGTCATACAGGGTTTGTTGGCCATGCATGCTCCACAGCGCCACCGCCCACAGGGCAACGAAAGAGGCGGTCATCCCCGCCAACCGGCCCCAGGAAAAGGCGGCGTGGGCGGGCGGTGGGGTGTCGTCATCGATCAGGGCCGGACCATACTGCTTGTCGCTGGCATGGTGCCCCCCACCACTTTTAAATTTCTCTGGCCAGAGT
>PDZU01000173.1 GCA_002753095.1 Magnetococcales bacterium
CAGGGTAGCCCCAGGCGCAACAGAGGCTTGGGTGTTCTGGGTGATGTTAATCGAGACCGTGCCCACGCCACCCTGACTGTTGACCAGAATGTCGTTGCTGGTGCTGGCCAATACGTTGACACTGTTAGCCGTAATATCCGCCAACTGACCGATTTCGGCCACGGCGCTGCTGGTCAGGTCAAAATCCACCGAACCTTCCACCCCACTGTGCCGGATCTGGGCATCCAGAGCCACTTGCGCATCCAGAATCAGTTGGCCACCAATGCGCACCGATCCATAAACACCGACAAAGCCATCCACCTCCAGAGAAAGACCCGCATCCCCCTTGGAAGTCAGGCTGGCATACCCCTTAAAAACCGCATCCCCCAGAGTCTTGAGGGTAAATCCCTGATCCAACTCGACAGATTCAGCCTCCACCACCAGATCGGCATGGCCCAGATCAAGATTTTCGAGCAAAACCTTGTCCACCCCACTGCCACCACGCAAACCAAGCAACTCTGTCGGCGCGGCAAAGAGCAGATCGGTGATGCGATCGCCACTGATCCGCAACAGGCCATCCGCTGTTTGCGACAGTGTGACATTGTCTGCATTGGCGCTAAGGTCGAGCACCAGCGCGCCAAGAGACCTGGAGAGCTTCATCAGGTCAGAGTTTTCATCAGAAAGCCAACTGTTCTGGCTGCTCCCCTTGGTCAGGTCGATCACCGTCGCCTTGTTGGCAACGATCAGACTGTCCAGGTTGAAATTTTGGTCGCCAGCCTGAATCTGCAGCAGATCGAAAGGCACATTTTCCGAGGTCAGGGGCTCCTCTTGCGTGCTTTTCAACTGCAGCAGGGGATCTGCCGACATCAAGATCCGATCTTCCAGCTTTTCCAGTTGGACCCGTGTTTTTTTCAGGGCAAAACGACGATCAAAGATGCGTTTGCTCAGTTTGTTTCCCATTGCGGTCAGTCCCAAAGAAAAAGTGAAAGTGCTTGTCGGGCATCAGCCCGTGAGGCTTCACAGTACACGGTTACAAAAGGTTCGTTCTGTCCATCAACACCCACCTGAATCCAGCCCAGGTGGCGTTGCCCCATGCGCGCAAGGAGCTGCTCGTCATCGGAAATCAACCAGTTCTTTTTCAATAGCGCCAAGGCCGGTTGCAGGTCGGCCACCCGCAACCCGCTCTCATAGAGGCGCACGCTGCAGGAGGAACGGGCGCTGTTCTGTTCGGTCGTCGTCAAAAAATCAGCTTCGTGCCAGTATGGACGGCAGGCCAGAGCGGTACGCACCGCGTCCACCGCCACGGCATAGGCCGGGCTGGCGACGGGTGGCACACCCTCCCCCTGATCCAAACGCGACAGCAATTTTTGCGCTGTCACCGGAGTACGCCAATAATCGCTGGTTCGGGTACGGTCAGGATCCTGGGGATGCCATTTATACCCGCGCATGGCCAGAGAGCGGTTCTCCACAACCACCTGCTCGACCGCGCCCAGACGGGATGCAAATGAGAGATAGGCTTTGAGCTCCACCTGTTCAGAAGCCTGCTCGATGGCCAGGAGAATCTGGTTGGCTGCTCCCTGCTCTGCCAAAAATGAGGCGGCCAGAGAGGCGGGCATGCCCAGGGAGGTGGGCAGCGCCTGCAAACGTCGGGCGGCAACCCCAGCGGTCGCAAACCCCAACAACAGGCGATTTGGCTTAAGACCCGCCGGGCTCAGACGGCAGGAGGTCTCCCAACCGAGCACCGCCAACCCTTCAACCTGCTGCAACAGCACACGGAGCCCAGCCACAAACTCGGCCCGTTGTGCCACAGAAAACGACCAGGGCCAAGAGTCGGTGTGGCTCATGCCGATCGCCTCCCCTGCCCCTCAAACGGCAAGGCAGAACGCATCCATTCGTCGGCCTTGAGCACCGACCAGCGCCGGGCAAAGGCTTCGGCTTCGACGCGGGATTGCGCCCAGCGAAACAGACGCTGCACCATCAACCCCAGTCCGCGCTCGGAACGACCCACCAGCACGGCAAGCAATGCGCGCAGGCCGTCCGGCAACAGACGCACGGCCAGATCATCATCCAGACTGAGATAAAGCGAAACGCTGCCCGGATCGCCCTGCCGACCACAACGACCCGCCAGTTGTCGATCCACCCGCACAGACTCATTGATTTCAGCCACCACCACATGCAGACCGCCCCCTGCCACAACACCGGAGCCCAGGCGAATATCCGTGCCGCGACCTGCCATGTTGGTGGCAATCGTGATCACCCCAGCCTGGCCCGCCTGGCTGACAATTTCTGCCTCCTGTTCGTGGGTCAGCGCATTGAGTACCCGCACCGCACAACCGGCACCGCGCAATTGGTCCGCCAACAGTTCGCTGGCATGGACACTGCGCACCCCCACCAATACCGGACGACCCAGGCCGTGCTCCTGGAGTACCTCCTCCAGGATCGCCTGCCATTTGGCGGATCGGTTGCGCGTCACCACAGGGGTGCGATAAACCGTTTGGCGGCGGCGATGCTCCGGGATGCGTACCACCTGCAGGCCATAGACACGCCACAACTCCGCTGCCGCCTCCCAGGCTGTGCCAGTGCAACCGGCAAGCTTGCGAAAACGGCTAAAAAAAGCCTGAAAGCTCATCTGCGTCAGCGACTCTTTTGGATCGGTAATCGTCAGCCCCTCGTGGGCTTCGATGGCCTGATGCAGACCCGCCGTCAGCGAACGTCCGGGAGTCATGCGGCCTGTGAACTCATCCAGCAGGATCACTTCACCATCCTGCACCACGTAGTGATGGCCCGGTCTGAAAAAAAGACGCACAAAAATGGCCTGCCGCAACAACTCCTCACGTCGCGGCGTTGGGCGCCAGACAACGGGAATCTCTCGGACCAGCAGGGTCAGGCGATCCCTGGCCGACTGATGCAGTTGGATGGTCTTGCCCTGAAGGTTGCCGGCATAAT
>PDZU01000084.1 GCA_002753095.1 Magnetococcales bacterium
GATCGCCCCCCCCCGACAGTGGCGCGCAGTTCCAGTTCATAGCAGGAGAGCAGATGGTCACTGCCAGAGGTGGTGGCATCGACCTGCAGACGCCAATAGCGATAACCGGACATGGTCACTCGACTCCTTCCGGCAATGGCTCAACCAGGAGGCGCTGCATACCGGTATAGGGACTTTGCAGCAACTGGGCCTGCTGCTGGGTATACAGAGGCGCCCCCTCCCCGGTCTCATAGAAAAAATCTCCCTGCCAGACATAGCGATAGCGACACAGGTACAACTTTTCCTGTGCTGGTGTGGGGGGTTCCGGGCAGATCTCTTCCTGCGCCATGGGCGGTGCCAGCGCATTGGCAAACGGAATGGTAAAGGAAGCAGCAAAGGTGCTGGAACAGTCGATTTGGCTGGCCGACCAATGGCCAGGCGTGGCACCCAGCGCCATGATCACCGGCCTGTCCTGGTATACCGCCACGATACGATCACTGCTTTGTTGCGGCAGATGATCCGGCGGATTCAGCCCCGGCACCGTTTGGCGGGGAATAAACAGCTCCCCTTGGGGCGCACTCTGGGAAAGCAGCATCAGCCCTTCCCAACCCTGCAGGGTGGCATCCGGGCTCCAGACCACCACCAGCCAGGGCAACCGAAACCAGGCATAGCTGTTGCCCTGCACGATCTGCCAGCGGATTTGGTAGGGAATGGAGCTTTTTACCCAGGTCCGCTGGTCGGTGGTGAGGAGATCGCTAAACCGTGTATCCTGGCGCACCGACCAGTAGGGAATGGTCACCTGCCAATGGCCGGGCGGAAGTGCTGTACCATTTTCGTCGGGTAGATAGCGGCGTGGATAGAGACATTTCAGACTGTTTTCCCCTTCCGTCTCCAGCAGACAGGCAAAACCCTGCAGGGACTCGCCACGCCATTGGGCCAAAATATCTGCCGCCAGGGTCACGGCGTAGAGACCCTCCTGATAGACAAAGCGGTCGACCAGACCCGGCACGGCCTCTGCATAGCTTAAAGGTTGCCCCCCCAGGCTGGCTGTGCTGCCGCTGAACAACCACTGCTGGCTGGTTGCATCGTACAAACGGAGCGTCAACCCTTGTCCACAGAGGGGGCTGTAGTGCAAACCATCATCGCGCTCAACCTGCAGGGACCACTGCCAGTCGAGAAAGCTGAAATCGATAATCTCAAGGAAGGGATCCAAAAAAATGGCCTCTGCAGACATGGCATGCCCCCTTACCCGGAAGAGCCCTGATTGGCAAAACGCATCATCATTTTGCCCGACTGCCCAGCGGAGGTGCGGCCTTGGCCGGCACCGGGCTGGGGGGAAAAGGTCACGGAATGGGTCTTGAGAATATCGATAAAATTGTTGGGATATTGGCTGCTGTAAATGCGCTCGCGGGAGACCTCCCGTGCGGTTTCCAGGTAGACCACCTCCTCCTTGCCCAGCTCCATCATCTGTTCGACGGGGATGAATTGCGCCGCTGCCGAGGAGGAACGTGGCCAAAAAGCGCGCCGAAAGGCCAGTTGTGTGGCCTGTTGCCCACTCAAGGCGATGACGCGCACCTCTGGCAAGGCGGCCTCTTCGATGTTACCCATCAACCAGGCCAGTTTGAGTGCGCGCAGGGCTTTTTCCGACAGCATTTCGGCACCGGTTCCGTAGTGGATTTCGCAGAGAAAATAGGCCGGTCTATAGCTCACCACCAGGGCACCGGTCACCGCTTTGGCATGGTGAAAAAGCCCCTGCGCAGGCCGATAGACGGGCGGAGCCACCTTTTGACCATGGCGGTCATAGAAGGCGGTTTGTTCGCGAATGGTCACTTCCGGTTGATCATAGGGATAGCGCAAGAACTGGGATTGGCTTTGCACCCAGGTCAGGGTTTCAACCACCGTATCCTGGCGGCGTCCCAGCAGTTGCCCTGCCCGCCCCCCATCGACCAACACCCGGATGGCACTGGCAGGCCGATCGGCACAGTAGAGGCGCAGGCGCTGCAGCCCCTCCTGTTCCATCTGCACGGCAAAGGGCATGTCCTGCGCATAATAGGCCGGGTTGCGGCTCCAACCATATACACGGTGCGGTTTCAGTTGCAGGGGGCGACTACCCAGCTCTGGATCACGCAACAATTGAAAGGGGGCGACCGGTCGCCGACTGGCGACCGGCAGCACACAATGACCAAGAAGGCGACTCATTCACTCTCTCCGGTGATGGCGACAATGACTTTGTTGCCGGAATAGCTGTTGGCCCCAGCGGGCACAGTCCGTTTTTCCCAAACGGCTGCCGATGCCGGGTGGGTGGTCAATTGGATGGTCTCGCCGCTGGCCCAACTGCCCCCCCAGGGCGGTGTCCCATCGGCCAAGGTAAAATAGGGTCGGTTGAAATCGGGATTGAGTGGTGCAAAGGCTCCGCCACCGATGCTGCCACTGCCCACCAACCCCAGGGTATGGCCATGGCAGGTGAACTGGCTGCTGCTGGTAAAGGTGATGGTCCACTGCTGTTGCACCGTACCAATGTGGTCAAGTTGCACCGGTGCATCCACCGCGTTGTAACTGCCGGCCAAGGTTGACACGCTCCAACCGCTAACCAGGGCTTCGATGTCATCCGCTTCCAGCACCGAGGCCACCTTGCTGTTGGCCGCCGTGTAGCTGTTGCTCAGCGTCGCCCCACTGGCCAAATGCAGGGTGGCTTGGCTGCCATTCCAGGAGACCGCATTGCTGCTGGCCAAACGGACAAACTCCGCATTGCCGCTTGTGGCATCCACGCTGCTTTTGTCGGCAATGCGCAGCAAATCGCCATTGCGAAAAATTTCATGCCCACCCAGACCATTGCCACTCTCTACATTGACCAGCAGCACCTGATCCCCGGCCACGGCATCCACATCCAGACGGGCCACACCGTAATAGCGGGTATAATCCACGACTTCGCTTTGCGTATCGGTCTGGGTTCCGGCCAGCAAGACAATGCTGTCATCACCCGGCGTTCCGGTCTCGATAAAAATACAGGGATCGAGCAGGGCCAGATTGTCCGCATTGGCAATCTTGATGAAGGTTTTACGATATTTGACCGAACCGGCCAGACGTTCCGCCTGGGAAACATCCGGCCACACATTGTTTTTGACACCGTCCACACATTCGTTGGCGCTGAGAACCCCACCATTGCTGCCGCTGTCATTAACAACCAAAGATTTATACCACTTGATTTCACTGGCTTGGATGGCCATGGCTTGTTATCTCCCGAATAAAGTCATTTTGCCACGATCAATTTGATCGTGCCGATATGGTGATCATGATGCGGCCACAGGGGCCGCAGGTTGAGGGCTGGGGGATCGTGATGGCGAAACAGCACGAGATGGCTCTCCCCCTCCCACTGCAAAGGAAAGGTGGCACCGGCCTGGGCTGCCATGGTCAGCAGCTCTTGGACGGTATTGGCTTCCAGCCAGGTGACGTTTTCATCCGCGAGCAGGGTAATGGGTTGACCTGCCGTGACGGGAGCAACAGAGTAAACGAGGCGCCCGGAGAGGGTATGGGCAGCACTCTGCTGCACCGGTGCCCAGGCAAAGCGATCCATCCACTGCAACGAATCTGGCAGTATTAATGTACCGAGTTGTTTCATGGTTTGGCTCTCATTCGGCCCGGATAACCGTGCGGGTGGCAAAACGGAGCGGGTAGTAGCCAAAGCCGTCGCGAAACGACGGGTTGGGGGCATTGAGCAGACTCAAGGCACCAAACTCTGCCGCAGGCCGCCAGCCCAGCAGGGCTCGGCAGAGATGGATCAATAGGGGTCCGGCATCCTGACGGCCAGAGTTGGCTGCCTGGGGTGCTGCCTGGGGTGTACTGGTATCACGCAGGGAGCGGATGACCAGCATGACCAACCATTTTTGATCCACCACCTGGGCCCGACCGGCCTGCATGCGCACCTCCTGGCCATCGTAGAGGACATAAGCGGCAGGGGTAGTACCGGGCCGTTCCTGCACTGCCGCCCCATCCCGCAACCCTTGCACCAGACGCAGACCGTTGACCTGTTCGCTCAGGCGGTTCACCAACAGCTCTTGGGCAACAAAGAGATCATTCATCGCATGAAGGTCCGTAAAGTATCGTGATTGAAAAGCCGCAGGCCGCTGACAAACTCCGGTCCATTGGCCACCCGACCGCTTTGAGCCAACAGAGGCGCCAGTTCGACCTTGCCGGCAGAGAGGGACTGCAACCACTCCAGCACCTGTTGCTGCCGTTGGGCCAGGGCTTTGGGTAGGCGGTTGTCGTGCAACAGGGCCAGGGCCATGGTGGCGCACATGCGTGGCAGTGGACTGGCATTGACCACCGTTTCCGACAGTGGCAGGGGATAGCGGCTGGCCAGATAGGAGTCCATCAGGTGTTGCGCCTCCTGCAACGCGGTCTGAATGCGCAGCAGGGCAGCATCCGCTGCCTGCCACTCTGCCGCGCTATAGGAATCGTCGTGCTGCCCGGCGAGAGCCAAGCGCAACAGGGCGGCAACGATGGGCACTTGATCGTCTGGCACAGCCACCTCACACACTTCGGCGGCACCAAACCATTGCAACAATTGTTCTGTCGTTGCATATGACATCACTTATCTCCTCAGGCACGACTGTCTGGGGTGCCAGGTAATTCCCTGGCACCCAATTGCTTGGTGTTGCGTGTGACTGGCCGGACCTGGCTTTAAGCCGGCGACTGAATGAGAAAGCCGGAGAGCAGGCCGGTCAGCACTGGCACCCGTTCGTAGGTGACCGGATAGATCCAACTGCGGGCATTGTTCTCATAGTAGGGGCGTTCGACCAGGGGATGGTTTTGCATGGTATAGGTATAACCAAAGGATGGCTCTTCCATGCCGGAGGTCCGGGGTGGCACATAGGCCAGGATGGCGTTGTTGCCCCAGATATCGATGTCGTTGCCGGCGTCGTCGAAGGCCACGGCTTTACCGACCGCCACGCTCTGCAGATCCCACAGGGCGGCCAACATTTCCGGTGTGACCGACTCGCGGCTGGTATACTTGAAGCGGTCCACCACCTTGGGGTGTTCCTTGGCGGCGTTGAATGCCTGGGCAGAGAGCAGGAGCAGGTTGGGATAGATCCCCACGCTGGCGCGAACGGCCTCTTTGCCGCTGTTGATATCGCTGCTGGGATCCGAACCGGCATCGCTCCATTTGTCGGTACCGGAGAGGCTGGTTTTATGATTGTTATCATAGTTGCCTGCCGTGGTAGCCAGTTTGGCCTGATCGTACTCCAGGGTCAGCGACAGGGCGCGCAGCGTGCCCAGAATGGCCCGTTGTCCCAGATCGACCCCTGGCACCCGTGCTGCGTCGCGCAGATATTCCCGTGGAATCTGCCCTTCCAGCGCATCCTGCACCAGGGCGAAGCTTTTGCCCAGGTAGCCGAATTGCACCCGTTTGGTGGCGGCACCGGGGGCACGGCGGGCCTGATAGAGCTTGAAACTTTCTTTGCCAAACTCCAGCACCTGACCGCCGGAGGTTTGCACGGGCACGCGGGGAAAGAGCAGAGAGCCCACATGCTCTTCGTGCCGAAACCCTTGTGCCACTTCGGTTAACACGGGATCCACCACCCGCACCTGACTGCTTGACATAACCATGAGATTACTTTCCTTTCTTGCAAAAAATTGCTTGAGTAAACGTTTAGCGCCGCAACAACACTTCGATCAACTCACCGGCCCCGGACGCGGCCTGCAGGGCATCGGCGAAGAGATATTCCGGCAATTCGGCCCCCTGCAGGATGGCGCCATTGGCGGCGCTGCTGGTGACGGCCACGGCGCCACTGGCCACCGTCAGCGTGCCACTGACTGGCACTGCCCGACCTTGGCTATCGCTCATCAGCGATTGTCCGACGGTGATGGCTGCGCCACTTTCCATGATGGCTGTACCGCTGGTGACCACGGCCAACGCTTCACCAGTGGCGGCCCGACTCACGCTGGCACCCATCACCTTTTGGCCAGCGATGGATGCTTGACTGCCGTTGAAAGCAACCGCCCGGTTTTCGCTCACCGAACCATTGGCAATCACGGTCAGGATCAAAAGAGATATGTTTTGTTGACTCATCTGTATATTTCCTTGTCTCTGGATTTTTACGTGACAATGCTACTTGACGATGGCACGCACAGCGCTGGCAAAATCCATGTTATGTTGTTTGGCGTGTGCCAAGATCTTGCGGTGCAGTGCCAACCCTTCTGGATCGATGGCAAAGCCTTCCGGTGCAGCGAAGGCGTGCTGTTCATCCTCTACCGTCGGGGCGCTTTGTTCCTGGAAATCGATCTGGGCGGGCAAGGCTTGCAAAAAGCCGGTGATATAGGCCCGCAGCGAGGTTTGGACAGGTTGCTGTTCTTCTGCGCCATCGGTCTCGGCAAAGGAGAGTGGGCTGCTGTCATCCAGCGAGGCGATGAAGGCGGACAAGCCTTCCCGTTGCCGGGGCAGGATGCGGCCTTGACGGATCAGGTCATCGACGAACAGGCGTGTGGCATGATGGACCTGCTGTTGGTGCAGCGCTGCCTCGGCAGCACGCAGCATGTTCTCCTGTTCGGAGAAGCGCAGTTCCAGGTGGGCCAGGGCGGTACTTTTTTCCTGCAAAGCCGCCTCGATGGCGGCGACATCCGGTGTTGCTGACGGTTCTGGCATGGTGTTGTTCTCCCAAGGTGCGAGTGATGATTCATTCTGTTGTGCGGCCAGTGGCCTGACCTCCTCCGGCGTGCTTTCCCACAGCAGCAAGCCGGTTTCGCCTTCCCGGAAACTGGCATCCGGCAACCCTTTGACCGCTGGGGGTTGTGCGCCCAGGAATCCCACATGGCGCAGGTAGTAGACACCGGGCACGGGGTTGCTGGGGGAGGTAGGGGTATAGAAACTGGCGGATATTTTTTTGTAACGCCCTGCCGCCACCATGTCGGCAAAGGCTGGATCGACCTGGCGTGGGGTTGCCAGCAGGAGTCCATCGACCAGCGCGAGGGCAGCCACCCATCCCCATGCGGGTGCGTCGTGCTGTGGATGGCCCACCACCAGTGGGGCTTCGTGGCGGGCCGGTTGGTAGGCAGCGACCGTTTGTTCCAGGTCGGCCTTGGTGATTGTCAGCGTCGTCCCCGACATGTCGGTATGACGACCAACCTTAAAAATAGATATAGGGTGTATGAGTGTGTTCATGGGAACAGCTTAGTGAAGCCGTTCACGAAAAGGAACGTGAAGTATTTCAGCAGTTTTTTGGTTTATTTTGTTGGAATGCAAAACGATTATTGGCGGGGGATTTCCATAAATTTCTGCGGGGTGCAGGGGCGGTCACCGCCCCTGCTGGGTCCAGGGCAAAGCCATGGGAATTTGCTTTTATCTGTTGCTGTTGCCTTTATCTGTTGCTTTTGCCTTTTGGCGCGCTTTTCACGACAAGCCGATGCGCTCTTTGCATCGGCGCAGCGCGCCTAATTGACGCAAGATGTGCGGGTTGGCGCGGCTTTAGGCGCCAACCCGCACATCCCCCCAATGGGTTTTGCCCGCCGCAGGTAAATCAACACGCAACCAAACTGTGACACCCATCCACCGAACACCAACACGCTTTTATTATCTGCGAAGTTAAAAGTCGGGCGTCCGCCCTCCCAAAGAGTGCCCCTGCGGGGCACAAATCTGTGCGGCGTGCGCGAATGCTGCGCATTCGCTTTCTAAAAACGCCGCACATGACAAGCAGGGCTTTGCCCTGCACCCAGCAGGGGCGATGATCGCCCCTGCACCCCACAGAAATTTATGAAAATCATGAAAATGATTCATACCTTCCTGCCAATCCAGACAATCCGACCCAATATCTGCACCTCGTGCGGATAAACCTCCTCCGCACCATACAAAGGATTGTCAGACTGGATACGGATACGCCCATCCAACAAACGCTGCAACCGTTTGGCAATCAACGATTGATCCATCCGCACCACATAAATCGACGGATCCAACGTGCGAATCTCACGCATATCCAACAACAACAAATCACCATCCCCAATGGCCGGTTCCATACTGTCACCACGCGCCGTAATCAAAGCCAACTTGTGCGGATCCAAACCCATGGCCGCACGCAACCACTCGGTCTTGAAAGCCAAATGATCCACAATCTGCTCCGAATGCACCTCCAACCCAGGACCAGCACTGGCCTGCACCGCATAACGCGGCACCAGAGTAAAATGGTTGGCCATGAAAGAGGAAACCTCCTCCTGTAACATGTAGCCCTGCTGGCGTGCCCCACTCACCACCTGCAACACCATCTCACCCTGACCATGGGCCAACCACTCTGGCTGCACCGCCAACGCCTTGGCCAACTCCAACAACTTGCCCGGCTTGCGTACCTTGCCCGCCTCTATCTCCCGAATGGCCGACTGACCACGATACCCTACACGCCGCGCCAACTCCTCCTGCGACCAACCCAACGCCTTGCGACACCGTAACACCCGTCCACCAAGCTCTTCCCTATCCATCATCTCGCCCCATATTCTGTGGATACGATCTCCCCATCAAACAAGGAAAAAACAAAATAACAAAAAAATGCTTACCGAGCAAACAGTAAATTGTTGACATTGCCCGCAATCAGATCTATCCTCCTGAATTATCTAATTCTTGTAGGATCACTTTTGATATTTGATTCATACTGGGAGATTCTGCACCATGGCACACGCTCAGCCTCATACGGAAGAGTATCGTGAACCCGTCCCCCCGCAAACCGTTGAAGACTGGCTGTTTGCCTATGCCAACGCCCGGACAGAAAACAGCCGGGCTGTCATGTGGCCCCACCTGGTTGAAGCCGTGGAAGAGTTGATCGCCGATTCACGGCGTCTGTACGCCCAACAACAAAAAAGAGCCTCATCGGCTCTGTAACAACACAAAAATATCTCTCCAACAGAGGAGTCCAAGGGAGTATCCCCCCCCTTGAACTCCCCCACACATCAGGCCACCGTGATGGTCGCCTCCGCGCTGAATGACTGCCCCTTGTTGTCCTTCCAGGTCATCTTCAACGGACCGGTAACATCCGCCTTGACAAAGAAAGAGAAAAAAGGATCCTTGGACACGGCACCCGACCAAGTCGCCTTCACCACTTGCTTGCCAGCATACTCCACCACCACGCTCTCAATAAAATGGGCCGGAATCAACGCATCCGTCGCCTTATCCTTGCGTGAACCACTCTCCATGGGATGCTTGATCAACGATTTGATCTCAACCAATTCGCCCTTCTTGACCGGATCTTTGGGACCACGAATCTTGGGGTTGCCAATCTCATCTGCCATCTTGTTATCCTCTCAATCGTTACCGGAGTAGATATGGGATCTTGTCTGAAAAAATGCAACTAACCGGAACAACCACCTGCAGCCACCTGAATCTCCTTGACAACCCCATACAGCTTGCCGGAATTACTCTTGGCAATCACCCGCACCTTGGAGCTTTTGGCCATCCGGGCACGAAACTCCAGAGATGCCTTACCCGCCTCCGGTGTCAACTCAAACTGGGCAATCAACGGATTGGGGTTGTTGTCAATAATCAGAGTCACCGTCTGAATAAAGTTGCCCGCCTCCATGGGATGATCCACCACGATGGGCATGCGTACCAAAGCCGCATTTTCCGCCGTGCCAGGAATGTCCAAGCCAACCTTCTCCATCGCGATTGGACCAGCCCCAACCTGTTTGGCAACCAGTTCGTCAATATTGACCGCCGGTGCGGCATCATCAGCATGGGCCAGCACCGATACCCCCAACAGGCTGCTGCCGGCCACCGCCGCACCCAGCACACCCGCCGTCCGAAAAAAACCTCTACGTGTTACATTCGTCTGATCCATAACCACTCTCAAGCCTCCAACTGGGCGTTGATAAAAAGGATACCTTCCCTTCCCGGTTACTCCGTCTTGCCATCCGAACTCTCTGGCTCATCCGGCAACTTGTGGGCAATACCACTGTGACAGTCGACACAGGTCTTGTCCCCCTTTTCCATGGCCCGCTTATGTTTATTAACTGCGGACTTTTCTTGCTTTTCCAGATTCATCGCCTCAAAATTGTGGCAGAAACGGCACTCCTTGGAATCCCGATGCCGCATTTCCTCCAGGATACCTTGCGCCAAGCGGTAGCGCACGGTTTCAAATTTTTCCGTAGTCGGATAGGTTCCCATCAGGTGATGATAAATATCCTTGGTTCCAACCTTGGCCTTGGCAATAAATTTATCAATATAGTCACCAATATCCTTGCCATGTGGTACGTGACAATCCGCACACGTCGCCCGCACACCGGTGCGATTGGTATAGTGGATACTCTCTTGATACTCTTTATACACGGCACTCATCTCATGACAGGAGATGCATATCTCCATTTTATTGGTCGCCGTCATGAAACCAAAGTGAAACAACAGAAAAAAGATGAAAGCCCCCCCGAATCCAACAATCAACAAAGTTCCCAGCGCCAACGGGCTGGGCTTCCACAAAATAGCCCAGAGTCTCTTCAGGAATATCATCCACGCAACTCCCAACGCTAAAATTGGCTTTGATGGCGGCGGCGCGCGCCACGGACACGAGGCACCCGCCACACAACCACCCCCCCGCCTTGCCTGGGTTGTCAGAATACACAACCCACTCCGACTGCTGCAAGGATCATGTTGACCCACGCACACAACCGCACCACCGGGCCAACACAGACAAACTGCCGACGCAAAGAGGGGGGCAGGACCAAGCCTGCCCCCCGTACTGGTCAACCGTGAGAAATGTTGCCCGTCGCGATCTTTGTCTTAGCTGAACGTATCCGCCATGATGCTCTGATACCAGCTCTCGTTGTACAACGCTTCCTGCTTGCGCACGAAATCCGGGGCTTTGGAGGGAGAAACCCCAGAGGAGATCTCCTTGACCTTGTCCGGAGTGGCAGGATCAAACTTCCAGACCGCAGCCACCGAAATGCCATAGTCCGGGCTCAACATGCTGTAGCAGGTATTGACGTAGGAAGGCTCTCCAGGTTGCTTGCCATTCAACTGCGCCACAATAGCCGCAGCCACCACCTTGGCCTGCGAGTTGGCCGCATACCCGGATTTGGGCATACCACCAGACGCCGATGCATCACCCACCACATAGATACCCTTGTGCATCTTCGACTCAAAGGTGTTCAAATGCACCGGGCACCACCCACCCTCATTGGTCAAACCGGCAGAGATGGCAATTTTGCCAGCCGTATTCGGCGGAATAAAGTTGATGCAGGCGCCAGTATGCTTCTCTTCAAAGCCGTTGTTGTCGGTGTAGACAGCCATCTCTTTGGCATCCACCCGCACAACCTTACCCCCTTCGGCACCAGAAACCCATTTGATGATGCTGTTGTCAGAACCAAAACCATACAGTTGCGTCCAACCCTCCTGGAACAGCCCCTGCTTGGAAAATTTCGGTTTGGCATCCAGGATCAACACCTTGGACTTCGGCTTGTTCTTTTTGAGGTAATGGGCAACCAGACTGGCTCTTTCGTAAGGTCCAGGCGGGCAACGATACGGATCAGCGGGGGCCACCAGGATATAGGTATCGCCATCTTTCATGGCGGCCAGTTGCTTGGCCAAGGTCACGGTGTCCGGTCCGGCCTTCCAGGCATGCAGAATCTTCTTTTGCGCTTCGGCGTCATAACCCGGAAAATCCTTGAAATCTACACCCGGCGAAACAACCAAGGCATCATAGGCAAATTTTTTGCCGCCGGCTGTGGCCACCGACTTGGCCGCCGGATCAATACCGGTCACCTCATCAATCACCACCTCCACACCATGCTTCTTGAGACCTTCGTAGTTCCACTTCTGCAAGGCCATATCGCGGAAACCGGCTACCACCCAGTTGCTCAATGGACAAGAATAATAATCGGCATTTTTTTCGATCAGGGTAACCTGAACCTTGGGATCGGCCATGCGGATATACTTGGCAGCCACCGCCCCGCCATAACCACCGCCAACCACCACCACCTTCTGCTTGGCCTCGCCAGCAATGGCCGGAACCCCAAAAGAGGTCAGGCCAACCGCTGCTACGCCACCCGTCAGCTTGATAAACGTTCTACGTGTCAAATTGGTCATAATCGCAGGTCTCCTCTACGCTCTACTTCTGACTGGCATAAAAATGGGCCACGGCTTCCAGTTGTTCGGCTGACAGCTTGTCGATGCCGGCCTTCATTTTGTCTGCCTGCGGAACCTTCAGTTCGGGATTTTTCAAATCCTGGACCTTGAAGCGGAGATAATCCAGCCACTGCCCAGCCACGCGGGGGGTGTCATCATCCTGGAAGACGCCATTGTCCTCATGACATTTGTCGCACTTGGCACTCTTGGTGGCCTTTTCGCCCTCTTTGGCCAATTTGGCATCGACCGCTGTCGCCATTTTGGATTGTGGCGCACTCTTGGCATTCTGCCACTTCTGTTTGGCAAATTCATCCGCAATCAGCGCAATTTCCGCCTCTGAATAGCCCTTGGCCAGACGACCCATGATGGTGGAAGGACGCTTGCCACTGGCAAAGTCGGCCATGATCGATTTCAGATACTTGGCCGGCATGCCAGCAATCGTCGGCATGGCCGGACCACCAGAAATGCCATTGGTCCCGTGGCATCCGGCACAGGTATTGGCCAACATGGGACCGGTTATATCCGCTTGTGCCGCAGAAGCACCCAACAGCATCATACCCGCCAGCAACCCCCCTACCACTGTCAACATGCGGATTTTTCTTTGTTGCATGATTTTCCTCCCATCAGAATGGATTATGGTTCCCGCAGCACCCGATGGACCCTGCCAGCTACGCGCCAGCCCAGCCCACCCAAGTCACAGACGGAAGACCCCACTGCTAGAACTCACCCTTTGCAGCACCGTGCATGATCTCCCAAATGACGTTCCGAATACGCAAAGCCTCCTTGCGCAACTCCTCCGGCAAACGACGACCTCCATGAATCATCATATCCAGGTTCATGGAGTATAACCAGATTTTGCCCGACTTGTCCTCAACGACAGCGATACGACACGGCATGAAGCCCGTATAGGCATCGCGGTAATCGGCCATCATCTTACCCACAGCCACATCACAAAAAGAGAGGAAGGCGATATGGCGGGACTTTTGCCCCAATACCGCCTCCACCTGCTTGTAAAACGGCGCCTCACCCACAAAAAGGAAGTTGCGCGCCGAGGCCAGACTCTTCAAGGAGTCCTTGACCTCATCTACCGTTAATTTGGCGTCCTCCACTGGCACCGCCCACATCATCGCTTCACCTGGGTCACGGGTCTTCAGCAGGGAGGTGGCAAACTCCGTGTAAATCTTCATGTAGCCCGGATCAAACTCGGCCAGAATGGGCGACAGCTTGCTATACCCATAGCCTGCGCCAATCACGACTGCCAAACCAATCAGCGCCAGCAGGTTCCTGAATAGGGACATCGTTGCGATCTCCAAATGAAGTTGTGGTAAATCTTCTTCATACACACAAAGCATCCTGTAACATTCCCAGGCCCAGCCAAGCTTCATGCAACTTGCCGTTTCTAACGGCGTGTGACAGTAAATACCGCCGAACCGGGACATGTCAATAAAAAAATCACATATTAGATTTTATTTCCGTTTATCATACTGTTACATTAAGCACCGAAAAAAAAAAAAAAACACCCCCTATATTAGAATATAATTATTAACTACTGCTTAACATGAAAAATTTCTGCATATATTGCATTGCATTAGGCCAAAAGCCCCTGCATCAACGCCTGCACGGTTTCTACGGAAGCAAACCGATTGGAAGGCTGTGCCGACTGTGTCGAACTGGGGGCAGATATATGGTATAAATATCGAACGCCAAATTGCTGCGCTGCAGCGAGTACTGTTTCGGAATCATCGACCAATACTGTTGAAGCGCAATTAAAACCGATTTCTTTTTGCAAT
>PDZU01000174.1 GCA_002753095.1 Magnetococcales bacterium
GCCGGGGCACACGCGCTGCAATATCTGGGGGATACATCCGTTAAAATCATGTTTTTGCACAATTTTTCCCAAGAGGTTGCCGAGCGACTCAGCCTTTTGCAGAACCAGATACATCAGGAACAGTTCCTTGATTTTATCGACAACCGCCGTTTTCGCTCCACCATGCTGTGTCGTGCTGGGGTACAGATTGCCAACTCTCTGACCGAGTTGGTACAGCACTTTGCCATGCGTTTTCTGATGTCTCCACAACAGGAACCGTTGTCTGCGGGCGCACCCCTGCCTGAGGAGATGGCTTTTGTCAGTGCTGACGGTTCGCTGTTGACAGTGAGCGATCCCTTGACCATCGCCCTCTTCGACACATTGGCACAACATCATCACAAACCGCTGTTCGTTACGGAGGTGTTGGAGATGATTCAAAGCCGCTTTGGTATTGGCGACCGTGCGGGGATCCATTTTATTTTACTCAATGATGGTATTCGACTTTTCACGGCAGGCTTGTTGACGTTTCATGCCGATGCCGGGGTTTATGCCACCTCGGTGAGCACCCAGCCCATGGCCTTGCCGGTAGCCCGCTATCAGGCCCAGATCACCAATCGGGTGGTGAATGGTCGGCATCAGATGGTCGATTTGACGGCGTGGGAACGTGCCCTACTGCAGGCATTGGACGGCCAAACGCCCTGGACAACGCTTGTGCAGTGTCTGCAACAGATGGAACGGGAAAAGACAGAGCAAACGGAAAACGGCCCGACAGAGGAAGAGTGGCAAGCGATGTTGCGGCGCTTGGCCAAAGAGGCGCTGCTGCTCTCCTGAAGCAGACCGTTGCCCAACGAACATCCCCACCGTTAACCGGTAACTTCTTGAATGGGGTTATCAGGCCCCGTTGCGAAAAATAGCGCATCACCCGGTTGACTTTTGCAACGGGAAAAATGGATGATGAAAGGATCATTCGTTCAGTCAGGAGGTGTTCAGCCATGGGTGCTACCGTTGCCATACCGTTTGACACATTGGCCTACGCCAAGGAACTGGAAACCGCTGGCGTGCCACCAGAACAAGCAGAAGCACAGGCCAAGGCACTGTCCAATGTACTCCAGAAAGTGGAAGAGTCTCGCTTGCAGGAGATGGCAACAAAGCAAGATTTGAGAGAGCTTGAGTTGCGCATGGTCATCAAGATGGGGGCCATGATTCTGGCCAGCGTCGGCTTGATCATCGGTTATCTGCGCGCCTTCCCGATGCCGGTGCAGATTGTTCAAGCAGCACCCCAGGAACTGCGCCAGGTGGCGCCACAACCTGCCATACCTCCTGCCCGGTAACTTCTTGAATGGGGTTATCAGGCCCCGTTGCGAAAAATACCGCATCACCCGGTTGACTTTTGCAACGGGAAAAATGGATGATGATGGAAATCGTTCGTCCAGCCAGGGGATATTCAGCCATGAGTGCAACTGTTGGCGTGTCGTTTGACACCCATAAATTCATCAAGCAGATGGTGGCTACTGGCTTTACCGAAGAGCAAGCCGAAACACAGGCCCGCCTGTTGGCAGAGATTCTTGATACGCAACTGTCCACCAAGGTTGGCGTCGCCAAGATGGATTATAACGTGCTTGAACTCAAGCGCGACATCAAAGAGTTGGACGCCAAAATAGAAGCCAGCAAAGCCGAATTGAAACGCGATATTGCCGCCATCGATGCCAAGATGGAAGCAACAAAGGCCGAATTGAAACGAGACATTGCCGCCATCGATGCCAAAGTTGAGACCACCAGAGTAAGCCTGCAAAAAGAGATTGAATCCTCGAAAGTCGATACCATCAAATGGATAGCCGGTATGTTTGCCGCACAGACAGCTCTCATTCTCGGTGCCATGTTTGCCATCATGCGTATGAATCAGCCCCCGCCAGTTGTGTACCAACCGCCCGCCGCACAGGAACTGCGCCAGATGACGCCACAGCCTGCCGTTCCTCCTGCCCGGTAACATACCCTCTGGCTGGCACCCGTGCCACCGATGGCGCACCCCACGCCTGCCCTCCTGGATGGCAGAGCGCCGCACAGAAAGCCCCACAACAGCACTCCTCGGACACAAAAAAAGTCAACGAACATTGAATTCATTGGCTTTTTGGTATTTTTCGGCACTCTTTGTGAGTCGATTTGGTGCCCACGCCCGGAGTTGAACCGGGACGACCTTACGATCAGCGGATTTTAAGTCCGCGGCGTCTACCTATTCCGCCACGCGGGCAACACCACTCGGAACGGCTAAAAAAATTTCCTCTGGCATTGCTACCAGAGTTCAGGCAACCTTGTCAATTGCCTATGATAACCCCAACCAGAAAATACCAAACACACCATGAACCACTCAGAGCACACCCTACCCCGTAAATCTGGTTTGGCCACCACCGCCCTGCATGCCGGGCGGCGCATGACCGAAGAGCGGGAAAACAGTCCCGCCCTCTTTTTAAATTCCAGCTTTGTTTTTACCTCGGCAGCACAGGCCCAGGCCATCTTTGCCGGCAGCGAAGAGGGCAATCTCTATAGCCGTTTTACCAACCCCTCGGTCATGGCTTTCGAAGAGCGCATCGCCGCCCTGGAGGGGGGCGAGAAAGCCTTGGCCACCGCTTCCGGTATGGCCGCCATTACCACCATCTTTTTGACCTTCCTGGCGGCAGGCGATCATCTGGTGATGAGCCGTTCCGTCTTTGGCTCGACCACCACCATCGCCAATACCCTGCTGGCCAAGTTGGGGATCAAAACCACACAGGTCGCCCTCTCCGATCTCGATGCCTGGCGCCAGGCCATCACCCCCACCACCCGCATGCTCTACCTGGAAACCCCCGCCAATCCCACCCTGGAGCTGGCCGATCTGCAGCAACTGGCCCAGTTGGCCGAAACGCATCGCCTGCTGTTGGTGGTGGACAATGTC
>PDZU01000015.1 GCA_002753095.1 Magnetococcales bacterium
GTAACTATTCACCACCCTGACTTACGAAAATTCCTTGACATTGGGTGGCACAATTTTCCGATACTCCTCGCATCAGCCCGAAGTGAGGAGATTCCCGTTGAGGATCAACGCAGACGAAATCCGTTCCAACATTGACCAAGTGCGCCGTCTACTCCAGGAGGAGACGGCCATCTCTCCCGCCCTGCGGTCTATGATGGAGATGTTGCTTCTGGTCGTGACCCTTCTGCTCAACCGGGTCGGGCTCAACAGCAGCAACAGCAGCACGCGACCATCGGATGATCCGAACCGGAAGAAGACCCCGCGCAACGGCAACGGCAACAAGCCTGGAGGCCAAAAAGGGCACCGAGGAACCAATCTTGAACCCGTCGCCGATCCAGACGAGATTGTCTTTCTAAAGGTAGACACAACCGCTTTGCCGACAGGGGTCTACAAAGAAGACGGTTTCGAATCACGCCAAGTTTTTGATGTGGAAATCTCTGCCATCGTTACCGAATACCGGGCACAGGTTCTGGTTGATCAATCTGGGAAACGCTGGGTTGCACCTTTTCCCCAGGAGATCTCTGCCTCGGTCCAGTATGGCAGTAGCGTCAAGGCCGGTGCCGTCTATATGTCCCAGTACCAATTGCTCCCTTACAACCGGGTCGAAGAGCAGTTCGGCGAAATGCTCCAGATTCCGATCAGTGCCTCATCGGTGTTCAACTTTAACCAGGATGCCTACAATCGACTGGAACCCTTCGAGCACTGGGCCAAAAGCAAATTGCTCGTTTCACCCCTACTCCATGCCGACGAAACCGGTATCAACATCGCCAGCAAAGGGCATTGGCTACATTGCCTTTCCAGTGACACGCTGACCTTCTTTCATGCCCACGCCAAGCGGGGCGGAGAAGCCATGGATGACGTGGGAGTGCTGCCCGTGTTCCAAGGCATCCTGTGCCACGACCACTGGTCGCCCTACTTCAAATACGGCGGATCCCATGCTCTGTGCAATGCCCACCACCTGCGAGAATTGGAGTGGGCTGCCGAGCAGGAGAAACAATCCTGGGCCAAAGCGTTGCAAGACCTGCTCAAGGAGGCTTGTCACGCCAAAAACCTTTCCTCGGGTTGCCCTGACCCACAAACAGCCCAAGGTTTCCGGGAACGCTACCGCCAAATCCTGGCAGATGCCGAAACCGAATGTCCGCCACCCAACGAAAATGACCGTAACGGCAAAAGGGGCAGGCTCAAACGCACCAAGTCCAGAAACCTCCTGGAACGATTACGGGAACATGAACACGGTGTTCTCTTATTCCTGGATAATCCCCATGTCCCGTTCTCAAACAACCAAGCCGAGAACGATATTCGGATGACCAAGGTCCATCAGAAGATCTCTGGATGCTTTCGTTCCCCAGAGGGGGCCGCTATTTTTTGTCGCATCCGCAGCTTTCTCTCCACCTGTCGCAAAAATGGCGTCTCTGCGACTCAGGCTCTGAAAGACCTGTTCCAGGGAAAATGGCCGGCCTTTATGGCATCTTGATCATCGTGCACTTCCATCCTCACGCCACCCCTCAGCCAGACAGAGGTAGGGGGTGGTGAATAGTTACAATTAATTATTAATTCAATAAACGCGAAAAGCTTGCCTGCAATGATCGTGACAGATGGTTAACTACAGAAATATAACAATTTGCACAAACGCAGGAGATACATCCAGAAATATAACCTTGGCGTGCTCGACTGAATGGACAACAAGAGGGTGGATCAAAACAACTGCTGAGGCAGCAAGACAGCGGAGGTTTAGAAGCGGTGCAATTTAATATCCCGGCGCGAAAGGCGCTGGTTCAGAGCTTGGCGCGACAGACCCAGCATGACGGCGGCAATCCCCTGATTGCCTTGGCTCTGCTCCATGGCATAGGTGATCAGATACTCTTCGGCCTCTTTCAGGGTGGGGGGACGGCGCCCCGCTTCCCAATAAAGGGGAATCTGCTCTTGGCCTGCCACTTCCCCCGCCAGCATGCTCTGGCCAGATCCGGTCAATGCCTTGCGAAAAACCTCCATCGACAGAATACCCTTGCGATGATTGGCCACGGCATCCATCACCAAACCACGCAACTCACGAATGTTTCCTGGGAAATCATGGCAGTTGAGCAACTCGATCAACTGAGGAGAGGGGGTCGGCAACTCCTGCAGTTGAATGGCCTGCGCAGCATCCAGGATAAATTTTTCCAGCAACAGGGGGAGATCCTCTTTGCGTTCACGCAAAGAAGGAACCACCACCATGTGGGTCGCCAACCGATAATAGAGGTCAGCACGAAACTTGCCCTCTTTGACCCGCTGTTTCAAATCCCGATTGGTGGCAGACACAATGGCAACATTGACATTTTTCGACACATCCGAGCCGATCGGTTCATATTTCTTCTCCTGCAACAGGCGCAACAGCTTGATCTGGCTGATCTCGGACAAATCCCCGATCTCATCCAGAAACAAAGTGCCATGATTCGCCTTGCTCAACATGCCCTCACGGGCACTCACCGCACCAGTAAAAGCCCCCTTCATATGACCAAACAGGGTGTCGGCAAACATCTGGTCATCCAACCCGGCCACATTGACCGATACCATCTGCCCGGCAACACGGCGCAATTGATGAAAAGCTCTTGCCAATAACTCTTTACCAGTCCCGGTCTCGCCAATGATCAAGAAAGGTTCCCCGGTGCGGGCAATGGACTCCATGTATTTGAAAATGGACTGCATCTTGGCACTTTGCGTGACAATTTCGGCAAACTCACCCGGATATTTTAAGTCCTGACCCAGCAAATATTCGCGCAGATTGTTGACCTGGTGACGCAGTTCCACCACCTCCTTTGCCTTGCGGACCGCAGACAACAGACGATCCACATAAAGCGGCTTCAGGAGATAATCAATCGCACCATCTTTCATGCACTCCACCGCCGTGTCCACCTCCTGTACCGCCGTCACCACAATCACCGGTATATCAGGAAACTTCTTTTGCACTGTCTGCAATATTTGCCGACCAGAAAAATGCGGCATATTCAGGTCCACCAACAACACCGCTGCACCGTGGCTTTCCAGGAAAGGAAGCACTTCGCGACTATCGCTGATCGCCTTGACCGGTCCCAAACCGTTGCCGCGCAACAGGAGTCCCAAACCAGTCAGTATGGCCTCTTCATCGTCAACAATGACCACTGGCAGTGCCTGCTGCTCTTTACGCGACCCGTTCAACAAGAGATTTGCCTCTCCGGCTTTATTTGTCACCGTCAGGTTTCCATTCAGGTAAGCGAATCGTCACGACCGTGCCTACGCCCACGGTGGATTCTACAGCCATGCTGCCGCCATGCTGCTCCAAAATACGCCGCACGATGGAGATGCCCAACCCCATGCCACCCTCTTCCGAGCGGGTGGTAAAAAAGACCTCACCAATACGGACCAACTGCTCTTCGGCAATGCCACGCCCTTCATCCCTGACCTCGACAACGACCATCCCCGCCCCAGGATCCTGTGCCAGCGTGAGCGTAATACCACGTTCCACACTGGGCAACGCCTGCAAGGCGTTGGTAATGAGATTGCTGAACACCTGGAAAAGTTGCTCGGAATTGCCAAATACCCAATAGGGGATCTCCTGCCACTGCGTGGTCAACGTGTTGGTGCACCGCAAGATTCTGGCATGCAAAAATTCCAGGATGCTGCCCAACAGCACCCGCAAATCCACCGGACTCCGTCCGGGCAACTGCCTCTGACGTACCAACGCCTGCATATTGATGACGGTGGTCTTGATGCGATGGGCATTCTCGCCAATACCCGTCAACAAGGATTCTACTGCTGTCCCCAACTCCGAATAGGTAATACCACCCAGAGAAAACTCGCCGTATTGCTGGTGGTAACCGTTGAGGATCACCTGGGCATCATCCCAGATGTCCAAAACAAGACGACTGTTGATGGCGATAATATTGCTGGGATTATTCACCTCATGGGCAATGCCGGCGGCAATCAGACCCAGGGTTGCCAGACGATCATTCTGCAAGATTTTCTCCTGCAATTGATCCATCTTTTCTTCCAGCAATTTCAACTCGGTCACATCTTCAAACACGCCCAACACCCCAATGATACGCCCCGCCCCATCGCGCAGCGGTACTTTATACGTATTGGCCCAGCCCCGATTGCCACCCTCTTTGATAAAGGTGACATCTGGAAAGTACATGCTCTCCCCGCTGTTCATGACCTGCTGATCCATCTTTCGGTACGATTCCGCACCTTTGGACAAAAATGGAGACAGGGTAAAATCATCCTTGCCAACCACCTCTTCCACACTGTGCAAACCGGCATGCTGCGCAAAGGAGCGGTTGCAGCCCAAAAAGACCGATTGGGTATTTTTCCAAAACACCCGTGTTGGAATGGCATCCAAAACCGTGCGCAGCATGCGATTGGACTCCTGCAAGGCCAGTTCATTGCGCTTGATGGCGGTCACATCCAACAGGACAAAGAGCAACCAGTCTGTTTTGCCCTCCTGATTCAGAATGGGAACCAGGGACCAGTCCCAATAGGTCGTGCCCCACTCTGGATGGTCCGGGAATTCAAACGGCTTGCCATAGACCGTAAACGGTTGGCCACTGTCTACCACCCGTTGAAAAATCTCTTCATTTTCTGGATATGGATAGAGTGCAAAATGGTTTTTGCCGTTAAAATACCCGGGATCCACGCCACATTTGTCGGCGTAGGATCTGTTCACCCGCATAAAGTTGAAGTTCTTATCCAAAAAAGCAATCGAGAGGTGAGAGGTACGAAACAGCTCTTCCAGTAACTGATTGGCCTGCAGCAGGGATTGCAACACCTCGGATTGCGCCGCTATGGCGGCGCGGCGTTCGGCATCCAACGCATGAAATTTTCTCTGTTGGCGCAGCAACACCCCACCGGCCAACAGCATGATCACGATGATACTGATTGCACCCCCAACAATCGCTACCCTTTGGGTTTGCAGGGCAGACTCGCGAAACTCATATGCCCGCCCTTCGGCATAGGCGATCACCTCCTCGATCAGAACATCCAACGACTCAGCCTGTCTCCTGGCAATCACCATCTCATCCCTGAGTGCCGCGCTATACTCGCCCAGTTGGACTTTATCCAGGATATTTTGATGCACCAGGCGCAACTGCACACAGGCATCCACCAGATTGTGCAGCAACTCCCGACTCCCCAAAAAACGCCCTTCTATCAAACCGATTCGTTTGGCAAGGTCGTTTTCGTACTCGTCCAGAACTTTCTGGATATGCTCAATGGGTACCTGTTCAGGCTGCTGCAGAAATTCGTACATGAGCCGTTGGCGTTTGCCAATCAGGATCTGACTTTGTCGCGCAGAGTTACTGACCTTGAAAGGGTGCTCGTAGAGTTTGCTGACCGAATCTGTTACCCGAATCAACAACACAATCAGCAGTACACCCAGCACAAAGGAAGCGCAGGCAACCATACTGAAACTGCGCCAGAACGTACCCTGATTTTTTGCATAGGCCCGCATGGTCACCCCTCCCCCTGTTCACAACCACCACAACCCATGATATGTAACCGTCCGGTATTGTAGCAGAAGAGGAGATTGTGAAACAATGGCGCATCGTTATTGTTAATCGTTGCGACTGCCATCCAACAGTGCAATGCTGATTGGAGTTGCCATCAATCGATAAGGAACAGATTGCCAACACGTAAATTATTCAAAACATCCTTGACGTAGGATGTTCCCGTAATCAAACGGATGCCACTACAGCGGTTGCCAAACCGTGATTTGACATAGGCATGCATCATCAACAACATGCCTACTGCAGACGAATCCAGATTTTCCACTTTGGACAGATCCACAACGATCATCTGGGTTGCATCAGGAAAGCCCTGGTAGGCATTGCGAAAGGCGGTATGCGACTCAAAATCAAATTTTTTCTCAAGGACCACAATCGTCTGTCCCATTGACTCGTGATCCTTGACAACAACCCGCTTGACCATCCTGTGTACTCCTTCACTGGAACCATTTTTGTTAGTGATTACACTGCATTATAAAATATCGACCAAAACTGGCGCCCTGTAGTTGTTTTAATATTTCATCACTGCAATTGACCAGACTTATTTTAGTACGATCATCACCACAATAGCTGCGCAACAAGAGTAGAATTCCCATGGCCGCACTATCAAATTTCACGACGTTCTTAAAATCTATTTCATAGAACGTTCCCCGTGGACGGTGACAATATAAATCCCGGAACTCTCCGTGACTGTTAAAGTTGAACTCCTTTGGCAGTAATAATTTAACATTGTTGCCGTTCTCAATAATTCGAATCATTTCATCCTCGCGCTGTCATGATCATTACAGATGCTCACACCATGGATACTTTCGGCTCGCAAAATGCGCGGTAACACAGTTCCTGATAAGGTTACTGTGACCTATTGCACATCCAATGCCACCCTGCTTTTTATTTAAACTTTATCATCATGAGATAATCTGATATATTTTAAATTCATATAAAAATAATATAGTTAATTATATTTTAAATATATAAGATTTTACTCATAAATATTCTTGATGCATCCTGTGCAACGAATGTGTTTGATGCACCGACTGACAAAATTGAAATTATTATTGTAAAATTAAATAGATAGATCCGTTATACACATATGATAAACAACTGCCATGCAACAAATGTTGATTAGGGAGATCTGTGACCGTCCAAGGGTATCTTGCCCCCACTGCATGGACGAACTGCTGGACTCTCTCTCGCACCCGTCCCAGGAAAGGTAGCACATTCCCTGGTCATGCAAAACCATTCATGCTGAAAATTATACAATAACAACATACACTTATCATTCTTTTGTCTGTTTTACACGCATGACATGCACAAAAACTTGAAAAATTGTAAGATTATCTGCTACACTGCGCCTGGGATGTAGCCTGGGACCAAGTTTTTTAGGATGGCCAAGTTTTTTAAGATGGGTTTTCTGCCAGTTCCGTTACCACCTGTTTATTGCAGCAAGTTTTGAATTCAAGATGATTATCAAAGACATTTTGGACGCCCCCAGGTACACAGATTGATCCGTGTTTGGTCGCAATCGATGATGCGCCCCATGATCCATGCCACTTGAATATCCGTGACACATTGATTTACTATTCTGCTTTTTTACAGGGAAACCTTCCGTGACTGAATCGATACAACCGATCGATATCCTACTTGTCGAGGACAATCCGGGGGACATTGCCTTAACGCAGGAGGCCCTTCAGGAGAGTAAAATTTACAATCGCCTGCACGTGGTCTGCGACGGGGAGCAGGCGATGGCCTTTCTGCGTGGTCAGAACGGGTTCCAGAATGCACCTCGCCCGGATCTGATCCTCCTTGATTTAAATCTCCCACGCCGCAATGGTCGTGAAATTCTCCAGGAGATCAAGCAGGACCGATCTCTGAAAGCCATCCCTGTCGTCGTGTTGACCACTTCCAATGCGGAAAAAGATATCGTCAGTTCTTACGAACTGCATGCCAACTGCTACGTGAGCAAGCCGGTCGATCTGGATAAATTTTTTCAGGCGATTCGATCCATCGAGCAGTTCTGGTTTACCATCGTCAAGCTGCCTCCAGCGCATTATTCAGGATCTGCCGTTGGCTAATGTTCTGCAAAATACGGCTTCCAACAGCGCATTACAGGGAGCATCCTCTCTGCTGGTCATGCTGGTTGAGGATGAACCGGCCTTTGTGACACTGCTGCAGGAGTGGCTGCAGGATACTCAAAAATATACAAACACGTCAAAAAGTCTGGCAAGCATCCAGTTGCATCACGTCGCCACTCTGCAGGATGCGATTGCCGCTTTGCCGCTTCATCCCTTTGTGGCGGTGGTTGTTGATCTCAATCTCCCGGACAGTCAGGGCGTGGATACCTATATCACTTTGCAAAATTGCATTCCCCAACTGCCCATCGTCGTGCTCTCCGGTTTGCAGGATGAAGAGCTGGCCATGCAGACCATGCGCCTGGGGGCGCAAGACTACTTGATCAAGTCGCAAATCTCCGGCCCCCTTTTGCTGCGGGCCGTGCGTTATTCCATCGAACGATTCTCCTTGCGTCAAGAGCTTTTCCGAGTGCATGAAACCGAACGCCGCCAACAGGAAAGGCAATTTCTCGACCGTATCGTGAATCGCAGTAGTGTCTCCTCTGTCTTGCTGGGGGTGCCAGCGATCAAGCAGAGTTTGCCGGAGCTTTTTCAAAAATTTTCAGACCGCTTTGCCAGTGTCCTGGATCAGGCCATGGAACAGAGAACCCATAAAATTGATTGTGATTTCTCAAGTATACTTGCCGAGATGGCCCGTGAACTGAGTTTCCTGAAATGCGGTCCACGGGATATTGTGGAAATTTATCTGGATGCACTGAGCCGCCTGAGCGGACGCTTCAACCCCGTGCGCGAACAAGCCTACAGCGAAGAAGGACGCCTGCTCGCCCTGCAGTTAATGGGCTTGCTGGTCTCCCAATATCGTCCCTACGCGCTGCGCATTGGTAAACCCCTTGACCGAGACTCTCTCCAGGAAGAGAATCTCTAATTTGATCATGGTCGTCCAGACTCTAGGAGTCAATCGATGTCTGCACAAGACGTTTACCTTTTGAAACTCTACATTACAGGGCATACGCCCCGCTCTGCTCAGGCCATTTCCAATTTGCAGCGCATCTGTGACCAGGAACTGGCTGACTACCAATTGCAGGTCATCGATGTGCTGGAACATCCTGGTCTGGCTGAAGATGAAAAGATTTTGGCCACGCCTACCCTGATCCGTGAGTTGCCACCACCCTTGCGTCGGATAATCGGTGACCTTTCAAACACCGAAAAAGTGTTGTTGGGACTTGATTTGAAACCGATTCGCCGCTGATACCGCAACGAAGGAGCATCACCATGGAGGTCAATCATCCTGTTTCACCATTGGTCAAACTCAGCACAGGGATCGAAGGTTTCGATCTGATTGCCGAAGGTGGATTACCAAAAGGCCGCACCACTTTGGTGGCAGGTACGGCTGGCAGTGCCAAAACCGTGTTTGCCGCCCAATTTCTTGCCGAAGGTATCCGGCGTCACCAACAGGCCGGTGTCTTTGTCACCTTTGAAGAACCGCCCACGGATATTCGCCGCAATCTGCTGTCGATGTCGTGGGATATTCTGCAATGGGAAACAGATGGTCTGTGGACTTTCGTCGATGTCTCTCCCATTCCGGGCATGGAACAGATTGAGGCTGGCAATTTCGACCTTGGCGCTTTGTTGGCCCGCATTGAGCATGCGATCCGCAAAGTCGGAGCCAAACGGGTGGCCATCGATTCATTGGGTGCTGTTTTCTCACAATTTACCAATAGTTCCATGGTTCGGGAGGAGATGCGTCGCCTGGGTGCTGCGCTGCGCAATATGGGCATTACCGCCGTATTGACCGCAGAACGCACGCAAGAATTTGGCGAAATCGCCCGCTTTGGTGTCGAAGAGTTTGTCGCCGATAATGTGGTCATACTGCGCAACGTACTGGAAGAGGAAAAACGCCGGCGCACCGTGGAAATCCTGAAGTTTCGTGGTACCACCCACCAGAAGGGGGAATATCCCTTCACCGTGCTGCCCGACAGCGGTATTGTGGTCATTCCTGTCTCTGCCATCGAACTGAAACAGCGCTCTTCAGACCTCCGGGTATCCTCTGGCAACGCCGAACTCAATCGCATGACCGGTGGTGGTTTTTTTCAGGATTCTCTGATTTTGGTCTCCGGGGCCACCGGATGTGGCAAAACCTTGATGACGGCCGAGTTTATTGCTGCCAGCATCACCCATGGGGAACGCTGCCTGCTTTTCGCCTACGAAGAGAGCCGTGAACAACTTTTTCGCAACGCCAGCGGTTGGGGGTATGATTTTAAGCGCTTCGAAGAGGAAGGTTTGCTGAAAGTGATCTGCGCCTACCCGGAAACCGCCGGACTCGAAGATCACCTGATTCGCATCAAATCACACATCGACGGTTTCAAACCACGTCGCGTGGCTGTGGACAGCGTTTCCGCTCTGGAACGGGTTGCCACCAATCGCGGTTTCCGGGAATTTATCATCTCCCTGGCTTCCTTTGTCAAGCAGCGTGAAATTCCTGGGCTTTTCACCGCGACCACCGCCAATCTGATGGGTGGACCCTCAATTACCGAATCGCATTTCTCCTCGATCACCGATACCATCATTCTGTTGCGCTACGTGGAAATGCTTGGCGAAATGCGGCGTGGCATTACCGTTCTGAAAATGCGCGGCTCCATGCATGAAAAGGAAATTCGAGAATTTACCATCGACGGCCAAGGTATGCACATCAATGCGCCATTCCGTAATATCATCGGTATTCTTTCCGGGCGTCCGGAGTTCATCACTCCGGCTGAAATGGAACGGATGGGACACTTATTCAGCGACTAAACCATGACGGATTCATCGATTTACCCCGATTCTTCTTGCGCAGAGGTTTCCATCCTGCTGGTTGAGGACAACCCTGCGGAGGCGCTCCTGATCAGAGAATATCTCGCTCAAGAGAGTGACTGCCTCTTTGCCGTTGATCATGTGCTCTGCCTGGAACAGATTTCAGATCGCCTGCGCAAGAATCAGTATGCCCTTATCCTGCTCGACCTGAACTTGCCCGATTGTCAAGGTCTTGAGACGGTCATCCGCTGTCGCGCTTTGGCAGAGGAGCTTCCCATTGTGGTCATGACCGGTTGCGGAGACCGACCAACTGCTCTTCAGGCCCTGCGCCAAGGGGCGCAGGATTATTTGCTCAAAGGAACTATCCAACCGGGCGCAATGCTCTCCCGCGTACTCAGTTTTGCCATCGAACGCCACCGCACGCAGCACCAATTGCGGGAGAGTCAAGTCAGTTTTCACAATATTGTCTTCAACAACACCGATGGCATCCTGGTCCTTGATCTGCATGGACATGTCTGTTTTGCCAATCCAGCCATCGCATCCCTGTTTTCTGGACGTGCCATACAGATCGGTGATTTATTTGGCTTTCCTGTTGTCGTTAACGAAACCACCGAACTGGACATTGTTCCTTTCGGTCCACAACGCCGTGTTGCCGAAATGCGCGTATCGCGCACCCAGTGGCATGGTCATGATGCCTTTCTGGCCACCTTGCGCGATATTACCCAGCGCAAACAACTGGAAGAGGAGATGTGGCGCGCCAAAAAAGGGGCCGAATTGGCCAATCAAGCCAAAAGCAGCTTTCTGGCTGTCATGAGTCATGAAATACGGACCCCGATCGGGGCCATCATCGGAATTATCGATCTGTTGGAAGAGTCACATCTTGACCAGGAACAAACAGAGTTTGTGGGTTGGCTCAAAGAGTCCAGTGAATCGCTACTGACATTGATCAACGATATTCTGGACATTTCCAAAATAGAAGCGGGGGAACTGGAACTGCTCTGCAGTGAATTCAGCCTGAATGACCTGATCCAGAGCGTTACGCATATCATCCAACACCGTATCAAACAAAAGGGTTTGCTGTACCGCGTTGAGGTGCATCCCGATACCCCGGCGGCCATCCATGGAGATTTCGCTCGACTGCGCCAGATTTTGCTCAATTTGCTCAGCAATGCCAGCAAATTCACCCAACAAGGCAGTATCGTGTTACACATCTCCCCAAAACACGCCAATCATGATGGGCCATGGCTCTGTTTTGAGGTCATCGATACTGGCATCGGCATCCCACCACACCGACAAAGCGTCATCTTTGACGACTACATCCAGGCCGATCCAACCATCGCCCGACGTTACGGTGGAACCGGACTGGGTTTGGGTATCTGTAAACGTTTGGCCCATTTGATGGGAGGAAGCATCCAGCTCCATTCCGAGGAAGGCAAAGGCAGTTGTTTTACTCTGCAATTGCCTCTTGATCTGTCTGCTGCCCAACCCTCTCGTTTACAGACCAGGCAGACGAAACAAGAACCTGCTGCAGGTTATGACCTCAGTGGACGACGATTGCTTCTGTTGGAATCCGGTTCTGTCGAACGCTTAATCCTCAGCCGTTCCCTGACCAGCGCCGGATTAACCGTAGAGGAGTGCGCCAGTTGGAGTGAATTTCTCACGCTGATGCGTCAAGGTGCTCAACACAATAGCCATGCCCATCTGTTGCTGGTTGGCAACCCGCGCCTGGAGCTGACGACTGGCGTGCATGCAGTGCGTACCGATCCCTCCTATAACGGTCAACCCATCGTGTTACTGGGTGATGCCTGGCGCGCTTTGCCGCTGGATACCCTGTGGGACCAATCCCTGCCGGGTCATCTGTGCCTGTGTCCAGAGGAGCAGATGCTTGATACCATTATTCCCCTACTGCTGCAGGAACGTGCCCTGCGTATTTTGGTGATTGATGACATGTTGGAAATTCGGCAGATGATCCATGCCTTCTTGAAGCGCACTCCGCACCGCCTGGAAACCTGTGAAAATGGCTTTGCAGGCTTGGAAATGTTCAAAAAACAAAGCTTTGATCTTGTGCTCATGGACACCGAAATGCCAGTCATGAACGGTATCGAGGCAACCCAGGCCATACGGGCCTGGGAACAGGAACAACAGTTGCGCCGCACGCCCATATTGACCTTTACAGCAAGCATTCTGAAAGAGTTGCAAATGGCTGCCATTGCGGCAGGGTGCGATGGGGTTCTCGCCAAACCCATCCATAAACAACAATTACTGAAAGTGATTAGTCGTTATGCGCAATAACGGCTGCATGGCACACTATTTTTCAAAAGAGTACCAAAAAGAATATGGATGTAGAGCCCAACGATGAATGATCTTTCTTCCCATGCGTTCATCCCCGTTCCCCACCTGGATGAATTGGTCAAAGTTCTGGCATCTACCATGGTCGATCGGGATTCTTTGCGCAACACCCTGGAGGCCATGGTCAATGCTGTGCTGGTGCTGTCCTCTGAAACGACCATCGTCTGGGCCAATCAGTCGGCTGCCGATATGATGGAATGTCCTGTTGCGGAGCTCGTTGGCCTTGATATCGATACTCTGCTTGATCCAGAACGCCCATGGGGAGAGTTATGCATGGTGGAAACCTCCCACCAGGGCGCCATTCGTAACCGGGAAGCATGGTTTTTATCCTGTTCTAAACGGCGGTTACCGATACTCTTTTCTGCTTCGGTGATCCGTTCACCAAACGGCCAAATCAACGGCTTTGTCTGTTCAGCCCAGGACATCAGTGAGCAGATCCATCTTCGTGAGGCGTTGCAGGCCAGCCATGAAAGTTTTCAGGCCATTGTGGAAAGAAGTGCTGACGGTACGCTGATTGTCAATCAAGTAGGGGTAGTACGCTATCTCAATCAGGCGGCAGAACAGTTGCTGGGGCGTACTCTGGCAGAACTGCAAGGCACGCATTTTGGTCAGGCCATGATTGCTGACGGGGTCACAGAAGTGGACATTGTGCGCAAAAACGGTTTGCTCGGCATTGCCGAAATGCGCAGCGTCAATACGGTGTGGCTTGGGGAGCCCGCCACTCTGGTGTCGCTGCGGGATGTTACCGAAAATGTCCAACTCCGTGAGCAGTTGCATCAATTGTCCATGGAAGATGCACTGACCGGGTTGAATAACAGGAGAGGCTTTATACTGTTGGCCGAGCAGGAGTGCAAACAGGCGCGCCGCCTGCGCGCACATATCCTCGTCTTTTTTATTGACCTGGACGGCATGAAGCAGATCAATGACACATTGGGCCATAAGATTGGTGACTTGGCCTTGCTGGAAACGGCAACGATTCTGCGTCAAGTATTCCGTAAATCCGATGTATTGGCCCGTCAAGGCGGAGATGAATTTCTGGCCCTGGCCTTTCGCGAAGCAGGTGATGATCTGCAGGCCGCCCAGGAAGGGATCACACGCCGCATCCATGAAGAGGTAGCCAACCGCAACGCTCAACCAGAACGACGCTACAGTTTGTCACTCAGCGTCGGCGTCACCATCATTCCCCCCGATAGTACCATCACCATTGAAGAGAGTATTCAACAGGCGGATAGCGCCATGTATCTTGTCAAAACTGCCAATCGACGCAATCGGACAACATAGCCGCGCATGGATGCATTTTCCCTCTTGCATAAAAGACGGTTACACAATAATGGCTGGCAATGTGAACAGGAATTTGCTGCCTTGACCAGGTATGGATTCTACCCAAATGCGTCCTTCATGTCGTTCTATGATGCGTTTGCACAAGGCCAAACCGATGCCGGTGCCCTCGTAGCGGGAACGGGCATGCAGCCTTTGAAAAATAGCAAAAACACGTTCGGCATATTGGGGATCGATACCAATACCGTTGTCCTGGACTGAAAAGAGCCACTCACCCTCTTGCAGGCAGCTTGAAATGTGGATGACTGGAGCCATTTCAGAACGAAACTTGATGGCATTATGCAATAAATTCTGAAACACCTGCACCAATTGGGCCTCATCGGCCAGCACGGTTGGCAAAGGGTCATGGGTGATGGTGGCATTGTGTTCTTTTGCCAAATGCGTCACATAGCGCAAGGCATGCTCCAGAGCATTCGTGCAAGAGACCAAAACCTGAGAAGTTCCCTGCGATTCTACCCGAGCGTAGGAAAGCAGACTGTTGATCAACGCCCCCATATGCTGGACACCATCCACCGCATAGGAGATATATTGCGTGGCTTTTTCATCCAACTGACCGGAATAGCGTTTTTCCAGCAACTGAACGAAGCCCCCCACCAGGCGTAACGGTTCTTGCAAGTCGTGTGAGGCCACATAGGCAAATTGTTGTAAATCGCGGTTGGATCGTTCCAGTTCCCGGGTACGCAGTGCAACACGACGCTCCAGTTCCATGTTTATGTTTCTTAGCTCATTTTCTGCCTTCTTGCGTATGGTAACATCTCTGAAGATACCCAGAATGAGTTTCCGATCACCCAGATCAGTGACAGCGGCACGGATCTCCACCGGTACACGACTACCGTCTGGACGCTCGATCTCCACCCCTTGCACAGTCCCCAAGTCACTTTGCGCATGTTCGTAAAACAACCGGGAATAGTGTTCTGTTTCCTCAACGGGGTGGAGTTTGGTTTGATGCATGCCGACAAGTTGCTGCACAGGTCTCTGGAGCAGCGCTTCCGCCATGGCGTTTGCCTCGACGATAATGCCTGTTTGGGCATCTGCCACCAGGATGGCATCGTTGGCTGACTCCAGCAACAAGCGGTAACGGCGCTCCGAACGTTGCAGCTTTTCTTGGCTTTCTTCCAGGCGTTGGCGATGCTCCCGCAACAGTTCTGTCTCTTGAATGCGCCGCAGAATGGGTTCGCTGAACCGGTAAAAAAAGATGACCCCCACCAGCAAGATGAGAAAACCCGCTCCAAAAGCATACAATCCGGCCCGCAGATAGGGCAGACGCACCTCTGCCATGTCCATTTTGGCAACAATGCCCACGTTATAGAGCTTCAGGGTATCATGCGCTGCCAGCACCTCAATGCCGCGATAGTCGGGACCGATCAGCCAGCCGGCTTGACCATCCACTGCCCGACGCATGGGTTCGCCATTTTGGGCATCATAGGGCACAGTGACGCGACCCTTATCGATGTCATGCCTCTGGTTGATCAGGTAGACAATTGCATCACCCGACCGTTTCCCCAAAAGAAACTCACCAGAACTGCCCATGCCGGGAAAATGGAAATGTGCCTCCTGGATGATGTCCGCCGCCTCTTCCAACAAAAGGCTCTGCGCTGCAGGTGTCGACTCTTGTTGTAGATGGAATGCCTGCTGATGGTCAAGATGCATTTTAATAATCGCTTCGATCAGTCGGGCGCGACCTTGTACCAGATCCTGCAAACGTAGGCGGGTCTGTTCCAACGACGTTTCGTAGAGGATATAGAGTGTGGTTCCGCCGATGATCAACCCCACCACCGCCATGACCAACGTCAACAAATAGATTTGTCTGTGTTCTGAGGAATGGCCGGGTGTCATGGATACCTCTGGAAAGGCGCGGGGAATCCTGCCAAGATCTCGGAGTTAGCCTTGCGGCGCAGGAGGCGTTGCGGCGCCCAGTCGAAACGGATCAGGAATCGCCGTTTTTTCATCTCTTCTCCTGTCTGCGGAGCACACATTTGGGCGCGCTGCGCCAATGTGCTGCGCAAATTGGTTTAAGGATTTAGCGCGATAACAGGCGGGAGAGAAACTGCACGGCCCGCTCCGATTGCGGAGCAGAAAAGAAATCCGCACTGGGACGGTCTTCGACAATCTGCCCCTGGTCCATGAAGATAACCCGGTCAGCCACCCGACGCGCAAAGCCCATTTCATGGGTCACACACATCATGGTCATCCCCTCCTTGGCCAACTCCACCATCACATCCAAGACCTCGTTGATCATCTCTGGATCCAGAGCAGAAGTGGGTTCATCAAACAGCATACAAATGGGATCCATGCACAGCGCACGGGAGATGGCTACCCGCTGCTGTTGCCCACCAGAAATCTGGCCAGGATATTTCAGCGCATGATCACGCAAACCAACCCGATCCAATAGGCGCATGCCCTTCTCTTCGGCTTCCGCACGGGAACGCTGCAATACCTTGACCTGTGCCAAGCATAAATTATCCAAAACCGTCATCTGCGGAAACAGCTCAAAGTGCTGGAAAACCATGCCCACCCTAGCCCGCAGATGGGTCAAATCGGTTTTGGAATCGTGCAGAGAAACACCAGCCACCACAATGTCACCCTCCTGGAAGGGCTCCAAAGCGTTGACACATTTGATCAACGTGGACTTACCGGATCCAGAAGGACCACAGACCACCACCACCTCCCCCTTGTTGACTTCGGCACTGCATTGGGAAAGCACCTTGAAATCACCATAATATTTAGAGACGTTGCGGATGGAGATCATCGAATCCTCTTTTTATGCAGACGGGCAACCAGTTGTGACGCAAGAAAGCTGATCAAAAAATAGACGGCCCCAGCCATCAGCAACATTTCAACCAACAGGCCATCCCGGTCACCCAACTTGTAGGAAGTTCCGAAAAAGTCAGAAAGGCCAATCACATAGACCAGGGACGTATCCTGGAACAGAATGATAGCCTGGGTCAGCAACAACGGCAGCATATTGCGGAAAGCTTGCGGCAGAATGATCAAGCGCAACGTTTGCCGACGGGTAAAACCAAGTGCCAAACCCGCATCAAATTGACCCCGTGGCACACTCAAAATACCGGCCCGCATGATCTCCGAATAGTAGGCCGCCTCAAATAGAGAGAAAGCAACCAGGGCTGAGGTAAAGCGAATGTCTTCAACCGCATTACCGAACAAGGCATGCACCAACTGTGGCACGATGAGAAAAAACCACAGAATGACCATCACCAGGGGGACGGAACGAAACAGATTCACATAACTGGTGGCCAACCAGGCGATGGCTCTGACCGGGGAGAGTCGCGCCACCGCAAGCAGCGTGCCCCACAGGATGCCAACCACAATCGCTATCAGGGTAATACGCGCCGTCATCGCCATGCCACTCTGCAGGGCGGGCAGCAGTGAGAGCAGATGGTTGAAATCCAGCCCCGTCATGCTTTGCCTCCACTGGTAATGCGAGGAGTGCGCAAAGCCAGCTCCAAACGACGCATGCCCACCATGACCAGAACATTGATCAACAGATAGAGTACGGTCACCGAGATAAAAGCTTCGTAGGGTTGGGCGGTATAATCCACCAACTGCTGCGCCTGCCGGGACAGTTCGATAAAACCAATCGTGGTGGCCACGGCGGAATTTTTAAAGATATTCAAAAATTCGCTGGTCAGAGGAGGCAGGGTAATGCGTATGGCCACCGGCAGGAGCACATAGCGATAAACCTGCGGCAAACGCATGCCCAGTGCCAGACCGGCGTTTTTGCGTCCAGGCGGCAAGGATTCGATGGCGGTACGTACCTGTTCGGTAATACGGGCAGCCGTAAACAGACTCAAGCAGAGCCAAGCGGCAAAAAACTGCTGCGAGAGCGGGTGCCACTGTTTAATCGCCGTCCCCCAGGCTTCCGGCAACAGCTCCGGCAGAACAAAATACCAAGCAAAAAGCTGCACCAACAGAGGAATGTTACGAAAAAGCTCGACATAAGACTTGGCAAGCAAAACCAGATAGGGCTTGCTGTGTACGGTGCGCAAAACCCCCAACAGCAGACCCAGCGCCAAAGCCACAATCCAGGCACTCAACGACAACAACACAGTCCACTGCAACCCTTCCAGCATCCAATGCAGATAGGTTCCACCGCTGGGCGTGGGCGAGAGTAGAACCGCCCAATTCCATTGATACCCCTTGCCACTGGAGGTCGTGGCAGCGCCGGCTTGATCAGGCGCACCATCCCCATCAAAAGAGATGTCGTTCGGATCCGCAAACAACAGGCGCATGGGCTCCGAAAGGGGAAAATCCAGGTTGAGCCCTTTGGGAGGAATGGGCGTGGTAAACCATTTGCTGTAAATACGCTCTGCCTCTCCAGAGAGCATCATGCGGGCAATGACGGCGTTGACCAGACGCTTAAAATCCGGGTCATCCCGGCGCATGGCGCAACCATAAGCCTCCAGGGTAACGGGCGGACCGGTCACGATCCACTCCTGAGGATTTTTCGCCTTGGCCCGTTCGCCATACAGCAGGGCATCATCGATCATGAAAGCAACGGCCCGACCTGTCTCCAGGGTCAGAAAGGCTTCGCCATGATCCTTGGCACTGATGATATTCATCGCCATTTTTTTATCGTCGTTCATGCGACGCAACAGGCGCTCGGAGGTGGTCCCGGCGGTGGTCACCACGGTTTTGCCAGAGAGTTGGGCAAAATCGTGCAGACCAGAGTTGCGCTGGGTCATAAAGCGGGTGCTGACGATGAACAGCGTGTTGGAAAAAGCCACCTGTTTGCGGCGTTCGGCGTTATTGGTGGTGGAACCACACTCCAGATCGACCGTCCCATTCTGCACCAAAGTCAAGCGATTGGCCGAAGTGACTGGCATCAGGCGCACAGTCAGATCCGGCAGATCCAGGCGGCTTTTGATGGCCTCCACCACTTTCAAAGCGAAAGTGTGTGAATAGCCCATCACCGCCTGATTTGTACCATAATAGGAAAACGGCAGCGAAGATTCCCGGTGTCCCAGGGTGATCACCTTGCTCTCTTTGATTTTTTGCAATGTGCCTCCGTCCGCCAACCCCCAGGAGGCTGACAACAGCACGGTATACAACAGCACCAAAAAGAGGAGCCTTGAAGGTTGCAGAGTCATTGGCCAATATGCAATAATTTTATTGAAAGCCAGTAGGATGGCCCATTTACCCCCCATCCCGATACGTATGGATACCACATCTCTGACATGTGATGCACTGTTTTACCAACAGCCTGGAATAAAAAAAATGGCTTGAAAAAATAAACCGGACGTCAATAGACTTGGATCAAAATCATGGCTATCCTGCAGGGGTTGCGCATTCACCAACGATGGCATCGGAAGAACAGTTATGAGATTCCGCGACTGGACAAGCTTCTTGGCGTTTAAGAAATTGCGTTGGCTAGCCTGCCGTTCCATTCCTTGAACCACTTTGGGAGGTCCGTCATGTCCCGCTTCACCCAGATCGCCCTTTGGGGCGGGGTTTCCCTGTTGGGAGCCTTTGCCTTGGCCAGCATCGCCCTGCAGCAAGGAGAACAGGTCAACGCCTTGTGGATGGTGGTTGTCACACTGGCCGTGTTCATGATTGCCTACCGCTTTTATAGCCGCTTTATCGCCGAACGGGTGATGGAACTGGATGGCCAGCGCCTGACCCCCGCCGTGCGCCTTAACGATGGGCTCGATTATGTCCCGACCAACCGCATTGTCCTGTTTGGCCACCATTTTGCCGCCATCGCCGGGGCTGGTCCCCTGGTCGGACCGGTCCTGGCCGCCCAGATGGGCTACTATCCGGGCATGTTGTGGTTGCTCTGTGGCGTTGTCCTGGCTGGAGCGGTACAGGACAGCATGATTCTCTTTCTTTCGCTGCGCCGCGACGGCAAATCCTTAGGGGAGATGATCAAAAGCGAGTTGGGCGCCATTCCCGGCTTGGCTGCCCTCTTTGGCACCTTCATGATCATGGTGATCCTGCTGGCCGTGCTGGCCCTGATTGTGGTCAAAGCCCTGGAATCCAGCCCATGGGGTACCTTTACCGTCGCTGCCACCATCCCCATCGCCCTGTATATGGGCATTCACTTGCGCTATCTGCGCCCCGGACGTATCGGTGAGGTCTCCCTGTTGGGCTTTGTCTTGCTGATCATGGCCATTTTGCTGGGTGGCCAGATTGCCCAACATCCCACACTGGCCCCCCTCTTCACCTTCAACGGCACACAGTTGGCGGGCATGTTGATCCTGTACGGGGCGGTCGCCTCTGTCCTGCCGGTCTGGCTGCTGCTGGCTCCCAGAGATTATCTCTCTACCTTCTTGAAAATTGGCACCATTGCCGCCCTGGCTGTGGCCATTCTGCTGGTCGCTCCAGAGATGAAAATGCCGGCCATCACCCGATTTATCGATGGCAGCGGGCCGGTGTGGGCGGGTTCCATGTTTCCCTTTCTTTTTATCACCATCGCCTGCGGGGCCGTCTCTGGCTTTCACTCCCTGATCGCCTCCGGCACAACGCCAAAAATGGTGGATAACGAACGCAATGTGCGCTTTATCGGCTATGGCGCCATGTTGATGGAATCCTTTGTGGCCCTGATGGCCCTGGCCACGGCAGCCTGCATCGAACCGGGCATCTATTTTGCCATGAATAGTCCGGCAGCGGTGTTGGGCGGTTCCCTGGAGCAGGCGGTACAGACCATCAACACCTGGGGCTTTGTGGTTACCCCAGAGATGATTCAACAAGCAGCCAAAGATGTCGGTGAACAGACCATTCTCTCGCGTACCGGAGGCGCCCCCACTTTGGCCATCGGCATGGCACAGATTTTCGCCCATCTGCTGGGCGGCAAAGCCATGATGGGTTTCTGGTACCATTTTGCCATTCTTTTCGAGGCCATGTTCATCTTGACCGCCGTCGATGCCGGAACACGGGCCGGTCGCTTCATGCTCCAGGATCTGCTCGGTCTGTTGCATGCCCCGTTGCGTGATACCACTTCCCTGCCCGCCAACCTGTTGGCTACTCTGATCTGCGTGGGTGGGTGGGGCTATTTTCTCCACCAGGGGGTTACCGATCCTTTTGGCGGCATCAACACCTTGTGGCCACTTTTCGGCATCGCCAATCAAATGTTGGCTGCCGTCGCCTTGATTCTGGCGACCGCCATTCTCTTCAAAATGAAAAAAGAGCGCTACGTCCTGGTCACCGCCCTACCCATGCTCTGGCTTTTGATCACCACCTTTAGCGCTGCGGCACAAAAACTGTTCCATGAACAGGTACGCATCGGTTTTCTGGCCCATGCTGCCAAATATCAGGCGGCTTTGGAGGCTGGCATCATCCTGGCCCCGGCCAAAAACCGGGAACAGATGGTGCAGATCATTTTCAATGATCGCATCGATGCCTTTCTAACGCTCTTTTTCATGCTTTTTGTGCTGGTCATTTTATTCTTTGGGGTGCGCACCTGCTGGCAAGCCAGAAGAACGCAACAGGTGACCGCAAGAGAAACTCCAGCCATCCTGGCCCAGCCAGCCTCAGCCTCCGTCGGGTAGAGAATCAAGATGCAACATACTGAAAATTTAGATAAAAGTCGTTCCTGGCTTGCCTTACTGCAAGAGATGCTGCGCTGCATGATCGGCCTACCCGATTATCCGCGCTATGTCTCCCATCGGCAGCAACACCATCCGGGTGAACCCATCCTGAACGAAGCAGAATTTATCCGAGAACGGCAAGAGGCCCGCTACGGAAACAAGGCCGGCAAGATTGTCCGTTGTTGCTGATACGGTTTCTGCAACAAACAAACGCATGATTTCATTTCCGTATGGTTGCCCACACAGATCAAAACTTGAAGTTGTTGAGATCCCTTGTTAAACTACCCTGGACCCCTGTGGATTTTTATTTGCGCCCGAATGGATTCAAATTTTGTCAACCGAGGACAGATACGTGATCATGCAAAGAAGTTGTTGGCCGGTCTGCGCTGCAGGGTGCGTTGCACTGTTGGTGCTGTGTGCCACGGGGCCTGTCGACGCCATGGACATCCGCTGTGAGGAGGCAAAGGCCAATAGTGCCGCCAAGGAGTATCTGTACGGCCCCACCCGACCGGGAGAATCCTTGACCACCATCGCCCGCCCCCTGGCCAGGAAACATGGTGTTACGCCCTATCAGGCCCAGGTTGCCATTTGGCGTCGCAATCCGGGGCAATTTGTCCAGGGCAACATGCATGGTCTGAAAAGTGGCTGCCGGCTGGTCATCCCTGCCGCAACCGAGTTCAACAAAACCAGTTCCGAGACGGCAGGTCAATGGTTGATGGCCCATGGCGTGGAGTGGAAAAAACCCTATGGGCAACGCAGGGTAATGGGCACAACCGCAGCGGCCCCTGCCGGAGCGCACAACGAAAGTAAAGGCTTTGCCGAGGAGCATCCGGTCCATTTCACCCCACATGCGGATGAACAAAACCAGAGCGGTGGCTCCCCCCCACTACCGATGGATCAGATTACCAATCGGTTACAAGCCATCGTTAAACAAAAAAAAAAAAATCAGAATCAAATGGACTCTCTGATTCAGCGGGTTTCTGCCATGGAAAGCAAACATGAAATGTTCAGGCAGTTTGAACAACGGTTATCGGTACTGGAAGGACGCATCAAATAAAACCACGCGTCAGACCAGCAAGCGTGCAAGCGCGTCGCACTCTCCCCCCTGCAAAGCAAACGAAAAGATAGCCAAATCCTCCTGCATATGCCGTTGGGATGAGGTACCCGTCAACGGTGTTACACCCACCTGGGTCAAATAGCGCAATAAAATCTGGGCCGGGCTCTTGTGATAACGCTCCGCCAGACCGACCAACAGAGGGTGGCTGAGCAGGTCAGGATTGGCGGTCAAGGTCCAGAAACTTTGGTAGTGCATCTGCCGCTCCCGACAAAAAAGGCGAATCTCCCGATCAAAACCGGTGGCGGCATAAAAGCGGTTTTGCACCACCCGTGGCGGAACGCGCACCGAGTTATACAGAAATGCCAGCAGCGCTGGATCGTAACAGTTACTGATCCCCAACTGCCGCACGAACCCTTGTTCGAGCAACCCCTCCATCGCCTGCCACACCTGCAGGGTTTGGGCGGTACTGGGCATAGGGGAGTGCAACAGCAGACAGTCCAGATAGTCGCAGCGCAAATTGTGCAGTGAGCGCTGCAGTGACTGTTGCACCTGTTCGGCCAACGGAGCCTGTGGATCATAGGGAACCCGCTGCGGATCTTGCCCCTGCAGTGCGGTAAATTTGCTTTGCAGATAGAGATCGGCCCGACCGATACCCGCACCCGCAGCGGCAGCAATGCCTTCACCCACACCCGGTTCATGATAATGTTTGGGCTGACAGGCGGTATCAATACCGCGAAAACCTTGCCGCAACGCCTGTTCCACCAAGGTAGCGGTACGCTCTTTTTTCCAGGCTGTGCCATACAATATGCCTGGCATGACGGAAGAATGGTGACGGTGCATGCGCTTGCCCTCAACGGTGTTTGATCCGCTCTCGCACTTCTGCCAACTAACCTCACGGATGGTAGTGGTTGTACGCAGCATGTGGCAAGCTTTTTTATCTACGCACAGCCCACTATAACTGCCACTCCCGAATCAGGACGGTCAATGCCGTCCTCAGCCAGTGCTGCAACGGGGATTGTGGCGTGGCTGTCAGATGAACGGTCCCACGCATCCGCAGCAGCGGCCAACCGGCAGGACGGTCGCCAGCAAGTATCACCCGAAACAAAGAGTTCTCCGGCACCAATAGACCATCCTTTTCCCGAACAGCCACCGGACCACCGACCAGAGAGGCCATCACCGGCTCTTCCAGTTGCCGTAGGGCGCTTTCATCCATGCGCACCACCCGCAGTGACACAGCGGGCCACTCGATCACCTCGGGAATAAAGCGCGCCGTAGCGCCCAGGGCAATCCGCGCCATCTCCCCCTCTGGCACATAGGTTTCCACGCTGAGACGGGCCTCGTTGACCAAGGTGGCCAGATGTTCCCCGGCTGGCAGCCATTGATCGACAGCCAATTGTGGCCCGCGATCCACAAGTCTCCCTGCCCAGGGTGCCCGCAACTGCAGTCGGGCTTGGGCGGCTTCGCTGCCCGCCAACAGGGCCAAAGCGGACTCCCTTTCGCGCTGCAGAACCCGTGCACGTCGCGCCAGCGTGGGATCCAGACTCCAGGCCCCCTGTTGCCAATTGGCAGAGGCCAGACGTACAGTGGCTTGGCGCAGGCGAAAATCCACATCGGGCGCGTTGAGCACGAAAAGCGCCTCCCCAGCAGCGACCGGCCCATCCCGCTGCGGTAACTGCTCCAAACGGGCCGCCTCCGGTACATACAAACGCAGGCTCTGTTCCATCTGCAACAGACCCGGTGCCGTCAGTTGCGTTGACCAGGGCAGGAGCAGCCCGGCCAGCAACAGGGCCAACAGCAGCAGCAAGCGCCCTTTACGCCGACTGTTTGGCCAATAGCCCCTCCACTGCCGTACCTCGCGCCAGACAGGCAGCAGAATAAACCAACCCATCTCCACGGCAAAAAGCAATACACCAACCACCTTGATAAAAAAATGATACACCAGAACGGCAATGCCCAAGAAAAGAACCAAACGGTAAAGCCACGTCAGCAGGGCGAAAAGGATAAAAAAAACCGGCAATGGCGGCGGCAACGCTTCTGGTGCGGCCAATCCCACGGCAAACAATCGCTCACGCAGCCACCAACGGGCATAACGAAAGGAGCGCTCGTGCAGGTTGGGCAGGTCCAACCAGTCGCACAAAACAAAATAGCCATCAAAACGCATGAACGGCGACAGATTGATGGCCAACGTGGCACTCAACGCCGTGACACTGACCCAAAAGGCCATGTTTCTGCCCAATCCGGCGGGCAACAGGCTCCAGGCAAACAGCGCGACAATGGTTAGCAGTGCCTCGGTGTTCACCCCGCCCAGAGCGATGGTCAAGCGTTGGCGTTTGTCGGAGAGTTTCCAGGCTTCCGTGGTATCGGTATACAGCATCGGCCACAGCACCAGGAACGCCACCCCCATGGCGGGTACCCGGCAACCGCACCGTTTGGCGGCGTAGGCATGGCCCAATTCGTGGGCAATTTTGAGCACACTCAGGGTCAGGCCATAAACCAAAACCCCTTCTCCATTCAGATTATCGAGAACCGTACTCCAAAAAAGATCCCACTGGCGCAGCATCAGGAGCAGCGCCACGAGCAACAAACCAAACATCCCGGCGCGAAACCAGGGGGTAAAAAAAATACGCAGGCCAGGCAGGGTTCTGGATAGAAAATCGTCGGGATGCCAAAGCGGAATACGCAAGAAAAGATAGTGATGCAACAACCAGTGCAGCCAATCACTCTGCTGCAGTCGATGCAATGTCAGCAAGCGGTCTGTCCCTTGCACCGTATTGCTGCGCAACAGTTGATGGTTGGCCAAAAATTGCGCCACCTCCGCAACATCCTGTAACGTTGCCGTCAGGGTGGTCTGCTGTTGAATCTGTTGCACGATCCGTTCGGCATCCTGTTCGTGCCAACGACTGAGAATTTCAAAGGCCAGCCAACCGATGCGAAAGAACAGGTGTCGTGCCGGATCGGCCACGATCCAGGCCGGGGAACCATCGGGATCAGGCGCTGCCGGATGCAACAGCAACTCCTCCCGCAGGAGAGGCAGCGCGTTTACACCCCCAGCCACTGCCGCACCATGGCCAAAGGTCGACGCAACATCCACCACAACAGTGTCACATCTTCCCCATCGATCCGGGCCGTCCCTTTGAGGCCCACGCGCGCCCCGCCCGCACGATTGACCAGGGTAGCCCGCAGCAAATGGGCCATGGTGCGGTCCGGGCGCAACTCCGCTTCATAGGCCAGCAAGCGCACCCTGGCCGCAAGCGGATGCAACGGGTCAATATTCAGGAACAGGGTTACCGCTGCATCCTGCGGCAAGGGAATCAGATCTCCCACTGCCAGCCAGATCTCCACCTCCGTATCCTGCTCCTCCGCCACCACCATGATGCGCTCGCCGGTCACCACCGGTTTGCCGATCCAGCGCAAAGGATCCGTGAACAGGGCCAGACCTGCCTGTTTGGCCGCCACCTGGGTACGCTGCAACTGCCCGCGCAACGCCTCGACCTCACTGCGTTTCTCTTCTGCCCGACCAGACAGAATGGCCAATTGGGCCTTGGAACGGGGATCCTGCAAGGCAATCTGGGCCGTCAATTGATACTCTGACTCCGCAATGGCAAGCCCCTTTTCTGCGCTATCCAGACGACCACGCAAAGCGGTATCATCCAGATCCAACAGGCGCTCGCCAGCCCGTACCACCGCATTGGGGACCACATGAAATCGGGCAATGACCCCCTCCATGGGGGCTCGAATCACCTCCGGGCTGATGGCAACCAGCTCTGCCGGTGCCAAAACCGACAGCTTGACTGGACAGGCCAGCAACCCCAACAACAGCAGCAAAAGCCAACGCCGCCTGCCAGGAAAAAAACGGTACCAGCGGCTCTTTTTCCGTTCGTGGCAGCGCCAGGCAAAGCTGTAGCTCTCCAACAACACTGTCAACAGCGCCTGTTCATCGCTGCCAAAGGGTTCGTCTCGACCCAGCAACAGCCATCCCAACGACTCTGCGCCCTGACGCAGCGGACAAAGCAACCCATGCTCCGGCAACCACTCCAACCACTCTGCGGCCATTTTGTCGGGCAAAGTCCGCCCGTTGACCGGTACCAGTCCCGCGTCAGCAGGAACCTGCGCGATCAACACCTGGGCCAGGGAGCGCAACCATAACACAAACGGCGCATTGCCATCCGGCAGGGCAACACCTGATAAAGCGCACACATGGAGGTCATCGCGCCACAACACCGCTTGCCGGAACGGGAGGAGTTGATAGGTTTCGTTAACGATAATAAAGTGCAACGCGCTCAGGCGGTTTACCTGCCGGGACCGTTGTTCCAGTTGCAGCAACAAGGCCAGTGGGGCCGCCTGGGCCGAATCATTCATGGTTTCTTGTCTTCCTGCAGCAGAGCCACCTCCACCCGACCACGCATGCCAGAGAGAAGCATAAAATCCGCCATCATCCCCAGCCAGAGGATAACTCTCTGATCGTGCCTTTTCATCCGCGCCATTACTCCATGCAAACCATTCCCCGCTGCCACCCGACCTGATGCTGTTTGATGACAACCAAAATAAGAATTTTGATTTACACCAATTATCAAACAATGCGCAAGGATCGCCAGAATGGTATTTCCATATTTGGCAGGCACCGCACAACCACCCCATCGCGGCCAAGCCTTGCCTAGCCATCTTGTGATTGTGACCGCAACTTAAAGGATGGCGCTCTCTACGCCATACTGTTATGATTGACCCTCACTCTATCGCCACAGCGATTGGGCGATTGCGGCGCTCTACAGCAAGGGAAACCGACCATGATCGGGCAGAAGGAGTCTCTCTTTTCCATGACCAGCGGTCATGCCAACACCCTGCGTGTTTTTCTGCCCTGGATCTTGATTCTTGCTGCGCTGACCGCTTTGGCCTCATCCAATTTTCTGGCTTTTCACACGCTGGCGGAACTCTTCAGCATCATTATCGGTTTCTCCTTTTTCATGGTCATCTGGAACGGTCGCCGCTTTCTGGACAACCACTATCTGCTTTTTCTTGGTATTGCATTTTTATTCATCAGTTTTCTTGATCTGATCCATGCTCTGACCTACAACGGCATGCCGGACATTTTTCATCCTCGTCTCGACTCTGCCACCCAAATCTGGATTGCCGCCCGCTATCTGGAGGGTATCGCCCTGCTGGGCGGATTTTATTTTATTCGCCACAAAGTCTACGAACATTGGGTACTTGCGGGTTTTCTTCTGATTGTCACCTTGATCATGGCCTCCATCCTCTGGTGGGATGTTTTTCCACGCTGTTATCTACCAGACAGCGGCCAGACCCCTTTCAAAATCTACAGCGAATATCTGATTGCCTTGCTCTATGGGTTGGCCTTGCTGCTGCTGCGCAAGCACAGCAGCGCATTCAACCCGGATACCATCCGTTTTCTCGGTTGGGCCATCGCCGCTTCCATCTGCATGGAACTCTGTTTCACCCTCTGGAACCAGTTTGATGATATTTTCAACCGTATCGGGCATCTCCTGAAGGTGATGGCCTTTTACTGGATCTACCGGGCCGTCGTGGAAACGGCCATGAACAAGCCGTACAGCGTCTTGTTTCGGGAAATCACCCATGCCAGCGATGAATTGTTGCGCTTGAATCAAGAGTTGTCCACCAGTCGCGCCCTGCTGCAACTGGTTCTGGATACCTTTCCGGCCCGCATCTTCTGGAAAAATACGCACGGTACCTATCTGGGCTGCAACAGCCTCTTTGCCAGCGATGTGGGCCTCCCCTCGCCAATGCAGCTTGCCGGAAAAAATGACCATGACCTGCAACTGCCAGAACCCTACCATCGACTCCTGATTGCCGCCCCCCCGCCGCAACCCCAAACAGCGCAACTCAACCAGGAAATCTCCTTGACCATGCACGGGGAACAGCGGTGGTGGAAAATCAGTCGCCTGCCTTTGAGCAGCCTTGATGCAGACACCATCGGACAGTTGACCATTCTCGAAGAGATCAGTGATCGCATGGCACTGGAGTTGGACAAACAGGCGGCCATGGAAAAAGCGGAACAGGCCAATCGTGCCAAAAGCGACTTTTTGGCCAACATGAGCCATGAGATCCGCACCCCAATGAACGCCATCATCAACCTGAGCCATCTGTTGATGCACAGCAACCTTGACAAGCGGCAAAAGGATTACCTGGATACGATTCAGTGCGCCGGTCGCGCCCTGTTGCGCCTAATCGATGACATTCTGGATCTCTCTAAAATTGAGGCTGGCCGCATGCACTTGGAACAGACCGCCTTCAATCTGGATGAGGTATTGCGTCAATTGGCCGCTGTGGCTGGACTCCTGAACCACAAAGGGCTGGAACTGATTTTCCAAACAGCACCAGAAACCCCCCGCCATTTTTTGGGTGATCCGCACCGTCTGGAGCAGATCTTACGGAATTTGTTGGGAAACGCCATTAAATTTACCGAACATGGCCATGTTCTCCTCCTCGTTGAGTGCCTTGCTGTGCCGCAACCCGGCGCACAAGCGGAGAGGGTGACCCTGCAATTCACCGTGCGCGATACCGGCATTGGCCTGAGTCAGGAACAGATTGATAAACTGTTCCAGAATTTCACCCAGGCCGACAGTTCCATCACCCGCAAATATGGTGGCACAGGGTTGGGACTGGCCATCAGCAAGCGACTGGCCGAATTGATGGGCGGCGCACTGACCATGCACAGCATATTGGGCCAAGGCAGCGATTTTATCCTGACCTGCCCGTTTTCTCTGGACACCAGCCCTGAGGAACACCCCCCTCTGCAACACCCCCAACTGCAGGGGTTGCGCCTGCTGCTGATTGACGACAACCCGATTGCCCGCTCCGCCCTGGCGACAATCCTGCAAACCTTCCAGGTTGCTGTCACCGGGATCGGCAGCGGTCACGAAGCGGAACAGTTGCTCTGCACCCAACTGGCACACAACAGTCATACCCCGTTTGAATTGCTGATTCTGGATCTGGAGATGCCGGAACAGGATGGATTTGCCACACTGCAACGGTTGCAGCAGTTGCCTGTACCGCAACGCCCTCCGATCATTCTGATGAGCAATCAGCCCCTTTCCGTTGAATTGCATGCCCGTGCAGTGCGCCTGGGGGCCACAGTGACCATGGTCAAACCGATCAGCGCCTCCTTGCTTCTGGAAAAAATCTATGAGGCCATCAGTGATCTGCCGGAGTTGAAGCGGCGCCAACTATGGGTACTGGAAAATGATCTGCAACAGGCACTGCAACAACTGCAACCTGCCCGCATTCTGGTCGTGGAGGATCATGAGGTCAACCAGATGATCGTCCGGGAGTTGCTGCTGCAGCACGGTTTTACCCCCACCTTTGCCAACCACGGACAAGAGGCGTTGCAACTGCTGAATAACCGCTCTTTTGACTTGATATTTATGGATATACAGATGCCTGTGCTGGATGGTCTGGAAACCACCCGCCGCATCCGAACCCAAAAAAATGCAGCCCATATTCCGATCATTGCCATGACCGCTCATGCCATGAAGGTGGAGGTGGAACGCTGTCTGGCTGCCGGCATGAATGATCATCTGCCCAAACCCATCGACCCCAAACAGCTCTATCGGATGTTGGTGCAGTGGTTGCGGGTGCCACAAAACGCCCCCACCCCCCCGCGCATCTATCGACAGGAGCCGTTGCCAGAGAGCCTGCTGCCCATACCCGGCGTGGACATGCCGACGGGTATGGCACGCATGGCCGGTAACAGTGAAGCGTATCGGCGCGCCCTGCAACGTTTTGCCCGCAGTTGCCGCGAAAATTTGCAGATATGGGAAGATGACCCGACCCCGACCGAGAAGGATTCGTGGTGGGTCATGCTACACTCTCTCAAAGGCTTGGCGGGCAATCTGGGTGTCATAACCCTGTTCCAGATGGCCCAAGGGCTGGAGCAGCAACGCCGGCACGGCGCGATGACCGATAGCGCACCGTTGCGCTCGGCCATGCTGGAGATCATCACGGCCATTGAACAAGCCCTGCCGGAGTTCGATGAAGGAGCATGCGCGGTACAGCCACTGGCCGCCGTGGCGGATCCAGAACAGGTCTGTGTACTGCTGCGGCAGGTGCATCGTCTGGCAGAGGAGGAGTTCAGCGCCATTCCGCCCCTGGTGGCTCAACTGGCAACTCTGTTGCACCATACCCACTTGCAGGATCTGACCAACGCGTTGCAGCAACAGATGGAGGCCTTTGACATTGCCATGATTCAACAGGTGACAGAGCAGATGCAGCAGGAACTGGCCCGCCCCATTCCGCCCGCGCCCCAAGCCGCAGCCGACGACAACTCAAAACCGACAAGGAGGGAGGCATGAGCAACAGCAACAAACCGAGGGTGTTGATTGTGGATGACAACGCCGGAAATTTGAAGATTCTACTGGAGTTGCTGCACGAGGATTATGCGGTCAAAGTGGCCAAGAGTGGCAGTGCCGCCTTGCAACAAGCGTTGGCCGCGCCACGTCCGGACATCATCCTGTTGGACATCATGATGCCGGAAATCGACGGCTTTGAGGTGTGCATGCGTCTGAAATCCAATCCAGAAACCTGGAGCATTCCAGTGCTATTCATCACGGCACTGGACCAGGATACGGACCAGGAGCGGGGACTCACCATCGGGGCAGTGGATTATATCACCAAGCCATTCAACCCGGTGCTGGTCAAGGCCCGTGTCCGCAGTCAGATCGACCTCAAGCAACACCGGGATAAACTGGCAGAGTTGGTCGACGAAAGAACGCAACAACTGGCAGAAACCCAGGACATCACCATTCAGGCTTTGGCAACCCTGGCCGAAACCCGTGACCCGGAGACCGGCGGTCACATCAAACGCACCCAGTCCTATGTGGGTATTCTGGCCAGGGCGTTGGCTTCTCTGCCGGAGTTTGCCGCTGCATTGAGCCCGGAGAACATCGGTCTTCTGGAAAAATCGGCCCCGCTGCATGATGTGGGCAAGGTAGGCGTGCCCGACCATATTCTCCTGAAACCCGGCAAGTTGAGCGAGGAGGAGTTTGCGGTCATGAAAAACCATTGCCTGTATGGGTTGCAGGCCATGAAAGCGGCGCAAAAAACCTTGGGCAAGGAGTCATTTTTACGCTATGCAGCAGAGATTGCCGGCTCGCATCACGAAAAATGGGACGGCAGCGGCTATCCCCATGGTCTGTGCGGCGATGCCATTCCACTCTCCGGGCGGATCATGGCCGTGGCGGATGTCTATGATGCCTTGATCAGCAAACGGGTCTACAAACCCCCTTTCCCGCACAGCAAAGCCCTTGCCATCCTCTCGGAAGGGTCGGGATCCCATTTTGACCCCCGGATTGTGCAGGCCATGTTGGCCAACAGTGAAGCCTTTCGCCAGACTGCCCTGGAGTTTGCCGACTATCCAGAAGAGCGTGCAGCCCTGCAACCACTCGCCTGAACTGCGGGAAAGAGGTTGAACTCCCCAGGCGTCTGCGGTAGTCTGCGATGGATGGCTCCATGCCATTACAAGGCAAGGGTGGGCGAGCGCTCCCATTTTCCAACGCCTGTGATTATCCCTGCGTACCGTCAGAAAGTGATTGCATGAAGGTTCGTCACTCGCTTGGCTTTCGGCTGTTGTTGACCGCCTGGAGCACCGCTCTTGCCCTGATGATCGGCCTTGCCCTGGTGGCCAACGAGGCGGCACAGATCCATCATGAAGCCATGGAAGACCATTTCTTCATGAACTTTCTCAACATTATGCTGGAAACCAGGCGCTACGAAAAAAGCTTCTTCCGCTTTCAGAGAAAGCATGATTGGGATAATGTCATGCACTATCTGGATCAAGTAGATCGGCAGTTGCGTTTTGAACGCAAAGCATTTTTGGCGCGTATCAACGGCCAGAACCTTCACAACAACCTGACCGCCTATCTGGCGGAATATCGAGAAAGACTGTTGCAGGCGCAACGACAACTTGATCAGGATCCCAAGCAGCTCCATGAATTGGAACTTGCCTTGCACCAGATTGGCCGTCAATTTTTGACCATTGCCGAGCAGTTGGCTTCCGACACCAAAAACGACATTACCGTTGCCTTGCAGCGGACCCAATGGCGCCTCTTTTTTTGTGGTCTCCTGCTGCTTGTCTCCTTTTTGCTGTTGACGCTACACTTTTTACGCCGCATCCATGCCCCTTTCCGGCAGTTGCGCAGCGCGCTGCAGCAGGGCGAAACAATTGGTCTGTATGCACCGATCCAGCTTGCGGATCCCGACCCACTATGGCAAAGCCTGCTCAATCCGGTCAACCATTTGCTCGGTTTGGCACAACAGAGCAAGGCAGACTCCAGCCAATCCCGCCAACAAACCATTACCTCCACCCTGCTGATACCGATCAGTAAAACTTTGGCCCAGCCTTTGGCCAACCTCTCCACCACCTGCCAAATCCTGATGGAAGAGGGTTCAGCCGACTCCAGTCCCGAACGGCTGCATCTGGTGCAACAGTTGCGGCAACTGGCCGAACAAGGCAACCGCATCATCACCGCCATCCAACAGTATGCCCTGATCAGTGCCCAAGCCCTGCAGCCCATTGCGACAGCCCCTTTGTTGCGCAAAGCTGTCAATCAGGCGCTGCAATTGCCTCTCTCGCCAGAGGAATGGCGCCTGGAACTGAGCACGGAAGGGGAGATATTGGGCAACGCCCCTCTGCTGGAACAGATTTTGACGGCCCTGTTGCAGCACACCTGGGACAGATCCCCTCCAGACGCATTGTTGCTGCTGACGCTGTCCCAATACCCTCTTGTACTTGGCCAGGAGGAAACGGGAGAGCATCATCTTGCTGCACAAAGTTGGTTGCCAAGCACCTGCCGGGAGGTGGTGGAGATCAACATGCCCTTGGCGGGAGATCTCAGCGGCCACGAAACCTTGCCCGGTCAAGAGTGCCTGCCCTACCCGGATATTGCCCTTCTTTTTCTGCCACAAAACGAGGATAATCCAGCACTCTGTCTTGTACCGGACGCCATCCGTCTGCACCAGGGTGCGTTGCGGGTGGAAGCATGGCAGCCTTCCTGGTTACGACTGCGACTGTTGTTTCCTGCGGTTGGCACACCCGCATTGTTACGCTCTCCCATCCCCCCGACCGGACTGCTCTGACCATGAATGAACTGCTCCGCATCCTGCTGGTCAATCGCGACAAGGTGGCCATGCAGAACTTTGAACATATTCTATCGCGGGATGAGTATTTGATTCACAAGGCCACGGGCAGCCATGCGGCCATCGCCCTGCTCAATGGTCCAGAGGCTGCCGCAGCTCCTTTTGATGTCATCATCGCCGATCTGGAGCGGGACTCTCTGGATGAGAGCCATTTTTTTCAACTTTGCCAGCGCCTGCAGCCCACGGCAGAGGTGATTTTGATCACCGACCCTCTGGCGGTACCCAATGTGGTGCAGACCATTCGCCAAGGCGCCTTTCACTATCTGGTCAAACCGCTGCGTCCGGCAGAGTTGCGCCACAGTTTGGCCATGGCGGGGGAGCAGAGCCGTCACAAGCAAAGACAAAAAGGGTTGCGCCAGGAACTGACCAGCCAACAGAACACGACCCCACTCTTGAGCCGAGACCCGGTCATGCTGCGCCTTCTGGAGCAGGCCAAACGGGCTGCCAGCATGGAGTTGCCGGTGTTGATCAGCGGAGCGACCGGCACTGGCAAAGAGATTTTGGCCCGCCTGCTGCACGATGAAAGTCCACGCGCCAAGCGCCCCTTCGTGGCCGTCAACTGTGGTGCCTTTCATGAGGAGTTGCTGGCCAACGAACTGTTCGGACACGGACGGGAAGCCTATACCGGTGCCGTGCGCGACCGCAAAGGTTTGATCGAAACCGCCCACGGCGGCACCCTCTTTCTCGATGAAATCACCGAGATGCCCTTGAATATGCAGGTCAAGCTGCTGCGGGTCATTCAGGAAAAAGAGTTGCGCCGCCTGGGAGTAACGACAGCCATCTCGGTCGATGTGCGTTTCATTGCCGCCACCAACCGCTCCATCCGGCAGGAGGTGGACGAGGGGCGCTTTCGTCAGGATCTCTATTACCGCCTGAATGTGATCGACCTGCATCTGCCCCCTCTGGCGCGGCGCCAAGGGGATATCCCCCTGTTGGTCCACCATTTTCTGGAGAAATTTGCCCAGCGGATCCACGGCCATGCGCTTGGAATCAACCGGGCAGCCATGGAACGCTTGCAACAGCACTCTTTTCCTGGCAATGTGCGCGAACTGGAAAATATTATTCAACGCGCCGTCGCCTTCAGCAACGGTCAGGAGATCAACGAAGAGCTGCTACCGGACTACCTTGATAAACAAAAATCGTATTACTTCCACTACACAAACAGCCGCATGCTGCCTCTGGCGGAAATGGAACAACAATACATATTATGGGTCTGCGAACAGATGAACGGCAATCAAACCTTGGCCGCCAAGGTGTTGGGATTGGATCGCATCTCTTTGTGGCGCCGCTTGAAAAAAATGCATTCCCCGCTTGTCAATGAGGATAACGACACACGCGAACCGCCTTCCTCCTCCTCTTTTGCCCCACACATTCAATAAAAATTCGGGTGCCTGTATTCGTGCAGACTGCTGCGGCTGCCTTGGTTGCAATAACGCAACACTCTACGCGGTTTCGCACAAATCAAAATAGTGCAAGTACCTGTATATTATAAACTTATATCCTGCAGATAAATGGCGTGCTTTTTGCCGTTACCATGGAACGGTCAGCGAACCGTTATGGCATCCCCTATGGGTAACAGAAAAGGAGCCCCCATTGAACGAAACCTGGGAGAATGAAGAGAAGGACGTAACCGCCCTGCTGGCCACGCAATGGGAAGCCGATTCCCACCTCCTTTGGCAACCAGAAAGAAAACTCTGGATTGCCGTTCTGACCACGGCCATCAACGATGCCTTGTTTGGGGAGGATCCTCTGACCCGACAAACGGCACGGCGTTGGTTTTTGCATGGGGGCAGGAGTTTTGATTTTGTGTGCGAATTGGCAAATTTTGAACCGGAATTTGTGCGCAATAAAATATTGCAGGCCATCAACAACGATGCACTTTTCCATGCGTCACTGCCTGCACGCCGCCATCGAGGTCGCCCAGCGAAGCTCAAAACAGCCAATACCATTTCAGCCTGAACGGTCAGGGTATCACACACACTGTTGCATCATTTTTATACTTTATTGCATTTTCGCAACTATCCGCTTTTTGCTCCCTGGCGCTTTATTGACAACATACTGTTTCTAAAAATAAATTACAACGATGAATCTGGCTTATGTTTTGCTTTTGATTGGAACCAGATGTGACAATGCAACACAATTTCCCTTTCCATCCTGCCAACTTTGCAAAAGCATGGGAAACGTTCCTGGTCAACACGGTGATTATCTGATAGCATATCGGGAGATCATTCTTCTGGAAAATGGTTTGCCTGTATTCCTGGCGCATGACCTTCGCCGGAGTGGTCGCTGTTGCCTGCCGACAGCCCACCCCCTAAGAAAAACTGTTATGACAGTGGGATGGACAACCGAAACATGCCGTGCAACCATTTGGAACCCTGGTTGGCCCTTTCATTAACCTTTTTGACGACTCATGATGAATAACCATCGCGACAGAATTGTTACCTTCCTGAAGACGGTCTTGCGGCCTTCTGCATCCCTGGACCAGTTGCAGGATCATGATAACCTTGTGCAAACGGGATATATTGATTCCTTGGCGATGCTCGAAATCGTTGCATTCCTGGAATCCGAGTTTGCCGTCGATTTTTCCGAGTCCGGTGTCAATCCCGTCGATCTGGAATCCGTCGACGCCATGCTGGCTCTGCTTGCCAGACATCAGGCCGCCTCGGCCAGTCACTGATTTCTTGCAAGCGATTGATCATGACCAATCCCTTGCCGTTGCCTTTTCCCGCATGGCGAACCCTCTCGCAATGGCATGAAAATCAACGCCTGATTGACTTTGTCGCTACCACTCCCGGTCAGATAGCGCTCTGGTCTGTCTGCCTGCTCCTGCTCTATCCTGGTGAGTACCTCCCTCTGCTGCCCCTCATGATCCTGGCCAGTCGTCTGCCCGGGCAGCGTTTTCCTATTCTGTCCCTGGGTGGTGGCACTCTTTTCCTCTGGAAGCGCTTTCAGGAGATGCATTTCACCGCCCCTCTCTGGATCGTTGCCGATACTCTCTGCATCGTCGGTATCTTGTGGCTTTTTTTTCAAGTGGCGCGCAACTATACCGCACTCCCCAAATGGCTGCGCAACTCTCCACAAATTGTACTGCATGCCCTTCTTTGGCTCTGCCTTGCCGCCATTCCATTCTTCCCCTCTGGTTTCCGTCATGATCCTGATTCTTCCCTTTATTTGCACTTCTCCTTTTGTCTGTCAATCTTCTCTTTTCTGATCTGGCGTATCGGGATGATGCTCTATGCGGGAAAGCGGGGACAACTCAAGAACGCCCGTTTTGTTGACCATTTGTCCTATACGTTGCCCTACCTGGGATCAACTCAGGTTCCCTTCGGTAAAGGTTTGGATTATCTCAATTCCAAACAGGCCAAACAGGTACTTGATCTGGCCAAGTCACAATTGGCTGGTCTGAAACTGCTCCTGTTGGCCATGCTCTGGCAAGTTCTCCTCCCCCTCATGGATCGCCTCACCTTCAGCGTTGCCAACCACGACCATGCGGCAATACGCTCTCTGTTGCCGCAACTCTATCATATCGACTTGTTGACCACGTTGCCTGTCAACCAATTGCCTCCCCTCTCCATTCTTTGGAGCAGTCTCTTTGTCGATATGATCTACGAAACCACACAATTGGCAATTACCGGACATCTGATTGTTGGTTGCCTGCGTCTTTTCGGTTTTAATATTTTTCGCAATACCTATCGCCCTCTCCTGACCCAATCCCTGGTCGATTTTTGGAACCAATATTATTACTATTTCAAGGAACTCCTGGTCGATTTTTTCTTTTTTCCGGCCTACCTAAGCCTATTCAAGAACAATCTTAAACTCCGTATATTTACCGCTACCATGGCCTCGGCGTGCCTGGGAAATTTTTATTATCACCTGTTACAACACTTCGATATCTACATTGCGCGGGGCGTACATCTTACCTTTGAAAAATTTGCCTCTTATCTTTTCTACTCCGTTATTCTTGGCTTCGGCATTTTTTATAGCATGCTGAAAACACAACAGCGCCGGACGTTGCCCGCACCCGTTTATACCCCACGCATGGCCTATCTGGTGGCCCTGCGTAACATTGCCGGTGTCTGGCTGTTTTTTTCCCTGTTGCGCATCTGGGATCATCCCAGTTCACATTTTCTGCAAGATACCCGCTTTTTCTTTACTCTCTTTGGCATCTCCTTCTGAATTGCGCCGCCATGTTGTCGCATGCACACATCTCCTTTGCCGATCCAAGCGCCACGCTGAGCCCCGAAGCCAACCCGGCTTGGTGGTTTCATCGCCACGCTCTCTGCCAACCGGATCGACCCGCCCTGCAGGTCAATGGCCTGCTGTATCGCTATCGGGATCTGCTCGCCCATCTTCTGCCCATTGCCCAAACTTTGCAGCAGCAGGATCCCGACCCGCAACATCCCATTGTGGCTCTTTTTGCCTCACGCTCGCTGACCGCCTATGCCGCTGTCCTGGCCATTCTCTATGCCGGCAAAGGCTATGCCGCCTTGAATCCCCTGTTTCCCAGAGAGCGCAATCGCCACATTCTCAACCTGACCGATGCCTCCCTGTTGATCGCCGATGGTTCGTGTGCCGATCAATTGGCCGCACTGCTTGGCCAATGCGAAAAAAGCCGTCTGGTCTTGCTGCCAGACCATCCCTCCCTACCCGACTGGTGCCACACGCTGCCACAACACCGTTTTCTTTGTCAGGCAGAGATCTTGGCTTCCCCCACCCTGTTCAGCGAACCCAAAGAGGTGGTCCAGCAACTGGCCTATCTGCTCTTCACCTCCGGTTCCACCGGGGTTCCAAAAGGAATCGCCGTTCCGGCCAGCAGCCTCAATGTCTTTGTCAGCAACATGTTGCACCGCTACCGCCCCACCTGTGACGATCGCTTCTCGCAACACAGCGATTTGACCTTTGACGCCTCGGTCTATGATCAGTTCACCTGTTGGGCTGCGGGTGCAACCCTGTACAGCATTCCACACAGCGTTCGCTTTGCGCCCGCCTCCTTCATCCGCCAGCATGCACTCACCTTCTGGGAATCGGTCCCTTCGGTGGTCCACTTCATGAAGCGCATGCATCAACTCAAAGCGGACTCCTTTCCCTCCCTGCGCTGGTCCATTTTTGGTGGAGAGCGCCTGACACAAGAGACCGTCCATCTGTGGCAGCAGGCCGCTCCCAATGCAACCATCGATAATTCGTATGGACCAACGGAAAGTACCATCTGCATCACCGGTTATATCTGGCACCCCGGCCACTCCGAAGCAGAGTGTCAGGAGGGCATGGTGCCCATTGGTCTGCCCTACCCTGGACAGCAGGTGGCCATTTTGCGGGATGGGGTGTTGCATCAGGAGGAAGAAGAGGTTGTTGGTGAGTTGTGTCTGAGTGGTCCGCAGGTGGAGACCTACTACTGGCGCAACGCGGCGGAAACTGCCCGGCGTTATCCTCTGCTCACCGATCAACGGGGTGTCCAACAGCGCTGGTACAAAACCGGTGACCGGGTCTCCTGGCAAAAGGGGATCGGGCTGTTGTATCTGGATCGCATGGATCGTCAGCTCAAAATTCGTGGCTATCGGGTGGAGTTGTCGGAGATTGAACAGCTCTTGCAACAACTGGCGCAAACCGATCAGGTGGCAGTCATCGGCTGGAGCAAGCCAGGGTCACAGGTGCAATCCATCGTCGGCTTTGTTGTCGGCAGTCACTGTTCCAACGCCGAGTTGCTGAGCCGCTGCAGTGAACGTCTGCCCCCCTACATGGTACCCAACGCGTTGCATACGCTTCTGGAGTTGCCACGCAACGCCAACGGCAAGACCGATCTGCAGCAGTTGGCAGCCTTGTTGGATGGCGAAGGCTGAAAGGGAGTTTTTTCAGGAGGGGGCACACAGTTCCCCCTGGATCCACCCCCCGCCCAACAGACGCTGTTCCTCATAAAAAACGGCTGCTTGCCCTGGAGCAATCGCCCTTTGCGGCTGATCGAATTGAATGTCGGCCTGGTCCCCGCCCAAGGGTGTCAACCATCCAGGTTGGGCCTGGGCGGCGTAGCGAATTTGACTCCAAACCCGTCGCGGGGCCTGCAATGGTGTACTCTCCAGCCAGTTCAACCCCTGCACCCGCAAACAGTCCTGCCAAAGCGCACTCTCCGGCCCAACAACCAAGCGATTCTCTTGCTGATCCAAGGCGATCACATACAACGGTTGGGCATGGGCAATGCCCAATCCTTTCCGCTGCCCCACGGTATAGCAGGCCAATCCGTTGTGGCGCCCCAGCCGATTGCCCTGGAGATCGACGATTTCTCCAGACTGAAACATCCCTGGGTTACTCAAACGCAAGAAGCGATCCTTGTCGCCATCCGGCACAAAGCAGAGATCCTGGCTTTCACTTTTTTCCGCCAGATGGAGCCCAAATTGTTCTGCCAAGGCACGGGTTTCTGCCTTTTGCAAACCGCCCAGAGGAAAACGCAGATGCTGCAGTTGGGCGCTGGTCACGGTAAAAAGAAAGTAGGATTGATCCTTGCTGCGATCCAGACCACGCCAGAGTTGCACCCCGTTGGAACTCTCCACCCGTTGCGCATAGTGACCGGTCGCCAAAAATTGTGCCTGCAGGGCCAAGGCCCGCCGTAACAAAAAATCAAATTTCAGATGCTGGTTGCAGCGGATGCAGGGGTTGGGGGTCAAGCCATGGCCATAGCTCTGCACAAAATCATCGACGACAGCTTGGCGAAATTCAGTCTCCAGATCAACGATATAGAAGGGAATTCCCAAGGTTTGCGCCACCCGACGGGCATCCTGGACATCTTCCGTGCTGCAGCAACTGCGCCGGGTCGGATCACCAGAACTGCCACTCCAGAGACGCATGGTCAACCCGATCACCTCGTAACCCTGCTGCAAAAGGAGGGCTGCCGCCACGGCAGAGTCCACCCCGCCAGACATGGCCACAGCCACCCGTGTTTTGCCAGGGACGGGGGTTGATGCCTGGTTGTCTGTTGCCATTGGCCTGTTCAAGGGAGGTGCTTCTCAGGGATGAAAGGGAGTGAGATCAACGGCGAGGGGCGTGCCGACAATCTGTGCGGCAATCGCCTCTGCCGTCATCGGGGTCAGCAGGATGCCGTTGCGGTAGTGACCGGTCGCCAGAAACAATCCCGGCAAAGGACCAGCCCCCAACAGGGGCAGATTGTCTCCAGAAGCGGGACGCAATCCCGACCAGGTACGTTCCAAACGGGCCTGGCGCAAACCAGGCACCATCTCCATGGCCATGCCGGTAATCTGATGCAGCCCCGCACAGGTAACCGCCTTGTCAAAACCCCGATCTTCCAGCGTGGAGCCCAGCAAAATGCGTCCATCGCTGCGCGGCACGATATACCCCTTGAAACCATAGACAATATGGCGAAAGAAGGCCGGTCGGCTCTCCAACTGCACAATCTGGCCGGCCACCGGTTGCAACGTGGTCCGCAAAGCGGGCATCCCCGCCAACCGACTGCTCCAGGCTCCCCCCGCAATCAACACAGCCCCGGCACACAACAAACCCCGCTCGCTCTCGATACCGATCACCCGCCCCTGCTCGACCGCCAAACGCAAGGCTTGTACACCACTCAAAAATTGCCCACCAAGTCGGGCCACTGCCGTCGCCAAGGCCCGTACCAAGCGCTCAGGATCAACCTGATGATCATCTGGATAATAGTTTGCCCCCACCAAAGTTGGCTGCAGGGCCGGTTCCAGACGCAGAGCCTCCTCTCGGTCCAAAATCTCCACCCGCAACCCCCGCTCCAACATCCACTCCACCCGCCCCGCCGCCGGTATTTTGTCTGTGGCATCCAGGGCAACCTCCAACACCCCGGAACGTTCATAACCGATGGCGATCTGAGTCAGTTCCTCCAACTCCTGCACAAAGCTCGGAAAACGCGCACGACTGGCCAGACACAACTCAAAAAAGGGACCAGCCCCGGCCACCTCCGACTGCGCACCCAAAATACCGGCGGCGGCGGCCGAAGATTCCACCCCCGGTAACGCCTTTTCCAGCAGAGTCACCCGCAATCCCGCCTGCAATAACCGATAGGCACAGGCACACCCCATCACCCCCGCCCCGACGATCAACACATCCGTGTTCATTTTCACTCTCCCAGCTTCAAGCGCACACAAATCATCTCCCGCTTGCGCAGCGGATCATATCCCTGCCATTTGGCCAACGGCAGCACCTCGGCATCCACCCGATAAAAGGCATCGCGATGCCGCCCCAAACGACAACGCAGAAAAAATTCTGCCACCCGCTCATGCCGGGTACAGGCAAAGAGAGAGTGTAAACCCTGCTGGCGCGCCTCCTGCACCAGATGTGCCAGCAACTGCCCGCCAACCCCCACCCCCTGGTAACGGGTCAAGGTGTACAACGAGACGACCTCTCCGGCCTTTTCCGCCTCGTAAGCCGTGCTGTGCAAGGCGCAAATACCCGCCAAACGGTCTTCCAGAATATAGGCCCCAAAACTCCCCGCCAAAACCTGCGCCAGCATGACATCGGAACGCGGCAGTAAAAATCCCTCCTGCTCGCCACGCCGAATAATGGCTACCGCCTCCGCATAGTCATCTAAACCCAGGCGACGCACCCGACAGTAGGGGTGCCGGGAGAAAAAAGAGCCCTTGCCCTGATAGGTGAACAACTCCTGTTCCAAATCACTGATCCGACAGAGCACAATCGCCTTCACCCCACCCGCCAACAAGCGCTGCAAGCGCTGCAGCAACCCTGCACGCGGCACCTCCCGACTGCGCAACAACTCCGCCAGACGGGCACTGTTAAAAAATCCCTGTACCACGCCCGCCTCATTTTTGATTCCCCCCTCCCGCTCCAACCAAATCAGGCGAGACATGCGCAACCGCAAACCAAATTGCAGTACTTGGTCCGCAAAGTGCGTTCCAGGACAAGGCGGCACGGCAATGGCCAGCACACGCTTGCCACACCACTCCCCTGGATGTTGCCACAAAAGCGGCGGAATCATCCCCCCCGACACCTCAGGGATAATAATCTGTGCCAGTTGGGCAAAAAATGAAAAAACGGGAGCCAACGCCGAGCTGACACTCTCTGTGGCTTCGTAGAGCAGCAAAACACGACTGCCCTCACGCTCTGCACAGTGAGGATCAACCAGCAACTCAGTCAAGAGCCGCCTGAACGCGTCCACACTCTCCGGCGCAAGATCGCTTGCTTCGGACAACACGAACGTCAGATAACGCCCTTGAAAGGCTTTCAGGAAGAAAGATCGTTCGGAGAATTCGCCATCAACAGTCGCCGAGGAGCCGCCGCACGATACAGCAGGGAGAAAATCCATGCAGGAACAACCCGGATACCCAAAAAAAACCGAACCCGCTTAACATCAGGAGGAGTTCCGCCTGCCGGAGCGCACTCCGGCAGGCGGGATACAGCAGATTCCGTGCGAAACTAGGCTTGGGTTACGTTGGCCGCTTGCAAGCCTTTCTGGCCGCGCACAACTTCGAAGGTAACTTTTTGCCCCTCTTCCAAAGACTTAAACCCCTCAGACTGAATGGCTGAGAAATGCACGAACACATCCTCACCGCCATCATCCGGGGCCAGAAAACCAAAGCCCTTGGAGTTGTTGAACCATTTTACTGTACCCGATATTTTCTGCGACATGCCTTGCTCCATTAAAAAAACAACCAATCTATCTAGTTTTACACCCTAAAGCACGCTAAGGCCAGATACCCGGCCACGGCCAACGGTGCGCTCAGATTAGGAAAAAGAAGGGACAAAAGCAAGCATTATCTTTGCCCTCTGTTACTTTTTTTCAATATTGCACTGCACACAACTCTACTGCACTGCATCATTTTTTTATTTTACGCCGCAATGTAGTGCTGGATAACGTATCTCAGACGAAATTGGCCAGATGGCGATTTGGCGTAACCAAGCCCGCAAGGCTTGCCAGCAACCTATCGCAAGGGGCACACCTCCGGTTATTGTGCTCCCCAACCTCAAGACATGACCTGCATACCAGAAGGTGGCTTACGTCAATAACTCAGGCGCTTTTGGATTCTTCAGGTCTCAATAACGGCGCCGCATCCAAACATGCGGCCATGCCAACAGTGTCCGAATGCGGGCATCCAGATAAGGTTCTGCGGCCTGGGCCGAGAGACGCAATGCCATGCGCGCATCCTGATGAAAGGTATCAAATTCACAACAAAGCAGGGCATACTCCCGCCACACTTCGGCCAGATGGCAACGATTTTCAATCTCCGGCACACTGCGTTCCACAATGCGTTCCAGAAAATGCAGATGTTCGATTTTCTTGTCTGGATCTTCCAGGAAACGCACATGGGCGATGTGCAATAAAATTTCTGTGCGCCCACTGGTGCCCAGGCCAGTGCTGGCAACGGCCTGGGAGATCAGATCCTGAATCCGCTGCACGCGCTGCCAATCATGCCAAAGGTGGCTCAAAGGGTTATGTTGCCCCTGGCTCAGACGATGCAGATAGAGCACAGAGGCAGCCAAAATCTCCACCTGATCTGGAGTCAGGGGGCGCCGTGACAGATGATCCAGCACAGTCTTGCCCAAAAAGGAGAGATATTTAATCCAGGTGTTGCGCCGCAAGGCCCAAGGCAGGCGCACATAGGCATAGACACTGGCCATGGTCTGGATAAAGGCATCTGGATTGTAATATTCCGATTGCCACTCTTCCTCGTTGGATTTTTGCCAAGTGCGATTGATCCCCGCCGGTGTCACCACCCCACAAAAGGATATCTGAAAGCCTCTTTTTTCTGGCGTTGGCGTTGTTTCTCCCACAGCCTTGCCTCCCCGATGGCTCTGGTAATGGCATTCAAAAACGGTTGACGGGCCATGCCCGCTGCAACCACTGCGGATCCTGCACCCGTGCATCGGCAGCGGCAAAACTGCTCAGTGTCCAGTGGGGTAACCCCTTCTCTTGGCAATAGCTGAGCAGATGATCCTTGGCCCACACCTCGTAGACCTCATGGGCCAGACAGTAATCGGAACAACCATCGCCAATCAGGATGGGTCGCACGGCAGAACTGCCCTGTTGACGGGCGGCCACGGCACACTTGCAGGTGCCGGACCCAGAGCGGCACGTAGAGCTGCCATGGGGAAAGTTCAGTTGATAGCAACCGTCCGACAAACGGTGCAGTTGATTGGCAAACACTGGCAAATGGGCCAAACCATGGCGTTGCAACACGCGCTGAATCACCACATCCAGACCATCACTGACCACGCACAACGCCCACCCCTGTTTGGCCACGCTCTGGACAAAATCGACAAAACCGGGCTCAATGGGTACCTGATCAACAAACTGCTCCAGTGCGTCAGCGCTCATACGCATTAAGGAGACCTGCTGTTGCATGGCCGCACGGGCTGTGAGATGACCAGCATGCCACTCTTTTTCTACTGCCCGCCACTCGGGCAAAGCAAAGCGCTGCAACAGGGACATGCTGGCATTTTGCGCCACGATCGTCCCGTCAAAGTCGCACAGGAACAAACAAGATGGAGGAGATGCGGGCGTGAGAGACATGGCAAGCCGTCCGGTGCGCGTGGAATCACTCCGCCATAAGCGGTACCATCCACCGATTAATGATTTTGATGGTTATAGCATGTTTGCAACGATGTCTGCAACTCAAACGCGGCATGCTGGCGGGGCAATCGCATTTGCAAGTGGCATGCTGTATCACGCGATTGGTAGAACAAAGAGAATGACCCACGCACAATCAAAGCAACACCCGCTCCCACTCCGCGTGTTGCAGTTCCTGCTGCCAGTCGCTGCCCAGAATGCGCTCGGCCAACTCCACCACCAAAAAGCGCGACTCAATGGCGCGCACCTCCCTCTGCCGGGATAAGCCTTGATAACAAGAGGGACAGGAGGTCAGTAACGGTATGTTCCGCTTGGCTTCTTTGGTATTTTCCAGCGCTGGCAAGGTCTGACTTTTACGATAACGAACCTGGGTGGCAATATCCGGGCGGGACAGGGCAAACAGACCGGATTCCCCACAACAGCGATCGGTCAACTGCACCTGCCCGCCCAGCAGGGTGGCGGTAACCTGTCGGGCATCATAAAGCTTCATGGGAGAGTGGCAAGGATCATGAAAAAGAAAGCGTTCGTCTTCTGCCTGTGGCTGGGCACGCACGCCCTTTTCCATCAGATATTCATGAATATCCAACAGTCGACAACCAGGGAAAATCATGTCAAACGCATACCCCTGTAACTGCCGCAAACAGGTACCACAGGAGACCAAAACGGTTTTGATCTCCAGATCACTCAAGGCATCGGCCATGCGGTGGAACAGCACCCGATTGCTGATGGCCAGAGCGCGTCCCATCCCCTCATCGCCAGAGGCCGCCTGCGGAAAACCACAACATAAATAACCCGGCGGCAACACCGTCTGCACCCCCACTTGGCGCAGCATGGCCAGAGCGGCCAGGGCAATTTCCGAAAAAAGCCGCTCGCAGCCACAGCCAGGAAAATAAAACACCGTCTCCACAACCTCCTGCGTCCCTTTTCCCTTCAAAATGGGGATGGCATCGCTCTCCTCCAATTGTAAAATGGCGCGGGCCGGTTGGCTCAACTGCGGTTTCGGTAACGGGGCCGACAACAGGTGACGCACATGGCTGTTCAAGGTGGCTGCCCCACGGGTAGCATGGGGCAGTTCATCCGGGTTGGGTGGATCCATCTGGCGCAACCACTGATACCCCAAGCGCTGCGCCGCATACCCCCCCTGCAACAGCGTGCGTCGGGTCCAGTGAATTACCTTGGCATCGCTGGTGGTCAGAAAGGCCATCGCCAAACGTTTGTTGGGATTTTTCTCCTTGCGCCCCCGTGTCTGTAACACCTCCCGCATGCGTATGGTCACCGACCCAAAATCAATATTCACCGGGCAGGGTTTCACACAACGGTGACAAATCGTGCAATGGTCCGCCAAATCCTGCAATTCGGCGCAATGGTGCAACGCGTTGCCCCCAGTAGGCCGACTAATGCGCCGGGTCTGCTCGTCATACAAAAAGGCTTCGATCACCAATCCGGTTGCCAAAATCTTGTTGCGCGGCGCATAGAGCAGATTGGCACGGGGCACATGGGTCGAGCAGACCGCTTTGCATTTACCACACCGCAAACAGTGGCGTATGTCATTGTTGAGCGCCTCCATGGCGCTCTCCTTGAGGATCAACGCCTCTTTCTGCACCAGACGCAGCGATGGCGTGTAGGCGTTGTCCAGACCGGAACCCGGCAACAGCTTGCCTGGGTTGAAATAACCATGCGGATCAACCTGCGCCTTGTAGCGGGCAAAGCGCGCGATGATCTGTTCATCCAAATAACGAAACTTGGTCAGGCCGATGCCGTGCTCCCCGGAGATACACCCCCCCAAGGTTTGGGCCAGCACCATGATGCGTTCCACCATCTCTTCGGCAGAACGCAACATCTCATAATCGTTGGAGTTGACTGGAATATTGGTATGCACGTTGCCGTCCCCGGCGTGCATATGCAGGGCAGCAAAGAGACGGCTGGAACGGATACGGGCATGGATGGCATCCAGTTGACTGCGCACCCCCTCCCAGAGATCGCCGCCGAACAGATGACGCAGCGGTTGCGCCACCTCGCTGCGATAGGAGATGCGCATTCCCCGCCGCAACAACAGTTGAAAAAGGGTCTCTCCGGCCCTCACCTGACTGCGCTCTCCTTCGCTGAGCGGCAACTGCGCATCGCTGGCCGGTTGATCCAACTGCTGCAAAACCGTCTGCCAACGACTTTCGACCCGCTGCAACAGGCGCAGAGCGGCTTCCCGCTTGCCGGTCAGGAAAGCTTCATTCTCCTCCTCGACACTTCCGGCCAGACCACCGCTCAACAGCGCGCGCCACTCCCCGCTGTTCAGGAAACGGCTCACTGCCTGCAAAATCCGCAGCTTGTTGCCAATCGAGCGTTCGATATTCAGCCGTTCGATCCCTTCGTTATATTCGGCCAAGCGCTCCAGCGGGATCACCACATCTTCGTTGATCTTGAAGGCGTTGGTATGGGCAGCAATGGCCGCCGTGCGCGAACGGTCCGACCAGAAGCGTTCCCGCCCCTCCGGGGTGGTGGCGATAAAACCCTCCCCGCCGCGTGGTCGGGCCAGTTGCACCACATGCTCTGCTGCTGCCGCGACCGCCAACGGATCATCGCCCACCACGTCAGCCAGCAGCACCATTTTCGGTTGTTCGCCGCGTGTGGCCTTGGCGTTGTAACCCACTGCCCGCACATAGCGTTCATCCAGATGTTCCAAACCGGCACAGCCCACCACCGCATGGCCATCCAGATAGTTTTTGGTCTCGACAATGGCTGGAACCGCCCGCCCCAGATCTGGATCATAAAACTCCAGACAGACCGTCATGGTATGGCGGGGCATGGGGTGCAACACCAACACCGCACTGGTAATCAGACCATCACAGCCCTCTTTTTGCACCCCCGGCAAGCCGCCCAACCATTTATTGGTCACATCCTTGCCCAAACCCTGTTTGCGAATCTCTTCGCGGGTCAAGGTGATCGTCTCAGGCTCGCCCAACGCTGTACGACCATCCATGGCCCAGCGCTGCACCTGAAAACGGGCCTGCGGCAGATCATGAATCTTGCCCAGATTGTGTTCCAGACGTTGCACTTCCAGCCACTCCACCCCGGTTTTGCCATCACGCGCTGCCACCACCATGCGCCAGGAGAGCAAATTGTCCAGAGTGGTTCCCCAACGAACCGCTTTTTTTCCCCCGGCATTCATGGCAATATTGCCGCCGATGGTAGAGGCGTTTTGTGAGGTGGGATCCACGGCAAAGATGAAGCCCCCCGCCTCGGCGGCCAGGGCCACCTGTTTGGTCACCGCCCCCGCGCCAACCTGCAGGGTTGGCACCGTCTGGGCCACCCCCAGCGCCGGACGCAGGGTGACCGGGCCAATGCTGTCCAACGCTTCCAGGTTGAAGACCACCGTCTCCGGCGTCAGGGGCACGCCCGAACCGGTATAGCCGGTCCCCCCACCTCTGGGAATCAGGCTCAAGCCCAATTCGATGCAGGCGGCGGCCAGCGGGGCAACCTCCTCTTCACTGCCCGGCGTCACCACCAACAGCGGACACTCCACCCGCCAGTCGGTGGCATCGGTCATGTGCGAAACCCGCGCCGTCACGCTAAAATCGATATGATCAGCCCGCGTGATCATCTCCAAACGACGGCGAATCTGCTCCCGTCGCTCCGACAGATTGCGAAAACGGTGTGCAAAAGCGTCAACCTCTGCCGATGCCTTTTCCAACAGGTGGAAAACCCACGCCTGGGTATCGGGATCGGTAGCCCTGGCCCGAATCCGGCTCAGGCGCTCCTGCATGGCTGCCAAGAGCGCCTGCAGGCGTCGACCATCCGCCAACAGATCCTCCTGCAGCAATGGATTGCGGGCAAATATCCACAGATCGCCCAGCACCTCGAAGAGCATCCGCGCCGAACGACCGGTTTGCCGGCGACGGCGCAGACGATTCAGGATCGCCCAACTCTCTTCGCCCAAAAAGCGAATGACGATCTCACGATCGGAGAATGAGGTATAGTTATAGGGAATTTCCCGGATGTTTGGTTCTGCGGCAGCAGACTGATCCGGTTGATCAGCAATCGGCTGGAGAGTCATTGGTACTCCCTGTGGCCACGGGCGGTTATTCCCGCCACTTCAGACTGCAACCCATGGCGGCATGTTGAGGTTCTGGCACCGACTCACCGGACAACAGGGCCATGATGGCCTGTTTCATCTCCTGGTTACGCACGGCAGCCGGATTACGGGGTGAATCATCCAATCGACCCCGATAACGCAGTTTTCGTTCCCGGTCGAAGACAAAAAAATCGGGCGTACAGACCGCCCCATAGGCGTGGGCCACCTCCTGGCTTTCGTCCATCAGATAAGCAAACGGATAGCCACGCTCCCTGGCCCGTCTTTTCATGTTCTCCAGATTATCTTCTGGATAGCTCACCGGATCGTTGCTGTTGATGGCCACGAAGGAGACACCGAGAGGCTGCATCTCTTTGGCCAGTTCGATCAAGCGTCCTTCGATGGATTGTACATAGGGGCAATGGTTGCAGATGAACATCACCACCAACACCTGCGCCGCTGCATAATCGGCCAAAGAGTGCTCTTTGCCATCAACCCCCGGCAAGGAAAAATCGCCAGCCGCAGCCCCCATCGTTCCCGGAGCACTGTATAAAAGTACCATGGCTTCCTCCTAGTCTATGACACAATGAATCACTCTTTACCCCAACGGCAACGGAAAGGCCATGCCCTCCTGGATAGACGCCGTCTGCAACGCCAACATGATCAGCCGATCCACCCCGACGGCCACCCCGGCACAGGGGGGCAAGCCGGCTTCCATGGCCTGCAAAAACAGTGCATCCACAGGCAGCGCACTTTTGCCCTGTTCTACCCGTTGCCGATTGACTGCAAGCAAGCGCTGTCGTTGTTCTTCGGCATCGCGCAACTCCTGGTAGCCATTGGCCAGTTCGATACCGTTGACATAGAGTTCAAAGCGACGGGCCAGCGCTGGCTCTCCAGGAACGATCTCGGCCATCGCCGCTGCTGCCGCCGGAAAATCGCTTAAGAATACCATTCCACCCTGCGCACGCAAGGCTGGTTCCACCTTTTGCACCAGCAGAAAGTCCAGCAGATCCTGGCGCTCCATCCCCTCCAGAGCCGTGTCAGCCCCCTCCGCACGACAGAGTTGCCGCAGTTGGTCCAGTGTTGCGCACCAGGGATCAACCCCGGCGCAGCGCTGCATGGCTTCGGCATAGGTCAGATGGAGACTCCCCTCTGAGGCACTGCAGCCGCCTGTAGGGTGTGGCCACTCCAGGATGGTACACACCAGCAGTGCCACCTCCTGCATCAGTTCAGCCAGCGTCCAGCCCGGTCGGTACCACTCCAGCAGGGTAAACTCCGGGTTGTGCAGCCGACCCACCTCATCTGCGCGAAAAGCGCGCCCCATTTGGTAGATCGAGCCTGCCCCGGCTGCCAGCAACCGTTTCATGGCCGTCTCTGGCGAACCCTGCAGATAGCCTGCAGCGCAGCGAATGGGATCCTGGTGCAGTTCTGGCGCGACCGCCGCCAAGAGCAGCGGTGTCTCCACCTCCACCACACCCCGTTGCAGGAAAAAGGCCCGAATGCGTGCCAGTAACTGCGCGCGTCGCTGCAGCACCGGCCAACTGGCTACCGGTCGCCAATCGGCATCCTTGCGCATGGTCTACTTGGCCCGTTCCACATACTCTCCGGTCAGGGTATTGACCCGAATCCGTTCCCCTTCATTAACAAACAGTGGCACCTTGACCGTGGCTCCCGTCTCCAGGACTGCCGGTTTGGTCGCTCCAGACACGGTATCCCCTTTGACACCCGGTTCACACTGGGCAATGGTCAAAATGACAAACTGCGGCGCCTGCACGGCAATGGCCTTGCCTTTCCAAAGGGTAACCTGATAGGCTTCCTGCTCTTTGAGCCAACTGAGCGCGTCCCCCACCTGAACATTGGTCAAAGCCACCTGTTCGCAACTGCCTGGATCCATGAAGTGCCAAAATTCGCCGTCACTGTACAAATATTGCATCTCGGTATCGATCACATCGGCTTTGGCCACGGTTTCGCTGGACTTGAAGGTCCGTTCGATCACCCGCCCATCGATCAGATTTTTGATCTTGATCTTGGTAAAGGCCTGCCCCTTGCCCGGCTTGACAAAATCTGCACCGACGATAATCCAGGGCAAACTGTCGATTTCCACCCGCGAGCCCTGCCGTAGTTGATTATGGGTTAGCATTGTTTTCCCTTACGCTGTATTTGTGTTACCAAAAAAATTACCGACTCTTGCGCCGACACTTATAAACGATATGCCGCCCATCGCCAAGGAACAGGCTGCGCCAGTGCAGCAGAAAAATAACCATCCTCCCCTTCCGCATGCCGATGCAAGCGCTTTGGGGCAGATTTTGCAGCGTTATCCGCTGCGGATCCCCTCCCATTGGCAGCGGCGCATCGATTGGCACAATCCCCAGGATCCGCTGTTGCGCCAAGTCGCACCCACCCCGCAAGAGGCGGAGAAGGTGCCCGGTTTTTGCTCTGATCCTCTGGGCGAAGAGCAGGTACAACCCATTCCTGGACTATTGCACAAATATGCTGGCCGCGCTCTGCTATTGCTCACCCACTCCTGCCCGATCCATTGCCGTTACTGTTTCCGTCGCCACAGTAACGAGGCCAAGCCCTCGCCCCAGTCGTGGCAAGCGGCCATCGACTGGATCCGACAGGAGAGTTCTGTGCGCGAGATCATCCTCTCTGGGGGAGATCCTTTGATGGTTTCGGATCGGGTGTTGCGGGAATTGACGGAGCAACTGGCTGCCATCCCCCATCTGCAACGGTTGCGTTTACACAGCCGCATGCCGGTTGTCACCCCGAAACGGATTGGCAACCAGATGATTCAGTGGCTCACGGGTAGTCGTTTGGCGCCTATTGTGGTGATTCACTGCAACCATGTCCATGAGTTGGATGCGGCGGTTCTGCATGCCCTGCGACGACTACGGCAGGCCGGGGTGTTGTTGCTGAATCAGACGGTTTTGCTCAAGGGGGTCAACGATTCAATCGAGGCCCTGGCCCAACTCTGTGAAATGCTGATCAACCATCAGATTGTGCCCTACTATCTCCACCAATTGGATCCTGTCGCTGGCGCGGCGCATTTTCAGGTACCGACTGTTGTTGCCCGGCAGCTTTGGCTGCAATTGCAGCGTCGTTTGCCCGGATATGCCGTGCCGCGTCTGGTGTGGGAACAACCCGGTTATCCCAGTAAACGGCTGATTGAATTGGGGGAACCCTGACCAGAATCGAGGTACATTGCACCAAAATGACTGCGGGTCCAGGGAGCGCAGCTCCCTGGCGGGTCCAGGGCGGAGCCTTGGGAACTTGATCTTTTGCTTTTGCTTTTGGCTTTTGGCTTTTGGCTTTTGGCTTTTGGCTTTTGCTTTTTGCTTTTGCTTTTGGCGCGCTTTTCACACTAAGCCGACGCGTTTTTTGCGTCGGCGCAGCGCGCCTAATTGACGCAAGCAGTGCGCATTGGCGCGCTCCTCTGCGCCAATGCGCACTGCCCCCCAATGGGTTCTGCGCGAGGTACAAATCAACACCGAACAACCAGCTACCGCACGGTTAAAGTCGGGCGTCCGCCCTCCCAAAGAGTGGTCCTGCGGGGGGCGTATCTGTGCGGCGC